>NZ_JBHVZA010000050.1:10029-42772 GCF_042880275.1 Streptomyces sp. NPDC058308
CCGGAGCCCACCGCCCCGGAGCCCACCGCCCCGGAGCCCACCGCCCCGGAGCCCACCGCCCCGGAGCCCACCGCCCCGGAGCCCACCGCCCCGGAGCCCACCGCCCCGGACCCCACCGCACCGGAATCCACCGCACCGGAATCCGCCACACCGGAATCCACCGCACCGGAATCCACCACCCCGGACTCCGGCGAACCGGAGGGCGCCGGACCGGAGCCGGGCGGAACAGTGTCGGACGCTGAAGAAACGGGCGGCGGCGACGAAACAGGCGGAGACGTCGGGGCAGGCGGAGACGTCGGCGCAGTCGGCGACGACGAGACAGGCGGAGAGGAGACGGGCGGCACGGACGGCGTCTCGCCCGCACTCCCCGAAGCGTTCTGCGTGTACCAGGCGGGCGGCGCATAGTCGATGGTGAACTCGCCCGTCGTCTCGGCAGCGGACTCCGCGTCGGACTGATCATCGACGGGTGAATCCCAGCCCCCGCGGATCTCGTCCCGATCGCTGTTCACAATGCCTCCTGGTGTGGTCGAGCACCCTCGTGCCGTGGTGGGGGGCGACCGTTCCTGTCGTCCGATCCGCCTGGCTCTCCCCGTTGAGGGACGCGCCGACCCGCTCACGGGTTCTGGCGTCGCGCCCTGTCCCAGCCTAATCACCAAAACCACGAGCACGGCAGGGCAGTCCACCCCACCAATGCTGTCCATTGCGTCACGCCCCGCCCAGAGGTGATCGGCGTACACCAAACCGTGCCGGGCAAAAGCCCCAACACCTGACATCACACCCTGATTTGCCCGGCGCCAGGTCGGCTCAGTCCATCCGCCGAGCGGTACCCAACAATCCGGTCTCGGCGTCGGTGGCCTGCGTCATCACGTACTGCCGGTCTCGATCGGCACACCACAAGGTCACACCGTCCGCGAGCGTGGGCAACGAATCGACGTCCCCGCCGGGCAGCCCCAACGACCGGCCGATCTGCGTCGCCTCGTCCGGCGACACCCGCTGCACCCCCACCAGCCGCGCCTGCCGGATGAGCCGAGGCGCGACGGGACTCAAATAGGGCAGCACCGTCAGCACCGACTGCCACGGCCCGGCCACGACCCGCCCCCGAGGCGGCCGCATCCCGCAGTCCCGCACCACCAGCACCGGGCTCCCCGCCGACGCCCCCAACGGCGGCACCCGCCCCACGTCATGCACAGCCATCCCACTGGGCCCCACCCCGAGCGCCCGCACAAGCTGCCCCCACGCCTCGGCCCGCCCGGTCTCCACAGCCACCCGCGCCCCGGTCGCGGCAGCCCGGAACGCGATGATTTGAGCCGTCCACAACCCGCCGATGAAGAGAATGTCGTACGGCGTGGGGCGGTTGACTCCAAGAGTCGCGGGCCGCCCCTGCGCGTCCGCGCCGATCACCACCCCGTCGTCGCCTATCGGCAGCGTAAGCGCGTCCACCTGGTCGGCGGTGAGCACGTGCTTGCCGTGCCGAGGCCCCATCAGCCCGAACCCGCTTCGCAGGGCGGATGCGAACGGACCTCTGCCCGGTTCGCCCGGGGCACCCGCGACCGGGGGAGTCGAGGCAGCCATCAGCGAGTACCCCCGAGCGGCAGCGTGGCCAGCATGCCCGGCAACTGTTCGCGATCCAGCCGCACCAGCCCCGTCCCGGCCTGACGGGCAGCCTGCTCCAGAGACCGCCTAGCGGAGGCGAGTTCGGCCTCACCGCGTCCAGTCACCCGCAGATGGCCGCGTAAGGCGATCTCATGCCGCGCGCCGCGTCCGAGTGTGAGACTGAAGGTCGTGGTCAGCGCCGGAACCGCAGTGAGCAGGGCCACGAGCTGAGGCAGCGCGGGCCCGCCGGATCCCCCCAACTGCGGCCAGCGCTTCACCCAATAGGTGGTGTGGCGCCGGTTGTCGCACCGCCACGCGCGGGGGGATTCCTCTGTCCTGCGCTCCGGGACCTCGGCCCGGTTGGCCTGAGCCGTGACCAAGGGGTTGGCGCAGGCCGAGGTCGCGACGGCGGATGCCACCTCTTCTTCGTTCAGCACGGTCACGTGAAAGCCGGCTCCCGCGAGCCGACTCGCGAGGTGGTCCGCAGTGCGCACCACACACTTCTGAGCACCGCCCAAGCCGCCCCCACGAGCTGCCACCGCCTCGGGGCACAGCTCCGGATCGAGCTTGAGAGCGATCCAGGTGATCCGCACCGCGGGCGCGCCCGTGACGGCCTGCAAGGGTGCGTAGTTGCTGACGGCCAGGGACTGCTGAGGTAGGTGCAACGCGGGGGCGGGCTGGGTGTGCAGCACGATCTGAGCGGACTCGAGCCGGATGCCGTCCACTTCGAGTGCGTCTCGGACCAGGCCCACCGGCAGCGGCTGCCGTCCGCGGTCGGCCCGCAACGCCGTCACGTCCGATTCCACCTGCAGTACCGCGGTCACGAACGTTCCGTCGCCCACCATCCCGACCTGACGCCGGTCCCGGCCGCTGTATGCGTACGTGCGCAGGGCAGGGTCACACTCGACCGCAGGGGCGAAAGCAGGGTCGGTACCCGGCGGTATCGATCGCCCCGCGGAGCTGCGGCGGCGTGACCGCAACGCCTGCGCGGTGCCCAGCCATTCATGCAAGGGGTGACCACGGCGACGCACGACGGCGAACAGCGCCAGCGCCGCAGAGACCAGTGCCGTCGGTGCGGCGGCCAGTGGATCGATGATCCAGGCCACGACGAGCAGAGCGGCGGCGACCTGCAGCAGTACGAGGCGCAGCAGACCGGGCCGCCCCAACTCACGTGAGGAGCCACGCAGATGGAGGGCGACGGGACCGGGCACCCCCGGCCTGCCTGGCGCGCTGTCTCCTGCTGTCCGCGTCGTCGTCCGAGTCGCGGATGCCGACCGTCTGCCTGCCCGCGTACGGGCCATGGAAGCCACCAGCCCAACCCCCGCAACTCTCCCGAACTGCCCTGCCGAGCAGAGTGATTGAATCCCCATCACCTCACCCAGCCCGCACGAGCGATTACTCAACAGGCATAGTAGGGGCCCGGCCCGGCAACGGAGAGCGGGGGCGTGGTCCGTCACCGCCCGAGGGAGCAACAACCACTAGTCGCTCACGGGGAGAACCAGACACGCATGGCATCACGGCGGGACGAACTCAACGCGCACATCTTCGCGAAGCGCCGCACACTGGCCGCATTCATCCAGCCCTCACCCTCCGGCTCGGAGGAGGGGGCCCCACGCCCTCTGCGTGCGGTGGTGCCCGGCATCATCGTCGCGGTGATCGTCCTGGCGGGCTTCGGCGCGTGGGGCATGTTCCGGCCGGCGGCCGAACCGGGTTGGGACAAGCCCAGGGAACACGTGATCATCGCGAGTGACTCGACGACCCGCTACGTCGTCCTGGAGACCCACGGCAAGCCGCAACTGCACCCGGTCCTCAACATGGCCTCCGCGAAGCTTCTCCTCGACTCCGGCAAGGGCGGGGTCATCAACGTCGACGAATCCGTCCTCGACAAGGGCACGATCCCGCACGGCGCCACCATCGGCATTCCGTACGCCCCCGACCGCCTGCCCTCGACGCCCGAGGCGGGCTCCGCCAAGCGCTGGGCAGTCTGCGAGCGCCCGGTCGAGGGAGGCAGCAGCATCCAGAAAGCGGCGTTCGTTCTCGGGGAGCGCGACCGGAACAGGACCGAGGGGGGTGAACGGCTGCGGGGTGGCGAGCTGTTGTATGTCGTGGGCCCCGACAAGACACGCTATGTGGTCGACGCACACGGCAACGCGTACCGGATCTCGGAGAGAGAAGAGCGCGGGCTTCTGCTGCGCATCCTTGTGGGGTCGGGTCGTGAGCCGCAACGGGTCTCCAAACAGTGGCTCGATACTCTGCATGCCCGTGATGCGATCGCTTTCCCGGAGATCGACGGCATCCCGGGCGCCGACGCGAAGGTGCCGGGTCTGCAGGACGGTGCCGCCGACAAGGTCGGCATGATCCTCAAAGCGACCGACGGCGAAGGTCCCCAGCATTACGTGGTCCTTCCGGGGCGGGTCGCCCCGGTCTCCGATTTCACCGCGAAACTGCTCCTCAGCAGCCCCGACTTGGTGGCTCTGGGGCAGAACGGGAGGGCTCGGCAACTGAGCGCCGCGGCCTTCAGCCCCGAGACGGAGGAGTTCGGGGCGGGGAAGGAATGGCCGAGTGAGGGGCCGACGACCGTCAACGAAGCGTCGGCCACGCGCGGCAGTCGCAACACTGTCTGCAACGTCCTGCGCGACGTCGACCCCGACAACGGCACGACCACCCTCAGCACTTGGGCAGACGCCGACTTCCCGGCCACGCTCCCCACCGGTTCGTCCAGCGCGTACGTCACCCCCGGCTCGGGCCAGCTCTATCGGCAGTTCCTCGGCTCAGAGACCAAGGCCGGGGGCATCTTCCTGGTCACCGATACGGGCCTCCGGTATGCGATGCAGTCCAACAGCGACAGCGCGACCGACGACGTGGGCATCGGCACCTCCACGAAGCAGCGCAAGCAGCAACAACAGGAGGCACAACAGGCCCAGACGCGTCTCGGGTACGAGGACACGGAAGTGACCCCGATTCCGGCGGCGTGGTCCAAGTTCCTGCCCACGGGGCCGCGGCTCTCAACGGCGGCAGCACGTCAGCCGCAGGGCTCCTGAGGCGGGGGAGGCGCTGACATGACGAACGTTACCGGCGCTCGTACCCGATGCTTGAGAAGGGCGGCAGGGGCAGCCACGGTCACCCTGGCCCTTGCCGTGGTGACGCCGGCGCGCGCCGACGCCGCTCCGTCCGCGTCCGGACAGTGCACGTTCCCGTCCAAGAAGTACGAGGGGCGCCCCTGGTCCCTGCAACGCGTGCTCCTGGACGAACTGTGGCTCCAGTCCACGGGCAAGGGGGTGCGAGTGGCAGTGATCGACACAGGAGTGGACACCGAGAATCCGCAGCTGAAGCCAGCGGTTGACGCGTCCCGCGGCCGCAACCTTCTCCCAGCCAAGGACGAGAAGGGCGAAAAGATCGACCGAGGCAAGGCCAATGGCACAACCGACAGGGTCGGTCACGGCACCCGCGTGGCGGGCATCATCGCGGCACGCCCTGCCAAAGGCACCGGTTTCGTCGGCCTCGCGCCGGACGCGACCATCATCCCGATCACGCAGAACGACGCGGAGGGACACGGCACCGCGGCGACACTCGCGAAGGCCATCGACCACGCGGTCGACTCCGACGCGGACGTCATCAACATCTCCCAGGACACCGCCAACGCGGCGGAGCCCGCGCCAGAACTGAAGCGGGCGGTGGACAGGGCACTCGGGGAGCGACGGGTGGTGGTCGCCTCAGCAGGCAACGACGGCCTGGGCGGCAATATCAAGAAGACCTACCCCGCGTCCTACGAGGGCGTGCTCGCGGTGGCGGCCTCGGACCGCAACAACGAACGAGCCGCCTTCTCCCAGTCCGGCGACTTCGTGGATGTGGCGGCTCCGGGAGTCGACATGATCTCCACGGTCCCGGGAGGCGGCCACTGCGCCGACAGCGGCACGAGCTTCGCGGCCCCCTACGTCGCGGGCTTGGCGGCTCTCATCAAGTCCAAGCACCCCACCTGGACACCTCGTCAGATCACGGCCCAGATCCAACAGACAGCGGAACGCTCGGTGGCCGACCACGACCGCCTGGTCGGCTGGGGTGTAGCGGACCCGGCACGCGCCCTGACGGAGGACGACCGGCCCCTCGAGTCGCCGACCCCGCGAGAAGGCGCAACCCGGGCCGACGCCCCGGCACCCGCGAAGCTCCATCTGGGGGAGACGCCGGAGGAACGCACTGCTCGGATCGCCACGTACGTTGCTGTGGGTGCCGTCGTTTTGGTGGCGGGGCTGGGAGGAGCGGGGGCGGCGCTGCGGGATGCCCGGCAGCGTGCGCGTCGCCGCAGACGAGCGGCGGCGCGATAAAGAGGTTCCTTCCTCTCAGGTGCACATCTCTGAATTTTCCAGCGCAGTCGTATAGTCGCTGATCAGCTTTCTCATCGTGCGAGCGTCACTGCGGTCGGGCGCGAAGACCTGAAGTACGGTGAACAGATCTTGCTGCGGGTGCGCTGGGTCGCTACAGGACCCCACCTTTCCTACAGCGCCGGTTCCTGAGGAGAGGTACTTTTCACCTACCTTCACCGGAGGCGAGTCCACGTGTGCATGAACGGACGCCACGTCCGTGACGCCGCCCCGTTCGTCCCACCACACCTGGCTGGCTCGGAGGGCAACCCTTCCATCCACCAGAATTTGGCATCGCTCGGTCCCGCCGGATGGATGTTCTCGGCGGGAGGAAACATGCTTGCCGTCAGGCATGAAGGATTCAAGCAGCGCAGGCTTGACTTGTACGTTGCACAGGGAATGGGGAAGCGAGTATTCTCTCTCTCCTTCCTTTTCTGAGCAAGCTGACAGGGCGAGAGCCGCCAGGAATCCCATGAGTAGAGCCAGACCGGATCTTTTTCGTGACTTCGACCCATGAACGCGTAGCTGGAACACTGCATCCTCTCCGGCAGCAAAGACGAAAATTCAAATGGCTGTATGAATGTCGGATGCCATGAGTGGCACATTTACGCCAGCGGCCTGGAACCCGCGTTGCGCAGCGATCCGCGCCGTTTCTCCGATTTCATCCATATCGCTTCGGTGGTGGGCTGCACGCGCATGTTCTGCTCCTTGCTCGCTGTACTTGCTGTTCAATTCCAATCCGTTTTCCCAGCGCTCTCCCATTACGGGGCCGGCATTCGGTTTCGCCTGCCCTTCGGCATCCTTGAAAAGGGATTCCAGAACCATGCTGCTCACGGTGCTTGCGGTACCTCCGACGGCAGCCCCTGTAATGGGGTTGGCAAAGTATGCAGTGCCTACACCGATTCCAGTCCCAATTCCTCCGGAGACCGCATTCTTCCATTGGGATACGGACTCCCCGTATGCCTTGTCGCTGGCTTCTGCAGGTCCTGCTACGGCTTCTTGACGTCCAATGGCCAGAGTTCCGGAGACCTCCCCGGATCCGTATGCGATCTGATCGATACTCTTTTCTGGGTTGCTGCTGTAGCGGAGCTCGGCAGGCAGGTCTGGGTTCATGTGATACTCCATGAGGTTGGCCATGTAGGACTTCTGGCCCACTTCTACCGCCGCGTATCCTTGGCTGCTCTGGCCGATGGCGAACAGGAACCGTGTCGCGTCCCTGTGATTCAAGCTGGCTTCGGAACCAGCCACAGGGAAAAGCCTGTCCGTGTCTCGGTCGTGATCGTCGGTCATGGCTCGATTGATGTCCGGAAGGTACTCTGAAGCGATCTGGCCCACGCTGTCAGCCAAGTAGGGGTGATCGGTCAGGCGTTTGGAGTCGTCGGAAATCGACGAGACCAAGTTCTCCATGAGCTTGCTCTGTTCAGCATTGTGTGGCATTTGGTCCTTCGGCGGCAGCAGTTCTCCTGCCGGGTGGCCGGTAGTGGCGGACTCAAGGGCAAGCGCCAAGTTGTTACGTCCCGTGTTACTCGCTTCCCCTTCGGAGTTGAAGTCGACGGGCCAATTTCGCTCTTCGAAGAGGTACTGGAAGTTGGACTTACCCTTTCCCTCGAACGGGTTGCCTTCACTCCCCGCCGACACAAACGGCTCATTGAAGAATCCTGTCGCGGCATCAGGGTTATTCGACAAGCTTTTCAGATAGCCGGTCAAAGGGTCCCACCCGGTGTCGCTCTTCGTCCGGTTCAAATGAATATCTGTGCCTGTACGCTGCCATGCTCGCCCTTCGCCATTCGCTGTTCGTTCTCTTTCGGCTGCCATCATCCTGGAGCCGTAGTCGCGCAAGAACTGGTCGTCGAAATCACCCCAGCGCATCAGGTTGCTCATGACCTGGAATCCCACGGGGCCGCTGTTCCCGATCGGACGGTTTCCGAGATCCACCACCTTGCTCGCCCATTCGGTCATGCCGAGTGAGTCGCTCTGGGTTGCGGTGGCCAACGTCAGGCTCAGATTCTTCTGAAGGTCGTCGAACTTCTCATGCCTCGCGTGGTTCAGCTGGGGATTCGCGTTCGGATCATTGATATTGGCCCAGAACTCCAACGTTCCCTTCGCGCCGAGACTGGTGGCGAACCGTTCTGAGAAGAGTCCGTCGTCCGCGTACTTCTTGAGTCCGGAATACAGCCGGTCGAACTCCGCGACGGTCAGGTCGGATGGGTCCTTCTTCGCCAACCTGGACAGTTCGTCGGCCTCCTTGACGGCTGCTACCGCACCGTCTCTGTCGCGGTAGCTCACGTCGGAGAACCCGAGCGTGCTCTGGTCTGCAACCGCCTGCAGCACCATGCTTGCGGAGTTGTCGCTCTCCGTGGCTTTGTCCAGGATCTTCTGGACCTCGTCGCGCAGAGCGTCGACGTCACGCTGGCCGTGGTCCGGTAGTGAAGTTCCCTTCGCGGCGCGATCGGGATGAATGTTCATGGATACGTTGAATCCGCCGCCACTGGTCGGCGCGACGGTCAAATTCTTCTTCAAGCCGGCCGCGATGACCCGAACGAGATCTTCGCTGTGCTTCTGCAGCTCGTCGCGCGTATCTCGAAGGATCTTCCAGATGGTCCTGGCCTGGGTGAGGGCATCCTCGAACTCCGCGGCCGTCTTGCCGATGAACTCTCGCGAGACAGTGGCGTTGTATCCCGCCCAGTTGGCCTTCTTGGCCGCACCCGCAAGCCCTTTGCCGGCGGCTTCCTTGAGCTCGTCGAGGTTGTCGACCATTCTCGACCAGTCGCTGACGGCCTCGTCGAGCAGCTTGTAGTTGGCGAAGCGAAGCGCATCGAGGTCCATCAGCCGTCCTTCTGCTTCTTGCTCGGCGGGCCGTAAAGTGGGTTGTCTTTTCCGGGTTGACCGATCCGTTCGTCGAAGCCGGCATCGAGCATGTCGATGCTGCTCATCTGGCGCCGGATGTAATGTTCGTCGTCGGCATGCAATTTCTTGGTGGCCTGCATGTGGTTGGCGATGTGTGCACACGCGTCCCGGAGAGACTTGAGCTGCTCTTCCCAGCGCGTCGACACGTGCTGGAGCCCGCCGCCCAGGGCGAATCCCTGCCCGGTGAGATCGCTCGCGGCCTTGCCGCTGCTGGGGACGGCTACTCGGGCTTCTTTCCACAGGCGGTCGTACAGCTTGAAAGCATGATCACCGATCTTCGCCAGGTCAGCCTGGGTGACGCGCAGATCACCGTACGAGGCCGGATCCGGTGCGGTGCTCCCGCCCGTTCCCGGTTCAACTTGATTCAGCTGCATGTGTGTTGACTGCCGCTCAGCTGCCTGAGACTTCAGCTGCTCCCACTCGTCCCACGCCATGCGCGAGCCCCTTCCCCCGTGTGCGCGGTGCACTTCTCCCGGATGACAGCATTTCAACTCAACCTAGCAACGCCCCTTTGAGTAGGCCGGGTTGTCGCCCAGGAGTTCGATCTCGGTGGCCGACGGCTGCCTTCCTTCCCGCCCAGTTGCGGCGGATGGTGGCTTTTGAGGGACCGCTGTCCGCGTGGACATGGCTCGTTCCTAACCCCATTGGTGCAAGGCTCAGTTGGACGCCAAACGTAGAGTGACTAGAGTGCCACGGGCGCGATAAGTGACCACCAGCCGCGCTGTGATCCCGAGAGGGGCGGGCAGGCGGGTAACGGGGAGGGAAGGCCTGGTGCTTCCTGCGGACGGGCACGGGGGTACGGCGCCGTCGTCAGGCGCTGATGTCAAGCGCGGGCTGGAAGCGTTGAAGACGTTCCGGCAGCGCATCAACACGCTTCTCACAGAGTTCGAAGGTTCGGCCGGCGGCTCGTCGAGGATCGGTGCGCAGAAGGTCTCCCGGACGTCCTTCAGTGGCCCGGGCAGTGCCTTTCCTGGGGCCGACGGGCTGCACTCGCAGTATGAACAGGTCCACGAGCGGCTCACCTCGCTCTCCAAGATGCTGGGTGAGCAGATCGACGCAATGGGGATCGCCGTGCACGGAGCCGACGTCGGCTTCGACAACCTCGAAGAGGACCTGCGGCAGCGATTCTGGGCGATCCAGACCAGGGTCGGCCGCCAGGAGATGCCGGGCGAGCGTGAACGCGGCGGCAAGCCTGACGCGCACGGTGGCCACGGTAGCGACAAGTCCGACGCAGGGTGGTCCTAGTGGGCTTCGAAGGGCATCGCCTCAACGACATGATCGACCTGGTCGAGCAGGCTGAACCAGGCGACATGGAGAGCGCCGGGGAGGCGTTGGAGAAGGCGCGGAACGCGATCGCCGAGGCTGCCCGGGAGCTCGGTCGGCACATCGACAGGGTCGACTGGGAGGGCGAAGCGGGAGAGGCGTTTCGCAAATGGGGAAAGAACCTGGTCAAGGACACGCACACGCTTTCGGACTTCGCTGGGGCCGCGAGCACCCATATGGCCTCGGCAGGTGCGGGGCTGACGTCCGTGCGTGCCTCCATGCCGCCCCGGGACAACCGTGCTGATCCGAAGGACGTGAAGGACATTCCTTCTCCGAAACGGGTCGAGGGCAACGCGGAGTACGGCGCCGCGGTCAAGGCGGAGAAGCACCGTCAAGAAGCGATCAACCAGATGAACCGGCTGGCATCGTTCTATCGGGTGTCGCAGGACGGGATGGCGAGCCAGGAGCCGCCTAGGTTTTCGACGATGCCTGAAGTGGGGGTTCCGGAACCGGTTCAGGGCAGTGATCCCGTATCGCGTGGAGATGGGCTGGGCGGACAGTCCTCTGCCGCAACACTCGTTGGCGCCCAAGCGGGCTCGCCTGCCCACTCGGCGGACGTGGCGGCGTCAGGCGGTGCTGGCTCGCCTGACGCTTCCGTACCGTCCCGGCTTGACGGGCGCAGCCCCCGTGTCACTCCGGAACGAGTGGTGGGTACGGAGATCGACAGCGCTCCGACCCTGCCTCCGCAGGCCACTGACCACCTGCCTGGACCTCCGTCACCAACTCCCGGCCCAACGTCCCACGAGGTACTGCTGGTTCCACCTTTTGGGAACGGCCGTCCGACCCCGAATGCACGTGGCCTCACCGCGCGTGCGCCCAGTCCCGCAGTGACCTCGAAACAGACACCGCCCGCGCAGGGGCGTACCGGGCCGGTCGGCCCGGGAAGGCCGCAGGACAGTACTGGGCGCGGACCGGCGATACCGAACGGTCGCACCACCCCGGCCAATCCGGCCGCGCAGGGACGGAGCGTCAGCACCCCGACAGCCTCCGGGCAACCGCCTATGGGCCGCGGCATTACGGGTGGCACTCCGCGACGTCTCGGTGAGGCGGGCCCGCGGCCTGGCATCCCGAACGCTAACGGTGCCAAGCCTGCTCAGGGTGTGGTCGGTGGGCGGCCAAGCCCAGGGCCGGCGCCCGAGTCGAGCGGAACCGGAATGCCGCGAGGGCCTGTGGCCGGCACTGAAGCTTCGGGCGGCTCGCGCGCCACGGGCGGCGGTGTCGGGCAGCGAAGGCCCGGGGGAAACGCTCCTCAGGGCAACGGCGCCAGAGGGCAGACTCCGTCCCGGAACGTCAACAGCCAAGGCGGCGTGGTCGGTACTCCGATGGCTCGCGAGCGGACCTCCGGAATCCATAGAAGCGGCTTCACCCCCGGAGGTGCTGGCTTGGTGCGAAACTCCGTCGTCGGTCGGCGGCGCTCCGATGAGGAAGACGGTGGGGGAACCCCACGGGCCAGTGACGTGGACGAGGGCGACGAGACGCAACCGCCCGACGCCGTGTTCCACCAGTGATTGATTAACCGTGGGCGAGGAAGTGCAGGGCATGGAGTCGGGACTCGACCGACGTGGCAGTTGGAACATCATGAGGATGAGCCATGAGCGGAGACGGTTCGTCCTTGTGAGTCCGGTGATCGGTGTGTTGACGCTTTTGGCTGTAGGAATGGTTCCGGACGCGGCTGCCGAAGACGTGCGGTCGAAGCAGTGGTACCTGGAAGCCATGGAAGCCGAGAACCTGTGGAAGGCCAGCACTGGTGAGGGCATCAAAGTGGCAGTCATCGACACAGGAGTTTCCGACACTCCTTCCCTTGAGGGACGAGTGAGGCCGGGCATGGATCTGTCAGGGATGACCGGCGGCCCGTTGGACGACTACGACAGCCACGGCACCACAATGGCGGAGCTCATCGTGGGGTCCGGTCGGGAGGGGCTGAAGGGGCTGGCCCCCGGAGCCGAGGTAATCTCCTTTCGGGCTGGCCTCGGGAAGAAGTTCAAAGGCAGTACAACGAGCGGGATTCCGGAAGCCATTCGGGCCGCGGCCGACAGTGATGCGCGGATCATCAATATGTCCTTTACCGGTAAGTACCTGAGGCCCAGTGAAAAGAAGGCGGTGGAATACGCCCAGGCAAAGGGTAAGTTGATGTTCGCAGGTGTCGGTAATGACGCAGAAAAGAAGAACTTCATCGGATACCCTGCTGCGTACCCGAACGTCATCGGAGTGTCTGCCGCAGACAAGACGGGTAAAGTCGCCAAGTTCTCCGAGTACGGAGAGTACGTGGACCTCGCTGCCCCCGGCCTCGACATCCCACGCTGGTGCGACAAGACCTTCCGCTCCTACTGCGACGAAGGCGGTGGCGGCACCAGCTCCGCCACCGCCATCGCTTCCGCCTCCGCCGCCCTCGTCTGGTCCAAGCGCCCCGACTGGACCGCCAACCAGGTCCTTCGCGTCCTCATCGACACGGCTGGCCGCGATTGGCCGAAGGACAAGCCCAGCGACTACCTCGGCTACGGACTGATCCGGCCGGCCCGCAATGTCGTGAAGGGCGAGGGGAAGCCCGGGCCCGCGGACGTCGACCCCATCACCAACAAGAAGACCGTGAGTGTCGGTTCCCCTGGCGGTGACTCGCCCTCTGATGTCTCCACGCCCGCCGCGCCGTCGCAGTCCCCGAAGGAAGTGGCCTCGGACGGCAAAGGGACTTCCGCCGCCGCGCAGTCCTCGGACGACGACAGCAACAACTGGCTGTGGCCGGCCTTGGGCGGCCTCGCCGTACTCGTGGTGATCGGCGGCGGAGCCTCCGCGGCGGCGCGCGCTCGGCGCCGGGCCTGAGCTGGATACGAGAACACCTGCTACATCCCAACGACAGTTCACGAAGGGAGCCCAGCCGTGGCTGACGGCCAGAAGTTGAACAACGAGCAAGTGGCGCTTCTGAAGAAGGAGATCGTGGGCAAATACGACTCGGTCCAGAAGCAGCTGAAGCGCCTTCAGGGCACGCTCGACATGATGGAAGGGAACTGGCGAGGCATCGGAGCACACGCCTTCGACAGGAAGCAGACCGAGATCAACGAGCACATGAGGGCGGTCGGAAATATCCTGGTCGACTTCCTCGAGGGCATCAGCGGCAACGAGAAGCTCACGGATGGGCTCGAGGACCAGGTCCGGTCGACCATGGACGGTATCGACGTCCAGTACGGCGGACAGCACTCGGCGATCAGCAGTTACTGAACCGATCAGTGGCTACTGAACAAATCAGCAGCCACTGAACCACTGACGCTTCCGGGGGACTTCCCCCAACCACCGAGAGACGGGGCAGGGCATGGCAAACGTGCACATGGGAGAACTCGCGGTCAAATATGGCGGCCTTGACGCTATTACCACCGAACTCGGCATCCAGGCCAAGCAGTTGGAGGCGGACCTCGCGGACATCAAGCGGGCCGTCGCCAAGGTGGCCGAGGGGTGGGAGGGCGAGGCACACAAGGCGTACGTCGCGAAGCAGCAGCAGTGGGACAAGCACGTCGAGGCCATCCATCGCGCGCTCGTCGACATCGGGCAGAAGGTCGGCCAGGCCGGTGGTGACTACCGGGGCGGCGACCTGAAGGGTGCCAGCTACTTCCAGTGAGGCCGGGCAGATGCTCGGTGTAGAGGGTGAGGGGTGGACGCGCGCGGGAGGCGTCCACCCCGTACTTCGTGGGGCCGGCCGACAGGCCGCCCCATGTCACTCGGCCGCCGCGACCCCGCCATTGCGCACGGTCGGCTCCAGGTCGAACTCCCCGTCCCGCGCCCCCAGGACGAACGCCCGCCACTCCGCCTCCGTGTACCGCAGCACCGTCTCCGGATCCAGCGACGACCGCATGGCCACGGCGCCCGCGGGCAGGTAGGCGATCTCCACCCGCTCCTCGTGCTCTTCCGTGCCCGGCGCGCTGTGCCATTCGACGCCGGAGATGTCCAGGGCGTAGAGCTCTTCCTTCTCACGCTCCTTGCGAGCCTTGTCCTGCGCCGAGGTGTCGGGTGCTTCGGTCATGGCGGAGGGGTCCCTTCACAACGTACGAAAGAGCTGTGACTCCACCCTACTTGGGCGGTTCCGTCGCTGTTCAGAGGTTGGGAAGGCTCGTGCGGGCCGGCGGCCCGTCCCGGTCGGCAGCGGTCAGAACTCCCCGTCCACCCAACCTGTCTGCACCATCGGCTTCCCCCGCTTCCGTGACACGAAGACCCCCCGCCCCACCGGCATGGGCCGGGGCCGTACCCCGCCCAGGAGGTCACCCTCCTCCGGGTCGCCGGCCAGGATGACGCCTTGGGCACCGAGTTCCTTCATGCGCTGCATGAACGGCTCGTAGGACGCCCGTGCCGCTCCCGCGGTCGACCGGGCGATGATGAAGCGCACGCCCACATCACGGGCGAAGGGGAGGAGTTCGGTGAGGCTCCCCAGTGGGTTGCCACTGGACGTCGACACCAGGTCGTAGTCGTCGACGATCACGTACACCGTCGGGCCCTGCCACCAGCTGCGCTCGCGGAGCTGACGCGCGGTGACGTCCGCGGGCGGGGTGCGCCGCTGGATGAGGTCGGCCAGGGCCGCCATGTGGTGGTCCATGGCGTTGGACATCGGGATGTACTCGGCCAGGTGGGAGGCCGGGGTGACGTCGAGCAGGGAGCGGCGGTTGTCGACCACGAAGAGTTTGCAGACGTCACCGCTGTAGCGCTCCGTCAGCCGTTTGATGAGCAGCCTCAGCAAGTTGGACTTGCCCGACTCGCTCTCGCCGAAGACGAGGAAGAACGGGTCCTGCTCGAAGTCCACGAAGACAGGCCCGAGGTTGTTCTCGTCGAGGGCGAAGGAGAGGCCCCGGTCCGGGAAGGCGTTGCCCGGCGGCAGTCCGCCGGCCGGCAGCTCTCGCGGCAGCAGACGGACCGCGGGAGCACCCGGTGCCGTCCAGTGGCGGGCGACCTCGGCGACCAGGGCCGCCGTGGCTTCGGCGAGCTCCGTGTCGGAGGACAGCCCGTCCATACGGGGGACGGCCGCCATGAAGTGCTGCTTCTGGGGCGTCTGGCCGCGACCGGGGACGCCGGCGGGGACGTTGGCAGCGACCTTGCGGTCGAACTCGGAGTCCATCGTGTCGCCGAGCCGCAGTTCGAGACGGTTCATGAGGTGGTCCTTGAGGTTCGCGCGGACCTCCATGGACCGTGAGGCGGTGAGGATCAGATGAATGCCGTAGCCGAGCCCCCGCGCGGCGATGTCGAGAACGGCCGGCTCCAGACCCTCGTACTCGGTGCGGAAGTTGCCCCACCCGTCGATGATCAGGAAGACGTCACCCCACGGCTGGTCGGTCACCGAGATGTCGCCCCGGGCCCTGCGCGCGCGGAAGTCGGCGATCGACGCGATGCCCGCCGCGCGGAAGTACTCCTCACGCCGGGACAGCACGCCGTACACCTCGGCGACCGTGCGTCGCACCCGCTCGGGGTCGAGGCGCGAGGCGACGCCGCCGATGTGGGGGAGCCCGGCGATGGAAGCCATTCCGCCACCGCCGAAATCGAGGCCGTACAACTGGACCTCGTACGGGGTGTGGGTGAGGGCGAAGGCCGCCATCAGCGAGCGCAGCAGCGTCGATTTCCCGGACTGGGGTCCGCCGACGATCTGCATGTGGCCGGCCGCCCCGGAGAAGTCGCACCACAAGGGGTCGCGACGCTGTTCGTACGGCTTGTCGACCAGTCCCAGCGGTACGACGAGACGTCCCGCCCCTTCGTAGCCGGGCTGGGTGAGACCGCGCCCTGCCACGGCCGTGAGTCCCGGGAGCAGTGCGTCCAGGGGCGGCGGGCTGTCCAGCGGCGGTAGCCATACCTGATGGGCGGCCGGGCCCTGTGCCTCCAGGCGGCGCACGATCACGTCGAGGACGGTGTCGGCGAGCGCGTCGTCCGCGTCGTGCGTGCCAGGCCCCGTGGCGGCACGCGGTTCGGGCACCGTCGCGGTCGCGTAGCGTACTGGCACCTCGGCCGCGGTGAACAGCACCGGACGGCGGTCCACGGGGCGCTGACCGCCTGGAGCGGCGGCCTGCCCCGATCCCGACCGGTACACACCGGATACGTACGCCGCCTTGAAGCGCACCATTTCGTCGGTGCCGAACTTCAGGTAGCCGGAGCCCGGCACGTTCGGCAGGTGGTACGCGTCCGGCACCCCGAGAGCGGCGCGCGACTCGGCGGCCGAGAAGGTGCGCAGCCCGACGCGGTACGAGAGGTACGTCTCCAGACCTCGCAGTCGGCCCTCTTCCAGGCGCTGCGAAGCCAGCAGCAGATGCACGCCGAGCGATCGGCCGATGCGGCCGATCTGCACGAACATGTCGATGAAATCGGGCTTCGCGGTGAGCAGCTCACTGAACTCGTCGATGACCAGCACCAGGGACGGGATCGGCTGAAGCGCGGCGCCCGCCGCACGTGCCTTCTCATAGTCGTGGATGTTCGCGTAGTTGCCCGCGTCCCGCAGCAGTTCCTGGCGGCGGTTGAGCTCGCCCCGGATGGAGTCACCCATGCGGTCGACGAGGGTGAGGTCGTCCGCCAGGTTGGTGATGACCGCGGCGACGTGCGGCAGCTGCGCCATGCCGGCGAAGGTCGCCCCGCCCTTGAAGTCCGCGAGGACGAAGTTCAGGCTCTCCGAGGAGTGCGTCACGGCGAGGCCGAGCACCAGGGTGCGCAGCAGCTCCGACTTGCCGGAACCGGTGGCTCCTACGCACAGCCCGTGCGGTCCCATGCCCTCCTGCGCCGCTTCTTTGAGGTCCAGCATCACGGGGCGGCCGTCCTCACCGACGCCGATGGGAACACGCAGCCGTTCCGCGAGCGAGCGTGCGCGCCACGTCCGCCTCGTGTCGACCGAGTCGGCGTCGCCGAGGTTGAGCAGATCCGTGAACTCCAGGTTGGCCAGCAGGGGTTCGTCGTCATCGCCACCGGACGGGACACGCAGCGGGGCGAGTTGCCGTGCCAGCGCCTCGGCCCCTTCGTAGGAAAGGACATCCGGAGTGCCCTCGTACACCAGCCCGTGGCCCGACTCGATGCGCAGCGCACCCGGACGCACCGTGAGCGACAGATCGCCGCGTCCGTGCGCCAGGTCGCCCGACACGATCTCCACCACCGTGACGCCCTGCAGTCCTTCGGCCGACGCGAGTGCTGCCGTCGGAGGCAACGACAGGCTGTCGAGCACGACGACGAGGTGCGGCTCGTCCGGCAGTGGGGGCCCGTCGGGGTGGAAGCGCGGACGCCCATGGAGGCGGGTCGTCAGCACGGCCTCCAGTTCGGCCGGGTCACCGGTGATGAGTCGGCGGCTGCCCGCTCCGTCGGCGACCCCCGGTGTCTGGCAGTGCGGCAACCACTTGGTCCACTCCCAGGCGGGCGCGGCAGCCGATCCCGCCCCGACGGCGATCACCAGGTCCTGGGGGGAGTGCAGTGAGGCCAGGGAGGCGACGAGCGCACGCCCCGTGCCCCGTGCCGTCTCAGGGTCCCCGCTGACCGTCACGTGGTAGAAGGCCCGCAGCGAGATGGCGATCGGCAGGTCTTCCAGCGTGCTGTGCGCGGCGAGGAAGCGCTGCATCGCGCCGGCGGTGAGCGGCTCCAGTTCGTCCACGGGGGCGGTCTGCGGCGGCACCAGTGGAGTGGCGAGTGTCTGCGGGCCCAGGCCGACGCGCACCTGTCCGAAGTCCTCGTCTCCGGGGCGGCGTTCCCAGACCCGGCTGCCCTCGGCGACCAGGGCCCACAGCTGATCGGGGTAGGGGTGGAGGTAGTACTGCGCGTCGCGTTGTGCCCGCGCCGTGTCGACGGCGGTACGCCGGGTCTGCTTCAGGTAGCCGAGGTAGTCCCGCCGAAGGTCAGCCAACTGCCCCTGGTTCCCGCGGCGATAGCGGATCAGCATGGCCACGGACATGGCCACCGTCGACGCCACCATCACCATGCCCATGACCTTCATGAACGGATGCGCACTCGGCATGAAGAAGAACACCACGGACCCGCCCATGCCGAGCATGGGCAGCAGCTGCATCATCGCGCCCTCCTGCTGCCCGCGCGGCAGCTCGGGCGGGGGGTGCAGCACGACCTCGTCGGTGGGGACTGGGGAGGGCAGTGTTCGAGGCGGGCGCTTCACGACGATGTGGCTCACTGAGCACCAATTCCCTTGTCGGGGCGGGCGTTCCGTTCACCGCCCGGTGAGCGGGCGATGCGATCGCCGTGTGATCCTACTGACACCAAGAGTCACCTCCCGGCGCTAGGGTGCCGGAAGTGCACATGCGCGGCGCTTGATCCGGCCAGCCGACGGACCGGTCAACCGGCCGCAGAATGGGGGCACTTCGCGGTACGGGGCGGGGTGCGGCGCAGGAATCAGCCAGGTGGGCCGGTTTTCCCGTGCCGCGCCGAGCAATGCGGCACAGTCGGTGAACGTGGCGCGCCACATCAGCAACACATGCACCGGAGTTGACCGTGGCCGGAAGCGAGGCCGGCCTCATCACTGAGGGGGAGCAGCAGGTGAGCACGACGGCGTCCACGACGGTCACCGGCCCCGGGCGACCGGGCCACGCAAGCCGCATGGGAGAACCGGCAGGAAACGGGGCCGCGGCCGGCGCCGGTACGGCCTTCGGCTTCTGTCGGGTCACCATTGTCGCGCCCGACAGCCGCATCGACGTGGCGCTGCCCGACGACATCCCCGTCGCTGACATCTACCCCGAGATCCTGCGGCTCTCCCGGCAGAGCCCCGCCGAGGGCGCCCCGGTCGGCTATCACCTCGTACGCCGCGACGGCGCCGTCCTCGACAGCGCCCGCACCTTCGCCGCCCAGCGCATCCTCGACGGTGAACTCCTCACGCTGCGCCCCTTCTCCGAATCGCTGCCCCCGGCCGTCTTCGACGACGTGTCCGAGGTCGTCGCGTCGGCCGTGACCCGCGACCGCGTGCTGTGGAACGACGATCTGACGAGAGTCGCCGGGCTGACCGGTGGCACCGTACTGTCGGCCCTCCTTGCCTGCGTGGCCTGGACCGCCGACCCCCGCCACGACATGCACGGCCTGCCGGGGATCCTCGCCGCCGTCGCCGGGGCCCTGCTGCTCATCCTCGCCGGGGTGCGGGCACGCGTGTACGACGACCGGGGCTCGGCCGTCGCCCTCGGGCTCGGCGCACTGCCGAACATGGCGGTGGCGGGCTCCGGGCTGCTGCCGGCGACGGACGGGCAGGGCGTGGGGCGGCTGCAGTTCCTGCTCGTCTGTGCGGCAGTCCTGACCGCGTCGGTGATCCTCACCCTGGTGTCGCCACGCAGCGACAGCCCCTTTGTCGCCTTCGTCTTCGCCTCCGCCGTCGGCCTGCTTGCCACCTTCCTGGCGGCGCTGCGACAGCTGGAGCCTGTCGAGACCGCCGCGCTGTGCGCGCCGCTGGGTGTCGGAGCGCTGGCCTTTCTGCCCGGCCTCTCCATGCGGTTCGCCCGCCTTCCCATCGGTTTCGAGGCACCGCACGGCGCGCACGGCACCTATGGAGAGGACCCCGCCCCGCCGGAGCCCGTCGACGCCGGACGCGTCGCGGCGCAGGCACGCCGGGGCCACGAACTGCTCGTCGGTCTCGTCGGCGGATGCGCGCTCGTGGTGATCGGCTCGACCGCGGTGCTCGGCCTCTCCGGGAACGGATGGGCGCAGCTTGTGGCGCTCGCCAGCGGCATCTCGATGCTGATGCGGGCGCACCTGTTCCGTTACACCGCGCAGGTCTCCACCGTTCTGGTCGCCGGTCTGGTCGCCCTGGTCCTGCTCGGCGTAGGCCGCTGCCTCGACCTGCCCAGCGGGTCGGCCGGGGACGGCGCGGCGCTCGACCTGCGCACGATCTGGCTCGTCACGGCGGTGGGGGTGGCGGCCGCCCTCGTCACCGGCATCGGACTGGTCATGTCACGTACTGGTGTGACGCCCTTCTGGGGCCGTTTCGTGGAGATCGCCGAGTCCTTCGTGCTGCTCACACTCGTCCCGCTGACCCTCGCGGTCTTCGACGTCTACGCCTCGGCGCGGGCCCTGACCAGCTGACGCCCCGATCTGACGAAAGGCTTTCCAGCGTGAGCTTCGGCCCGCCGCCACCACCGTCCCCCTCGCCGTACACCCAGTCCACGCTCGCCGTGGGCGCGCGCGAGAAGCGCCGTACCGTATTCGTCTTCGGCGTGGTCCTGGCCCTGACCGCCGCGTTGTTCGCGGGCGGCTGGGCCGTGTGGAGTCTGACCGAGGAGAAGGGCACGGCGCGGGCGTCCGCCGCCCAGCAGCCGCCCGACGCGATCAGGGAGACGGTGGAGACGGTTCCGAAGACCCCTGAAGGGCAGGTCGCCGTCGGGTGGACGGAGAAGCTGAAGGAAGGGCGGAGCGCCTCGACGAAGGGCACATGGGTCTCCGGTTCCATCGCGGCGAAGAGCTTCGCCGACGTCATCAGGGGCATGGAGATCGGCACTGCCGAGAAGAAGTGGGAGATCCAGTTCGCGGGCCCGCTCTGTGCCGTGACCCGGCACGTCAGCGTCGACGGCAGGACGGCCGTGGCCGTGCCCGGCAAGCGGTCCGCGAAGGAAGAGCACGCGAAGGGCGAGAAGGGGGCGCGGTCCGAGAGGCCGTGCGATCACCTCGCCGTGGTCGACATCGACTCGGGCAAGAAGCTCTGGGAAGAACCGCTGCCCGTCGGGGACAGCGGCTCGTCGAGCGTGAACGTGACGATGACCCGTGGCACGGTTGTCGCCAGCTGGGGCCGGGGCTCGGCGGCGTACGACATGACGACCGGGGAGCGGCTCTGGTCCGACGTGAAGGCCCGCACCTGCAACGACGTCGGATTCGCCGGAGGGCGCGGCCTGCTCGCGCTGCAGTCCTGCGGAGACTCGGCCGACCGGCTGTTCCGGGTGCAGAAGGTCGCCCCGCGTACGGGCAGGGCCGAGTGGACGCACCGGGTCGCCGAGGGGATCGAAAGCGTCTATCTGGCCTCTTCGGAGCCGGCCGTCATCGCCGTCGCCACCGGCGACGAGGGGGTCATCGACTACCTGCACTCGCTGGACGACCGGGGCAGGAACCGCGCGACGATCCCACTGCCCGACCGGCGCTACGTCCACAACTGCGACGAAACGTTCAGTGCCGAGGTCGAACGGTGCAGTGGAGTGGTGGTCGGTCGACGGCAGCTCTACATGGCGACCAAACCCCGTGACATGTACGAACCGGGCCTCACCAAGATGCCACCCAACGAGATCGTCGCCTTCGACCTGAGGACGGGAAACTCCGTACTCAAGTTCGACGCCAAGCCCGACCGGCCGATGTATCCGGTCAGGATGAGCGGCGACAACGTGATCGCCTACCGGGAGAATGCCGGAGCCGCCCTCTCCTCCGTGGTCAGCCTCGACCCCGAAACGGGCAAGGAGCGGCTGCTCCTCGTCCTTCCCGACGATGCGGACAGGCCGAGCATGGACCTGTTCGCCAACGACTTCGACATCGTGTACGAGCGCGGAACCGTCGTCTTCGGTATGAAGGAGGTCGAGCGCCAGAGCGGTGAGCAGGACGAAGGCCCGCAGGTCTCCCTGATGGACGGCTACCGCAGCAGCGGCTGATCCCGGCCCGCGCGGGCCGGCGGTAGCCCCCGGCAAGGCATCGACCCCAGACTGGTAACCTGTGTAACGGCCGCATGTCTACGCTCCCCCGGACCTCCACTCGGAGAACCTGAAGGAAGCGCCCGACGGCCCATCCCGGCCTCCCGAGTCACGGAAGCCCCCCTGAGACGTAGACCAGGGGCACTCGGAGGCACTCGAAGACATCACGAGGAGTACGCGTGTCGCTCGACGCCGCTACGAAGAAGCAGATCATGACCGAGTTCGGCCAGAAGGAGGGCGACACCGGCTCCCCCGAGGTTCAGGTGGCGCTGCTCTCTCGCCGTATCTCGGACCTGACCGAGCACCTCAAGACCCACAAGCACGACCACCACAGCCGTCGTGGTCTGCTCATCCTGGTCGGTCAGCGCCGCCGTCTGCTGCAGTACCTGGCCAAGAAGGACATCCAGCGCTTCCGTGCCCTGGTTGACCGTCTGGGCATCCGCCGCGGTGCGGCGGGCGCGAAGTAAGACGTCGTGAAGGGAGCGGTTCCCACTCGAAGCAATCGAAGGGGACCGCTCCCTTTGCCGTACATGCGCGCTGTCACCGACGCTTTGTAGTCTGGTGATGTACACGCGTCCCCGTGGGTAGGGATTACGACACCCTCGGGGCGCGACAGCGCAACGCACCACCCGACGAGGGAGAGGCGCACCCAGCCGCCGCCGGTCCTCGGTAGTGGCCCCCGGGACATCCCGGGAGCTTCGATCGAAGACCGGCCCGCACAGATGGCGCGCTTCTCCACACAGTCCCGGTCCACGCCGGACAGGCCCAGCAAGGGCCGGTCCGCGCGGGACGAGGTCCGCCAAGGACAGACGGGACGCCGTTCCCGGGCCACACGGGCCCAGGGGCGAGAAGACGAAACGTAGACACGTAGGAGAACAGTGGAGAACGAGACCCACTACGCCGAGGCCGTCATTGACAACGGCACGTTCGGCACCCGCACCATCCGCTTCGAGACGGGCCGCCTGGCCAAGCAGGCCGCAGGCTCCGCCGTCGCGTACCTGGACGACGACACCATGGTGCTGTCGGCCACCACCGCTTCCAAGCGGCCCAAGGAGAACCTCGACTTCTTCCCCCTGACGGTGGACGTCGAGGAGCGGCAGTACGCCGCCGGCAAGATCCCCGGTTCGTTCTTCCGTCGTGAGGGCCGCCCCTCCGAGGACGCGATCCTGACCTGCCGCCTGATCGACCGCCCGCTGCGTCCTTCCTTCAAGAAGGGCCTGCGCAACGAGATCCAGATCGTCGAAACGATCATGGCGCTCAACCCCGACCACCTGTACGACGTGGTCGCGATCAACGCCGCCTCCTGCTCCACGCAGCTGGCCGGCCTGCCCTTCTCGGGCCCGATCGGCGGCACGCGCGTGGCGCTCATCAAGGGCCAGTGGGTCGCCTTCCCGACGCACACCGAGCTCGAGGACGCCGTCTTCGACATGGTCGTCGCCGGTCGCGTCCTCGACGACGGCGACGTCGCGATCATGATGGTCGAGGCCGAGGCCACCGAGAAGACCATCCAGCTGGTGCAGGACGGCGCCGAGGCCCCGACCGAAGAGGTCGTCGCCGCCGGTCTGGAAGCCGCGAAGCCCTTCATCAAGGCGCTCTGCAAGGCCCAGTCGGACCTCGCCGCCAAGGCCGCCAAGCCCACCGGCGAGTTCCCGGTCTTCCTGGACTACGAGGACGACGTCCTCGAGGCCCTGACCGCCGCGGTCAAGACCGAGCTCGCCCAGGCGCTCACCATCGCCGCCAAGCAGGAGCGCGAGACGGAGCTCGACCGCATCAAGGAGATCGCGGCCGAGAAGCTCCTCCCGGCCTTCGAGGGCCGCGAGAAGGAGATCTCCGGTGCCTACCGCGCGCTGACCAAGAAGCTGGTCCGCGAGCGCGTCATCAAGGACAAGGTCCGCATCGACGGCCGTGGCGTCACGGACATCCGTACGCTCGCCGCCGAGGTCGAGGCCATCCCGCGCGTGCACGGTTCGGCGCTGTTCGAGCGTGGCGAGACCCAGATCCTGGGCGTCACCACCCTCAACATGCTCCGCATGGAGCAGCAGCTCGACACCCTCTCCCCGGTGACGCGCAAGCGCTACATGCACAACTACAACTTCCCGCCGTACTCGGTCGGCGAGACCGGCCGCGTCGGTTCGCCCAAGCGCCGCGAGATCGGCCACGGCGCGCTCGCCGAGCGCGCGATCGTGCCGGTGCTGCCCTCGCGCGAGGACTTCCCGTACGCGATCCGTCAGGTCTCCGAGGCCCTCGGTTCCAACGGCTCGACGTCCATGGGCTCGGTCTGCGCCTCGACGATGTCGCTGCTTAACGCCGGTGTGCCGCTGAAGGCCGCCGTCGCCGGTATCGCCATGGGTCTGATCTCCCAGGAGATCGACGGCCAGACGCACTACGTCGCCCTCACCGACATCCTCGGTGCGGAGGACGCGTTCGGCGACATGGACTTCAAGGTCGCCGGTACGAAGCAGTTCGTGACCGCGCTCCAGCTCGACACCAAGCTCGACGGCATCCCCGCCTCGGTCCTGGCCGCCGCGCTGAAGCAGGCCCGTGACGCGCGTCTGCACATCCTCGACGTGATGAACGAGGCGATCGACGTTCCGGACGAGATGTCCCCGAACGCGCCGCGCATCATCACGGTCAAGATCCCGGTGGACAAGATCGGTGAGGTCATCGGCCCGAAGGGCAAGATGATCAACCAGATCCAGGAGGACACCGGCGCCGACATCACGATCGAGGACGACGGCACCATCTACATCGGTGCCCAGCAGGGCTCGCAGGCCGAGGCCGCCCGCGCCACGATCAACGGCATCGCCAACCCGACCATGCCGGAGGTCGGCGAGCGCTACCTGGGCACCGTCGTGAAGACGACGACCTTCGGCGCGTTCGTCTCGCTCATGCCGGGCAAGGACGGTCTGCTGCACATCTCGCAGATCCGCAAGCTCGCCGGCGGCAAGCGCGTGGAGAACGTCGAGGACGTCGTCGGCGTGGGCCAGAAGGTCCAGGTCGAGATCGCCGAGATCGACTCCCGCGGCAAGCTGTCCCTCATCCCCGTCATCGAGGGTGAAGAGGACGACGACAAGAAGGACGACACCGACAAGTGACGTCGCGTAGCACCACGACGACGGCCCGCACCTCTTCGGAGGCGCGGGCCGTCGCCCGTACCCAAACCCTGATCAAGGGCGAGCACGGCATCGGCACCGTCCGCAGGACGACCCTCCCCGGCGGCCTGCGCGTCGTCACGGAGACCCTGCCCTCCGTGCGCTCGGCGACCTTCGGCATCTGGGCCAACGTCGGCTCCCGCGACGAGACCCCGTCCCTGAACGGCGCCACGCACTACCTCGAGCACCTCCTCTTCAAGGGCACCAAGAAGCGCAGCGCCCTCGACATCTCGGCCGCGCTCGACGCGGTCGGCGGCGAGATGAACGCCTTCACGGCGAAGGAGTACACGTGCTACTACGCGCGCGTGCTCGACACCGACCTGCCCCTTGCCATCGACGTCGTCTGCGACATGCTGACGGGCTCCCTCATCCTCCAGGAGGACGTCGACGCCGAGCGCGGCGTCATCCTCGAAGAGATCGCGATGACCGAGGACGACCCGGGCGACTGCGTGCACGACCTGTTCGCGCACACGATGCTCGGCGACACGCCCCTCGGCCGCCCGGTCCTCGGCACGGTCGACACGATCAACGCCCTCAACGCCGACCGCATCCGCCGCTTCTACAAGAAGCACTACGACCCGACCCACCTGGTGGTCGCGGCCGCGGGCAACGTGGACCACAACAAGGTCGTACGCCAGGTCCGCGCCGCCTTCGAGAAGGCCGGCGCGCTCCACCGCACCGACGCGACCCCGATGGTCCCGCGCCAGGGCTCCCGCGCCCTGCGCACGGCGGGCCGCGTCGAGGTCGTCAACCGCAAGACCGAGCAGGCCCACGTCATCCTCGGCATGCCGGGCCTGGCCCGCACCGACGAGCGCCGCTGGGCCCTCGGCGTCCTGAACACCGCCCTCGGCGGCGGCATGTCGTCCCGCCTCTTCCAGGAGGTCCGCGAGAAGCGCGGCCTGGCCTACAGCGTGTACTCGTACACGTCCGGTTTCGCCGACACCGGTCTCTTCGGGGTGTACGCGGGCTGCCGCCCCAGTCAGGTGCACGACGTCCTGAAGATCTGCCGCGACGAGCTCGACCAGGTCGCGCAGCACGGACTGAGCGACGACGAGATCGGCCGTGCCATCGGCCAGCTCGCGGGCTCCACCGTCCTCGGCCTGGAGGACACCGGCGCCCTGATGAACCGCATCGGCAAGAGCGAGCTCTGCTGGGGCGAGCACATGTCGGTCGACGACATGCTGGCCAGGATCTCCGCGGTCACCCCCGACGAGGTGCGCGAAGTGGCCCGCGACGTGCTCGGCCACCGCCCGTCCCTGTCGGCCATCGGCCCGCTCAAGGACAAGCAGGCGGCCCGCCTCCACGAAGCGGTCGCATAGCCGCGTGAGGGCCCAACTCCCGTAAGGATTGAAGGACATGAGCAAGCTGCGCGTGGCGGTCATCGGCGCCAGGGGCCGCATCGGCTCCGAGGCCGTGAAGGCCGTCGAGGCCGCCGAGGACATGGAGCTGGTCGCCGCACTCGGCCGCGGCGACAAGCTGGAGTCGCTGGCGGACGCCGGCGCCCAGGTCGCGGTCGAGCTGACCAACCCCGACTCGGTGATGGCCAACCTCGACTTCTGCGTACGGCACGGCATCCACGCCGTCGTCGGTACGACGGGCTGGACCGACGAGCGCCTCGCGCGGCTGCGCACGTCGCTCGCGGCGTCCCCGGAGACGGGCGTGCTCATCGCCCCGAACTTCTCCATCGGCGCGGTCCTCACGATGAAGTTCGCGCAGATCGCGGCGCCCTACTTCGAGTCCGTCGAGGTCGTCGAGCTGCACCACCCGAACAAGGCGGACGCCCCCAGCGGCACCGCCACGCGCACCGCCCAGCTCATCGCCGAGGCCCGTCGGGAGGCGGGCAGCGCCCCGCAGCCCGACGCCACGACGACGGCCCTGGACGGTGCCCGCGGCGCGGACGTCGACGGCGTACCGGTGCACTCCGTGCGCCTGCGCGGCCTCCTCGCCCACCAGGAGGTCCTGCTCGGCGGCGAGGGCGAGACCCTGACCGTGCGCCACGACTCGCTGCACCACAGCAGCTTCATGCCGGGCATCCTGCTCGGCGCGCGCCGCGTGGTGAGCACGCCGGGCCTGACGTTCGGCCTGGAACACTTCCTGGACCTCGGCTGACCCGGGAAACGAACCCACCATGCGAGCGAAGATCACTTACGCCGTCACGGCTGCCGTCCTGGTCGTCTACTTCGTCCTGGTCGGCAGCCGCGGCGTGCTCCTGATACAGCACGGCACCGTGCTCACCGTCACCTTCGGTGTCGCGGTGCTGATCCTGCCGGTCATCGGCGTCTGGTTCCTCTGGAAGAACACGCAGTTCGTCCAGCGCGCCAACCGCCTCGCCGCCGAGCTGGAGGCCGAAGGCGGCCTGCCCGTGGACGAGTTGAAGCGGACCCCCGGCGGCCGTATCGACCGCGACTCGGCCGACGAGGTCTTCGCCCGGCGCAAGGCCGAGACCGAGGACTCGCCGGACGACTGGCGCTGCTGGTTCCGGCTGGCCGTCGCCTACCACGACGCCCGGGACACCCCCCGCGCGCGGAGGGCCATGCAGCGGGCCATCGCCCTGCACGCGGGCAGGCCGGTGAACGTCTAGGGTCCTAGGGCTCTGGAGGCGTTTCAGGCGGTGGGCCGGTACTCGTCGGCCCACACCTCGATGGAGTCGGCCGCGCGGTTGAACGCCTCGTGCCGCGTCAGGAAGTCGGCGTTCCGGTCGGTCAGCAACGCCTGCGGCCCGCCACCCTGCGCCCCCTGATCACGGCGTACGAGGATGAGCGCCTGCCCCTGCACCGTCCGGGGCAGCCCCAGCCAGCGCACCGGCTGCTGCGCGGTCCGCACGGCCGACACCTGCGCCCAGGCGACCGTCTGCGTGGTCAGGAAACCGACCCTGCGCAGCCCGTGGGCGCTCACCCAGGTGCCCATGCGCAGCAGCCGCAGGGAGGCGACGATGACGAGGACGGCGAGGCCCGCGCAGACCGCGGCGCCCGCGAGGGAGCCCGTGAACGCGATGATCACCGCGGCGAAGAGGACGAACGAGGCGAGCAGCAGCAGGAGCGCGGAAGCCCCGACCCGCCAGGGGCCGGGGCGGTAGGGCCGCCGCCACTGATCGCGGTCGTCGAAGGGCAGCGCGGCGTCGTCCGCCACGTCGTCGAAGGCGTGGTCCGCGGTCAGGAAGGGCAGGGGCACGGGCTGATCCTCACTCAATCCACACATGGGCTGTGCCCGGTGAGGCTATCGAGCCGTGTCCCCTGCTACCACCCTTGGGGGTCCGGACGAGTCGGGGCCGGACGGGGGAAGATACGCGCTCCGGTCAGCGTCCCTCAGAGGCCTCGGACTGCTGGTGGTGCGCGGGTGACTGGTCGGCCGACATCGCGGGCATCCCGAAGAGCAGGGATCCCACCAGTCCGGCCACCACGGTCAGGCCGATGAGCGTGCGGCCCATGATCTGGCTGGCCGACGCGCGCTCTCGGGGCGGGGGAGTGACGTTACTGCGGAACTTCTCGGCTTCGGCGATGAAGGCGAACGGGACGGGCTCTCGCCGACGGAACATGGGGTGCGCTTCTCCTCACGGGTCTCGAACGGAGCTCTGTGAACTCTGTTACTTGGATAGACGCGTGAATCGCCCAAAAGGTGCCCTGTTTCGGCAAATTAGTCGAAGAACATCGCGGCGAGTCACCGAACGGCCGATTGTCAGTGCCGGGCCATAGAGTGGACGCCGCCCGAGTGATGCACCTGGAAGGACCCCGCCAGTGAGCGAGACCCCCACCGAAGACCTCAAGCCCAGCTTCCGCAGCGAGGTCACCGTCGAGCTGGTGAAGCATGCCGCCACCGACTCCGACGTCCTGTGGGCCGCCCGAGTCTCCACGGCGGGCGAGCAGTCCCTCGAAGAGCTCCAGAAGGACCCGGAGCGCTCCAAGGGCCTGATCAACTACTTGATGCGGGACCGCCACGGCAGCCCCTTCGAGCACAACTCGATGACGTTCTTCATCAGCGCCCCCATCTTCGTCTTCCGCGAGTTCATGCGGCACCGCGTCGGCTGGTCGTACAACGAGGAATCGGGCAGGTACAGGGAGCTGCAGCCCGTCTTCTACGTCCCCGGGGAGTCCCGCAAGCTCGTCCAGGAAGGCCGCCCCGGCAAGTACGTCTTCGTCGAGGGCACCCAGGCCCAGCAGGAGCTCACGGGCCGCGTCATGGAGGACTCCTACCGCCAGGCGTACGAGGCGTACCAGGAGATGCTGGCCGCCGGCGTCGCCCGCGAGGTCGCCCGCGCGGTGCTCCCCGTAGGCCTCTTCTCCTCGATGTACGCGACGTGCAACGCCCGTTCGCTGATGCACTTCCTCGGCCTGCGCACGCAGCACGAGCTCGCGAAGGTCCCCTCGTTCCCGCAGCGCGAGATCGAGATGGTCGGCGAGCTGATGGAGCAGCAGTGGGCGGAACTGATGCCTCTCACCCATGCGGCCTTCAACAAGAACGGACGTGTGGCGCCGTAAGGCACTGATGTGCGGGTGCGCCGAGCGAAGTGTCCGTATTGCGGCACTTCGTGAAGTTCATCTAGCCTGATCAAACGGACCCGGCACTGCTTGAACCCCCGAGCAGGCAGTGCCGGGCTCCACACTTGTCAGGTCCGCACACATCCCCCGAGGGGCGACCCCGCGCTGAGCAGCGAGTAGCGTGTTACCCATGGCTCCGACCTCCACTCCGCAGACCCCCTTCGGGAGGGTCCTCACCGCCATGGTCACGCCCTTCACGGCGGACGGCGCACTTGACCTCGACGGCGCGCAGCAGCTCGCCGCCCACCTGGTGGACGCAGGCAATGACGGCCTCGTCATCAACGGCACCACCGGTGAGTCCCCGACCGTCAGTGACGCGGAGAAAAACGATCTCGTACGAGCCGTACTGGACGCCGTCGGAGACCGCGCCCACATCGTCGCGGGCGTCGGCACGAACGACACCCGCCACAGCGTCGAGCTCGCCCGCGCAGCCGAGCAGGCCGGCGCCCACGGCCTCCTGACCGTCACGCCGTACTACAACAAGCCCCCTCAGGAGGGCCTGTTCCGGCACTTCACGGCGATCGCCGACAGCACCGAGCTGCCGGTCATGCTCTACGACATCCCGGGCCGCAGCGGCGTACCGATCAACACCGAGACGATCGTCCGCCTCGCCGAGCACCCGCGGATCGTCGCCAACAAGGACGCCAAGGGTGACCTCGGCCGCGCCAGCTGGGCCATCGCCCGCTCGGACCTGGCCTGGTACTCCGGCGACGACATGCTGAACCTGCCGCTCCTGTCCGTCGGCGCGTGCGGCTTCGTCTCCGTCGTCGGCCACGTCGTCACCCCGGAACTGCGCGCGATGCTCGAGGCACACCTCTCGGGCGACGTGCAGAAAGCCACGGAGATCCACCAGAAGCTCCTCCCGGTCTTCACCGGCATGTTCCGCACCCAGGGCGTGATCACGACCAAGGCGGCGCTGGCCCTTCAAGGGCGCCCCGCGGGCCCGCTCCGCCTGCCGATGGTGGAGCTGTCGCCCGAGGAGACGCACCAGCTCAAGATCGATCTCGCCGCCGGCGGGGTACAGCTGTAACCACAGACTTCACAACTGAATAAGCGAGACACCGCGGGCGCGACACGAGCTGTCGGTGGCCCGCACCCCACACAACAACTGCTCATGCACGAACGTCATGCGCGCCACGTGCCCCGGAGGTACGTGGCGCGCGTGGTGAGGAGAGTCTTTTGAGTCATCCGCATCCTGAACTCGGCGCTCCGCCGAAGCTCCCGAAGGGCGGCCTGCGGGTCACCCCGCTCGGCGGCCTCGGCGAGATCGGCCGCAACATGACCGTCTTCGAGTTCAACGGTCGTCTGTTGATCGTCGACTGCGGCGTGCTCTTCCCCGAGGAGGAGCAGCCCGGAATCGACCTGATTCTGCCGGACTTCACGTCCATCAGGGACCGCCTCGACGACATCGAGGGCATCGTGCTCACGCACGGCCACGAGGACCACATCGGCGGCGTCCCCTATCTTCTGCGCGAGAAGCCGGACATCCCGCTGATCGGCTCCAAGCTGACGCTGGCCCTCATCGAGGCGAAGCTCCAGGAGCACCGCATCCGGCCGTACACGCTGGAGGTCGTCGAGGGCGACCGCGAGGCGCTCGGCCCCTTCGACTGCGAGTTCGTCGCGGTCAACCACTCCATCCCGGACGCCCTGGCCGTCGCCATCCGCACCCCCGCGGGCATGGTCGTCGCCACCGGCGACTTCAAGATGGACCAGCTCCCTATGGACGGCCGCCTGACCGACCTGCACGCGTTCGCGCGGCTGAGCGAGGAGGGCATCGACCTCCTCCTCTCCGACTCCACGAACGCCGAGGTCCCGGGCTTCGTTCCGCCCGAGCGCGACATCTCGAACGTGATCCGCGGCGTCTTCGCCGGCGCCCAGAAGCGGATCATCGTCGCGAGCTTCGCCAGCCATGTGCACCGCATCCAGCAGATCCTGGACGCCGCACACGAGTACGGCCGCAGGGTCGCCTTCGTGGGCCGCTCGATGGTCCGCAACATGGGCATCGCCCGCGACCTCGGTTACCTGCGCGTCCCGCCGGGCCTCGTCGTCGACGTGAAGACGCTCGACGACCTGCCGGACAGCGAGGTCGTCCTGGTCTGCACGGGTTCGCAGGGCGAGCCGATGGCCGCGCTCTCCCGCATGGCCAACCGCGACCACCAGATCCGGATCGTCCAGGGCGACACCGTGATCCTGGCGTCGTCGCTCATCCCGGGCAACGAGAACGCGGTCTACCGCGTGATCAACGGTCTGACCCGCTGGGGCGCCAACGTCGTCCACAAGGGCAACGCGAAGGTACACGTCTCCGGCCACGCCTCGGCCGGCGAGCTGCTGTACTTCTACAACATCTGCAAGCCCAAGAACCTGATGCCGGTCCACGGTGAATGGCGCCACCTGCGTGCCAACGCCGAGCTCGGCGCCCTCACCGGCGTCCCGCACGACCGCATCGTGATCGCCGAGGACGGCGTCGTCGTCGACCTCGTCGAGGGCAAGGCGAAGATCGTCGGCAAGGTGCAGGCGGGATACGTCTATGTGGACGGACTCTCCGTGGGCGACGTCGGCGAGCCCGCCCTGAAGGACCGCAAGATCCTCGGCGACGAGGGCATCATCTCGGTCTTCGTAGTGGTGGACTCCAGCACCGGCAAGATCACCAGCGGCCCGATCATTCAGGCGCGCGGCTCCGGCATCGACGACTCGGCGTTCAATGCCGTCATGCCCCGGGTCCAGGAAGTCCTGGACAAGTCGGCCCAGGACGGCGTCGTCGAACCCCACCAGCTGCAGCAGCTCATCCGCCGCACGCTGGGCAAATGGGTCTCGGACAACTACCGCCGACGTCCGATGATCCTGCCCGTGGTCGTCGAGGTCTGACCCTCTCGACTGCGCGAGCTCCGGAGCGGGGCGCCTCGATTTGCATCGGGGCGCCCCGCTCCGTTAGGTTTACGGCTCCGCCAGCGAGGGAAGCCCCGAGCACTCACGTGCCTGGGACCGACCCGAACGGGGCGGGAATTCCGACTCAGAACTTCTGATAAAGTCGGAGCCGCCGGAAAGGGAAACGCGAAAGCCGAAAGGCCGGAGCGGGAACCGGAAAGGCGCCGAGGAAGTCGGACACGAAAGAGTCTGATAGAGTCGGAAACGCAAGAACGAAGAACAAAAAGAAACACCGAAGGGAAGCGCCCGGAGGAAAACCCCAGACAATGTTCTGCGGGTGAGTACAAAGGAAGCGTCCGTTCCTTGAGAACTCAACAGCGTGCCAAAAGTCAACGCCAGATATGTTGATACCCCGACTTGCT
>NZ_JBHVZA010000051.1:0-38582 GCF_042880275.1 Streptomyces sp. NPDC058308
TCATCCCGGTACGCCCAGTACCGGGATGACCCTCCGCCTTGCGATCGCACGCACCAGACGCCGCGAGGCCGCCCTCCGGGCCAACGACGCGAGTTTGACGACAGGGCCTAGCCGGCGGGTACGCGGGCCGTCCCGGGCGCCGAACGGTCGCTCCGGGGCAGCAGCAGCGGGGTGACGAGCAGGAGGAGACCGGCGACGGCGATGGCGGTGCGGGGGCCGGTGAGACCGGCGAGCAGACCCCATAGCGCGGTCATGGCGGCGACGGTGGCCTTGCTGCTGACCGACCAGGCGGACAGGGTGCGGGCGACCCGGTCCGCCGGGGTCCGCGCCAGCCGGTACGTGGCGTACACAGGGTTGAACACACCCATGCACGTGATGAGCCCGAACTCCACGGCCACGACGAGGACGAGCCCGGCGGTGCCGGGGCCGACGAACGCGAGTCCGAGGGACCAGCAGGCGCGCAGGGTGCCCGCCACCAGCATGACCGCGCGCTGTCCGTAGCGGGCGACGAGACGCGGGGACAGCCGCGCGCCGACGAGGCCGCCCAGGCAGGGCAGCGCGAAGGCGAGGCCGTACTGCCAGGGCGCGAAGCCGAGGGGGCCGAGCATGAGGACGGCGAGCGGCGGCGAGACCGCCATGATCAGGCCGCTGACCAGGACGGTGTTGAGGAACAGCGGGCGCAGCGCCGCGCTGCCGAGGATGAACCGCCAGCCTTCGAGTACCTCGCCCGTGCGAATTCGCTCCGCTTCCGCGGGGCGCACGGGCCGTGGCTCCTCCCCGCCGAGGCCGCCGATCGCCCGGAGGCCCACCGCGGAGAGCAGGTAGCTGACGGCGTCGGCGACCACGGTCAGCAGCGGGCCGAACAGGCCGACCGCGGCCCCGCCGAGCGGCGGCCCCAGCATGGTGGCCGTCCACGTCGTCGACTCGAAGCGGCCGTTGGCGACGAGCAGGTCCTCCGGGCGCACGAGCGACTTGAGGTATGCGCCGCTCGCCGCCCCGAACGTGATGTCGGCCGCGGCGACCACCACAGAGACGACGAGGAGCTGCGCGAAGCCGAGCAGGCCGAGCGCGAACGCGGCGGGCACGCTCAGCAGCGCCGCACACCGCACCAGGTCCATCGCCACCATCACGGGCCGCTTGCGGCGGAACTCCACCCACGGCCCGAGCGGGATCGCTGCCGCCGCCCCCACCGCGAGCCCCGCGGACGCGAGCACCGCCACCTGAGCCGCCCCGGCGTCCAGCGTCAGGATCGCGATCATGGCGAAGGCGTCGAACGCGAGCCGCGTCCCGAACGTGCTGACCGCGTACGCTGCCCAGAGCCACCCGAACCGTCGCCCGAGCGACCGCCTGCCCGCCATGTCGTGCCGCTCCTCGAAGGACTCACCGGGCAGCCCCGTGCTGCCGCGTGACATCCAAGCGAGCGACCGGCCGGCTGATCAAACAACCGCCCTGCCCCGGGTCACAACCTCGCGTTGGGTAGCCCGAGCGGCCGACAGGCGAGGTGGCCGCGCCGGTCGCCGTGGAAGGGTTCCAGGCATGACCGAAGCGTATTTTTACATGGCAAATCCCCGGATCACGGTCCTCGGCGTCCAGCCGGGGCACCCGCCCTTCCGCATCGTCGAGATCGACGGCCAGGTCGTCGGCAAGGCGAAGACCGTCACGGACGTCCTGGACGCGGCCGCCATGGCGGGCATCACCGTGCACGACCTCGACGACCCGGACACGGTCCGCTGGGTGGGTGGCGACCAGTTCACCTGGCGGCAGACCCCGGGCCGGGAAGAGGAGCGGTTCGTGGAACCGGACCGGGAACCGCTCACGGACCCGGGCACCGCGATGGGCTGACCTGCCGGAGCGAGCCGGGCGGACTTCAGACCCGCCCGGTGGCCGGCACCTCCTCCCCGGCGGGCACGGGCCCCGGAGGTGTGCCGTCGCCGAAGGGCCGCCCGCCCAGTTCCTCCCGGTGATGCGGCGTCAGCCACTCGGCGAGGTTCGGACCCAGCGGCACGATGCCGGTCGGGTTGATGCCCGCGTGCACTTGGTAGTAGTGCCGCTTGATGTGGTCGAAGTCGATGGTGTCGCCGAACCCCGGGGTCTGGAACAGATCACGGGCGTACGCCCACAGGACCCGGTCCTCGGTCAGCTTCCGCAGGTTGCACTTGAAGTGACCGTGGTAGACGGCGTCGAACCGCACCAGCGTGCTGAACAGCCGGATGTCCGCCTCCGTGAGGGTGTCCCCGACGAGATAGCGACGGCTCGCCAGGCGTTCGGAGGTGAGCTCCAGACGGCGGAAGACATCGCGGCACGCGGATGCGTACGCCGACTGGTCCGGGGCGAAGCCCGCCCGGTACACGCCGTTGTTGACGTCGCGGAAGATGCCCTCCATCACCGAGTCGATCTCGTCACGCAGTGGTTCGGGATACAGGTCGGGCGCCCCCTCGCGGTGCAGGGCGGTCCACTCCGTGGCGAAGTCCAGCGTGATCTGCTGGAAGTCGTTCGTGACCAGCTTGCCGCTCGGTTCGTCGACGACGGCGGGGACGCTGACCCCGCCGGGGTAGCCGCTCTCCCGTGCCTCGTACGCCTCGCTCAGAAACCGGATGCCGAGGACCGGGTCGCGGTCGTCGGGGTCCAGCGTGAACCGCCAGCTCCGGTCGTCCTGGATCGGGTCGGTGACACCCAGCGAGAGGGAGCTCTCCAGGCCGAGCAGCCGCCGGGAGACCAGGGCGCGGCCCGCCCAGGGGCAGGCCCGGCTCACCACCAGGCGGTAGCGCCCCGCCTCGACGGGCCAGCCGTCGCGGCCGTCCGCCGTGATCCGGTCCGCGAAGTGACTCTTGGAACGCTTGAACTCCTTGTGGCCGTACGAGGCGTTGCCTCCGTCCGCACTCATGACTGACTCCCCTCTCGGGCGCAGGACCGGGTCATCGGTACCCGGCCGGTACGCGTGTCCCCCTCGGCGGCGCGCGGCGGCGGTGCCAGATCGTAGATCCGGTCGATGAGCGCTGCCTCGTTGCCCGCGAAGCCCGCGCGGCGCAGTGCTTCGTCCGCTTCCGCGATCGGGCCGGCCAGCAGCGTCGCCGCGGCTACCGGGGAGACCGACGCGGAGTCGGAGAGCGCGGCGCGGGCGGTGTGCAGCAGACGCAAATAGGCCTGGGCGGCGAGCAGTTCCTCGGACGTCGTGCCGGTCATGTCGTGCGGCTCCTCTGCGCTGGGTGGCGTGTACGGCATCGCGCAATGCCACCTCCACTCTTGCGCACGGGTCTGACAACGGCCCCCTAAGCGCCCGGCGCGCGCCGGGTGAGCCGCAGGGTGAGGCCGTCCGGCATCAGGGTGAGCCGCTCGGCGATGCGCAGGCGGTAGCCGGGATCGGCGTGCAGGTCGTAGCGGCGCAGCAGCAGGCCGAGCACCAGGGTCGCCTCGTGCAGGGCGAACTGACGGCCGATACAGGCGCGGGCGCCGGTGCCGAACGGTTTGAAGACATGGGCGGGCCTGGCGCGTACGGCCGAAGGGGCGAACCGGTCGGGGTCGAACTCCTCGGGGTGTTCGCCCCACGCCACCGGATCGCGGTGCAGCATCGTCGCGAGGACCAGCGCCCACGCGCCGCGGCGCATCGGATGGACGCCCCCGAGGACGGTGTCCTCGCGTGCCTCGCGGGCGAACCCCGGCGCGGTCGGCCACAGCCGCAGCGATTCGTCGAGCACTCGCCGCAGGTAGCGCAGCTTGGCCACTTGTTCGTACGCGGGTTCCCCCTCGGCGCCCCAGACCTCGTCGACCTCGGCCCGCGCGCGGGCGAGCACCCGGGGGTTGCGTGACAGGTAGTGCAGTGCGAACGACAGAGCGCCGGACGTCGTCTCGTGCCCGGCGACCAGGAACGTGATGACCTGGCGGCGGATGTTCTGCGGAGTGAGCCGCTCCCCGGTGCCGGGGTGGGCGACCTCCAGCATGCGGTCGAGCAGATCGCCCTGGCCGCCCCGCCCCGGCGCGGCGCGGCGGGCGGCGACCACCGCGTCGACGGTGTGGTTGAGGTAGGCCATGTCGGCCTCGTTGCGCCGGTCGGCGCCGCGCAGCAGCAGCGGGGTCAGGAGCGGCGGCACGACGTTGCGACGCTGGGCGAAGGAGAGGGTGCCGACCATCGCGGACACGAAGGGGTGCGGTGCGGACCGTTCGAAGGAGCTGAAGTCGTGCCCGAAGCCGGTGCGGGCGATGGTCTCCAGCGTCAGCTTCGTCATGTCGCCCGGCACGTCCACGGCCCGGCCCGCCGACTCCCGTTCGTCCCAGCGCGCCGTGAGCTGCCGTGCCACGTCCAGCATCAGCGGGTGGTAGCCCGCCATCGCCTCGCGGCTGAACCCGGGGGCGAGTATGTCGTGGGCCAGCTGCCAGTTGGGCTCGTGGTTGTACGCCGTGAAAAGACCGTCGCCCGCCACGGGGCGCAGGTTGGCGACGCCGAGGCCCACGTGCTTCGCGAACCGCGACTCGTCGGCCATGTCCGCGGCGAGCTCGGCGCCCCACACGAAGACGAACTCCTTGCCGAACGCCTTGCGCCGGAAGATGGGGCCCAGCCTGTGGGCCAGCTTCATCGAATCCTGCAGTGGGGTCCTGACGTTGGCGCCCAGGACGTCGCCGAGCAGCGGCAGCCGACGGGGCGGATGCGGGATCCGGTGCAGCTCGGGCCAGCCGAGCTCGGCGCTGCGGAAGCCCTTCTGGAGGGGGACGGGTGCGCCCGGCCCGTCCGGAGTGTTCGCCGCCGCGGACCGCGTCGTCTGCGCCATGTGCCCATCTCCCTTGCCGGACGGGCCCGTTGGGCCTGTTGTACGTGGATTCAATAGGAGATCCCAGTCTGGTACCGCTATTGAATTCGCGTCAAGTAAGGTGCGGGCATGGCCGCGAACCCGCAGGAGCGCACGCGCCGCAGACTGAGCACCGAGGAGCGGCGTGAGCAGCTGCTTTCGGTCGGGGCGCGGCTGTTCGCGCAGAAGCCTTACGACGACGTGTGGATCGAGCGGGTCGCGGAGATCGCCGGCGTCTCGCGCGGCCTCCTGTACCACTACTTCCCGACCAAACGGGACTTCTTCGCCGCTGTCGTGCACCGCGAGAGCGAGCGCATGCTGCGCCTGACGGCGGCCGAGTCCGGACTGCCGGTGCACGAGCAGATCACCACCGGGCTCGACGCGTTCCTCGGCTACGTGGAGAGCCACGCACAGGGCTTCCGCGCCTTCCACCGGGCCGAGGCGGCGGGCGACCCGCTGGTCCGTGAGGTCTACCGCAAGGGCCTCGCCGCCCAGGAGCGCCAGATCCTCGCCGCCCTCGCCGCGGACCCGGGCGCCGCCGACATCACCCAGGACCTGCCCGCGGTGCGCCTGGCCGTGCGGGGCTGGCTTGCGTTCATGGTCGCGGTCTGCCTGGAGTGGCTGGAGGAGCCGGACCTGACGCGGGAGCAGGTCAGGGACTTGTGCGCCAAGGCGCTGCTGGGCGCGATCACGCGCTGAGGCGAGTCCGGGGCCAAGGGGCCGGGCCCGCTCAGGATGTCCGGGTTCTCAGGGTTCTCAGGCCGCCCGCGCGGTCCGCAGGCGGTGGGCCCGCACGAGCTCCGCGTAGTGGCGGCCGCTGGACTTCACCGTGCGGCGCTGGGTGGCGTAGTCGACATGGACCAGGCCGAAGCGCTTGTCGTAGCCGTACGCCCACTCGAAGTTGTCGAGGAGCGACCACGCGAAATAGCCGGCCAGCGGGGCGCCCCTGCGGGCGGCGCGGGCGCACGCCGCCAGGTGTTCGCGCAGGTACTGGGTGCGCTCCGGGTCGTCGACCGTGCCGTCGGCGCGCACGACGTCCGGGTAGGCCGAGCCGTTCTCGGTGACGTACAGACTGCGCGCCCCGTACTCGACGGACAGCCGCATCAGGAGGCTCTCCAGGCCGTCCGCGTCGATCTCCCAGTCCATGCCGGTGTGCCGGACCTCGGGCCGGTGGACCTGGCGGGCGAACGGTGCGGGGCCCGCCGGGTCGTCGGTGACGATCGCCGGGAAGTAGTAGTTGAGGCCCAGCCAGTCGAGCGGTTGCGCGATGACCGCCGAGTCGCCCGCACGCTCCGGCAGTTCGACGCCGTACACCTCGCGCATGTCGGCGGGGAACCCGAGCCCGTGCAGCGGGTCCAGCCACCAGCGGTTGGTGTGCCCGTCGGCGCGCCGGGCCGCGGCGATGTCCTCGGGGCGGTCCGAGGCGGGCCGTACGGGGGACAGGTTGTTGACGATGCCGACCTGCGCGCCGGGCGCCGCCGCACGGATCGCCTGCGCCGCGAGCCCGTGCCCGAGCAGCAGGTGGTACGAGGCGCGTACGGCCGCCGTCAGATCGGTCAGGCCCGGCGCCATGCGGCCCTCCAGGTGGCCGATCCAGGCGGAGCAGAGCGGTTCGTTGAGCGTGGCCCAGTGGGTGACCCGGTCGCCGAGCCGCTTGGCCACCACGGAGGCGTACGCCGCGAAGCGTTCGGCGGTCCCGCGCTCGGGCCAGCCCCCGCGGTCCTGCAGCGCCTGCGGCAGATCCCAGTGGTAGACCGTCGCACTCGGGGAGATGCCCGCCGCCAGGAGCGCGTCGACGAGCCGGTCGTAGAAGTCGAGCCCCGCCGCGTTGACCGGCCCGTCACCGCCGGGCACCACGCGGGGCCAGGCCAGCGAGAAACGGTAGGCGTCGACACCGAGCTCCCGCATCAGCGCGATGTCCTCGGGCCAGCGGTGGTAGTGGTCACAGGCCACGTCACCGGTGTCACCGCCGTCGATCGCGCCCGGGACGCGGGCGAAGGTGTCCCAGATCGACGGCGAGCGGCCGTCCTCGTCGACGGCGCCCTCGATCTGGTACGCCGAGGTGGCCACGCCCCACGCGAAGTCCTGGGGGAGCGCGGAGAGGTCCAAGGAGGAGGGGTCGGTCACGGAGTTCCTTTCGGGTGGGGTCACTTGACGGCTCCGGCGGTGAGCCCGGCGACGAGGTAGCGCTGCAGCAGCAGGAAGCCGGCGACGACGGGGATGCTCACGACGAGCGAGGCGGCCATGACCTGGTTCCAGTACACGTCGTTCTGGGTGGCGTAGCCCTGCAGGCCCACGGCGAGGGTGCGCGTGGCGTCGGTGGTCATGACCGAGGCGAAGAGCACTTCTCCCCAGGCGGTCATGAAGGCGTAGACGGCGACCGCGACGATGCCGGGTATCGCGGCCGGCACCACGACACGGAGCAGTGCGCCGAGCGGCCCGCACCCGTCGACCAGCGCCGCCTCGTCCAGCTCGCGCGGCACCGAGTCGAAGTACCCGATCAGCATCCAGATCGAGAAGGGCAGCGAGAACGTCAGGTAGGTGAGGATGAGCCCGGCGCGCGAGCCGAACAGCGCGATGCCGGTGGCGTTGCCGACGTTGACGTAGATGAGGAAGAGCGGCAGCAGGAAGAGGATGCCCGGGAACATCTGCGTCGACAGGACGGTCACGGTGAACACCCGCCTGCCCCGGAAGCGGTACCGGCTGACCGCGTACGCGGCGAAGACCGCGATGACCACCGAGCACATCGTCGCCGCGCCCGCCACGATCAGCGAGTTCATGAAGTAGTCCGCGAGCGGCACCGTCTTCCAGATGTCGATGTACGGCCGCACGGTGAACCCGCTCGGCATCCAGTGGAACGCGCCGGACACGTCCTGCAGCGGTTTGAGGGAACTGCTCACCATCACGTAGACGGGCAGCAGGACGAAACCGGTTAGCAGCGTCAGGAAGATCCGCCGTGACCACGCGAACGAACGCGGCGCGGCCATTGGTGAGCGGCTAGACATCGGCGGCCTTCCTTCCGCGCCACCTGCGCGCATCGCGCGAGCCCCGCGAGGTGACCAGCAGGTAGCCGGCCGTCACCAGGAGCAGGAAGAGCAGCAGCAGGACCGACATGGCGGAGCCCGTGCCGAAGTTCCAGGTGACGAACGACGACTGGTAGATGTGGAGGGAGATCAGGTCAGCGGCCTCGGGCGCCGACTTGCCGAACAGGACGTACGGCGTGTTGAAGTCGTTGAACGTCCACAGGAAGAGCACCAGGACGAGGACCTGGTTCACCGGACGCAGCGACGGCAGCGTGATGCGCCGCACCTGCTGCCATGTCCCGGCACCGTCGATCGAGGCCGCCTCGTACAGCTCCCTGGGGATGTTCTGCAGCCCCGCCATGACGATGAGGAAGGCGAACGGCCAGCCCTTCCACACCGACACGGTCAGCAGGGCGATGAAGCTGTTGTCGCCGATCAGCCAGAAGGGCCTGCTGTCGGTGAGCCCGAGCTGGTCGTGGACGACGTGGTTGATCAGGCCCGTGTCGCGCTGGAACATGAACGACCAGGTGATGACGGCGGCGTACACCGGCAGCGCGTACGGGACGAGGAAGACGGCCCGCAGCAGGCCGCGGCCGCGGAAGTTCTCCTGCATGAAGACCGCCGCCGCGGTGCCGATGAGCCAGCACAGGCCCACGGAGAGGACGGTGAACGCCACGGTGACGAAGAACGAATGCAGCAGCGCCTCGCCGACCGGGGCGTCGAAGTCCACCGACAGCCTGTAGTTGTCCAGGCCGGTCCAGGGCGCCGCGCCCCAGTCGCGGATGAAGAACTGGGTGAGCTCCTTGAAGCTCATCACGATGCCGACGGCCATCGGCACGAGATGGACGACGAGTTCGAGGAGCAGCGCGGGGAGCAGCAGGAGGTAGGGGAGCGAGACGCGGCGCAGGCGCGCGGGCAGGCGCAGGCGCGGCCTGCGCCCGCCGGAGGGCGGCGTGGCCCGCTCCGTGGGCGTGGGCGGTGTGGTGAGCGTGGTCATGGGAGGGCGCTCAGCTCTTCGGCATCTGCTGTTGGGCCTTGGACAGTTCGGACGTCACGGACTGCGTGGTCACCGCCCGTCCTGCCGCCGCGTCGGCGAACAGCTTCTTGATGGCCGTGCCCACCGACGTCTCGAACTGCGACTCGTTGGGCACCTGCGGCAGCGGCGCCGCGCTCTTGCGGAGCGTGTCGCGCAGCACGGCGGTGTCGGCGCGGTCGAAGGCGGCGTCCTCCTGCGCCGTTCTGACCGGCGGGATCGATCCGTACGCCTTGTTGAGGTGGGCCTGCTCGGCGTCGCTCGTCATGAACTTCACGAACTTCCGCGCGCCGTCGAGGTTGTCGGTGTTCTTGAAGACGGCCAGGTTGATGCCCGCGACCATCGAGTTGACCCGCCGGTCCGCGCCGGGCTTGCCCGACGCCACGGGCACGGGAGCGACCCCCCAGTCGTCGGGCTCCATGCCCTGCGCGTCGAACGTGGTCGCGGCGGCCTGCCAGAGCACCATCGCGGTCTTGCCCTGGGCGAAGTCCCGCAGCGACTGGTTCTGCGCGTACTCGGCATTGCCCGGCGCGATGATCTTGTCCCTGGCCATGAAGTCGACGTACTGCTTCACGGCGGCCACGGCACCGTGCGAGGTGAACGTCGGCCTGCCCTGCGCGTCGAAGAAGTCGGCGCCGTGCTGCTTGCCGAGGGCGAAGGCCTGGTGGATGTTGTTCACCAGGTTCGAACCCTCGGCCCCGAGCGCCCACTTGCCGCCCTTGGAGAGCTTCTTGCCGTCGGCGACCAGCTCGTCCCAGGTTGCCGGCGGCTTGCTGATCCCCGCCTCCTTGAACATCGCCTTGTTGTAGTAGAGCGCGTACGACAGCGAGTACAGCGGCACCGCCGCCGGGTCCTTGCCCGCGGCGCCGGTCGAGCCGAGCGCGGCGTCGACGAAGCGGTCCCTGCCGCCGATCGCCTCGAAGTTCTCCGTGTCCCACGGCAGCAGGGCGCCGGACGCCTGCAGCGAGGACGACCAGGTGTTGCCGATGTTGAGGACGTCGGGGCCCTGGCCCGACGTGGTCGCCGCCAGGATCCGGTTGAGGAGGTCGGACCAGGGGACGACCTCCAGCTTCACCTCGATCCCCGTCTCCTCGTCGAACTTCTTCAGCTCAGGTGTGAGGATCTTCTTGTCCGCCGCGAGGTTCGGTCCCTGGTTGGACGCCCAGTACGTGAGCGTCCTGGGCGAGGCGTTGCTGCCCTCGCCGCCTGTGCCGGTGCCGCCGCCGCAGGCCGTGAGGGTGGCACCGGTGAGAGCGGTCACGGTGGCGAGAGTCGCCACAGCTCGGAGTCTGCGCATGGCGGATCCGTCCCTTTCGTGGTTGATGGCAGGGATTGAGAACGGGCATGAGAGCGCGCCGAGTTCGGCGTCCGAACGAATTCACGGCTTAATTTAGGACGTGAGTTAAAACCTGAGAGATAGTCGCGTCAAGGGGTCGCGCACGGGTATGTTGCCGACCGGAGAGGAGCCACATGGCCGAGCGGAGCAGTCGAACGGTGCGCGACCTGCGCGTGGGCAACCGCGCCTCGGTACTGCAACGGTTGTATTTCGGCGGGCCGATGAGCCGCCAGGCACTCGGACCGGCGACCGGCCTGAGTTCGGGCTCCGTGAGCAACGTCGTCGCCGAGCTCACCGCGGACGGCCTCCTGGAGGAGGCGGGCAGCGTCGAGTCCGACGGCGGGCGGCCGCGCACCCTGCTGCGCGTCGCGCCGTCGAGCGGCCGCCTCATCGGGGTCGACGTCGGAGAGACGCGTGTCCGGGTGGAGGCCTTCGACCTCGGCCTGAAGGAACTGGCCCGCACGGAACGCCCGTTGACCGAATCCGGTTACGACGTCGCGACCATCGTCCGGCACATCCGGGAGGGCGTGGCGCAGGTGTGCGCGGAAGCCCGCATCGAGCCCGGCGCCCCGCACGGCTCTCTGATCGGCGTCGGCGTGGGCGTGCCCGGCATCGTCGACCGCGAAGGCGCGGGCGATCAGGGCGACGTGGCCGGGACCGTGGTGCACGGCCAGACCATCGGCTGGGACGCCGTCCCGCTGGAACGCATGCTGCGCGAGGAGGTCGAACTCCCCGCCGACACCGCCTACTTCGTCGACAACGGCGCACGAGCCCTCGGCCAGGCCGAGATGTGGTTCGGCGGCGGACGCGGTGCGAGCGACGCCGCGATCGTGCTGATCGGCTCGGGCGTCGGCGCCTGCATCGTCACCGGCGGTGTCATCCACGGCGGCGCACGCGGCGGCCCCGCCGAGTGGGGCCACCTCACCGTCAGCGTCCGGGGCCGCCGCTGCCGCTGCGGCGCGCGGGGCTGCCTGGAGGCGTACGCGGGAGCCGAGGCGCTCCTGGCGCGCTGGCAGGAGGAGGGTGGCCTGCTGCCGCCCGGCGCCGACGAGGAGACCGGCGTGAGCGCCCTGCTGGGCGCCGCCTACCCGCAGGACGGGACCGCGCCGGACCCGGTCGCCGCCGCCGTGCTCGACGAGACCGCCGAATACCTCGGCGCGGGCATCTCCGACCTCGTCAACCTCTTCGGCCCCGAGCGCGTGCTCGTCGGCGGCTGGGCGGGCCTCCAACTGGGTCCGCACCTGCTGCCCGCCGTCCGTGAGTACACCGACGCGTACGCCCTGCGCCACCCCGCCACCCGCGCCACCGTCGAACTGGGCCAACTCGGCCCCGACGCGGTCACGGTGGGCGCGGCGACGCTGCCCCTCGCCGACTTCTTCAGCCGCGGCGGCCGCCGTGCCACACCGCCCCGGACGGAGTCCTCGCTGCCGGCGGTGCCGGGATGGCAGGTGGTGTTGGAGGGGCGGGGGGTGCGGTGATCGCCGACGCGCCGGGCCCTCCGCTCGCAGGGTCCCGGCAGCGGGCTTCGCGGAGGGCTTTCGGGTGCTTCCTGCGCTGTGGCGGTACGCCGGTGCGGTGCGGGGCGGCGAGTGGATTCTGCCGGTACCGGTCGCTGGGCCCGGCAGGGATGACCTAGTGAGCTGGTTTTGAGTTGGTAGCTCGTCTCGTGTGTCGCTTCTCGTTTCAGATCTTGGTGGTCTGCTGCGGGGAGTGGTCGGGCTGCGTTGTGCTGGTGGCATGGGTGATTCCCGGTTGGAGCCGCTGGTGTTGTCCGGGGCCGAGTGGCTGGTGTTGGAGAACTGGGCCAGGCGCCGCACGACCGCGCAGGGGCTGGCGAAGCGGGCGCGGATCGTGCTCGCCTGTGCCCGGGGGTGGAACAACACCGTGGTCGCCGCGCGGTGTGGCACGGACCGGGCGACGGTGCGGCGTTGGCGGACCCGGTTCCTGCTCGACCGGCTGGAGGGCCTCTCGGATGAGCCGCGTCCGGGGGTGCCGCGCTCCATCACCGATGCCCAGGTGGAAGAGGTGGTGGTGCGTACCCTCGAAGAGGTCCCCGAGGGCGGTACGCACTGGTCGAAGCGGGAGCTGGCCCGGCAGGTGGGGATCTCGCCCACCAGCGTGCACCGCATCTGGCGGGCGTTCTGTCTTCAGGCGTGGAGGACCGAGGAGTTCAAGATCTCCCCGGACCCGCTGCTGACCGACAAGATTCGTGACGTGGTCGGGCTCTATCTGGCACCGCCGGCCCATGCGGTGCTCTTTTCCCTGGATAGAACGCGTAAAACAGATGGGCTCAAGTGGGCCCAGTTGCCTACCGGGGCTCGTGAGGCGCAAGACAAGACCTCGCGGGCCCTGTGGTGGCGCCTCCCGCCCTCCAGTACTTCGTAAGGCCGCGGAGCGCGTCGATGCCTCGAAGCGCCCGCAGCGGGGCCATCAGGGGCTTCGGGTCCGACGTCAGCATGTTGGTGAACTACCCCGATGTTTCCGTGCCTTGGCTCCCACACTGCCGTGAGGTGGGTGTGGTGGTCACACTCTCGTGCGACAACGTTGGTGGAACACTTGCGTGGTGATCTGCGGGAATGCGAAGCGCCCCCGCAGATCGCGTTCTCAGCGGGGGCGTTTCGTTTGTGCGCTTGTCAGGTGTGGCGCCCGGCGGCGGGTTTGTCCAGCCATACCGATTGGCCTTCAGGTGTGACGGTGAGGCCGAACCGCGTATGGTCCGGCCGGTCGTTGTCGGCCCACCAGTCGTACGCGGCGTGCGCGTCATCCCACAGGCGCCGGTCGCCTTTCTGCCCGAAGCGCGCGGTGTCGCCGTCGCGGAACATGACGCACGCCCATGAGTGATCGGTCAGGCTGTAGAGCCAGACCGGACGGACTCCGTCGCGCTTGTCCGCTACCACCATCGTGCAGTGGGGAATGCGGAGGCCGTAGGCGAAGCGCCGGGCGTCGAACGGCTCGCCGAGGAACTCGCCCTCGGTGAGCGTGGTTGCGGACTGGTCGCCGTCTGCCACGCCACCCGGCACGTATTTGTCGTACTCGATGGGCGGTACCCGTTGAGCGCGGAACCTCATGAACTCGGCGGGCCCTGTGAACCGTCCGGAGGCGGTGCGGCCGTCCTCGGCGACGACCAGGCAGGCGATGGCGTCGCCGTTGCCGAGCCTGTGCCCCATGGGGTGACGATGATTCCGGGTTGGGTCTGCTCCACCCACGCCCATGGGACCTGTGCCCGTAGGCCAACCGTTGAGATGACTCGGTCGTATGGCGCGCGGTCGAAGTACCCCAACGTGCCGTCCCCGGTGATGGCGGCCACGGGCAGGCCGAAGCGGTGCGGGACTGCGGCGAGGTAGGGCTGAGCCGTGACGGCGTTCTTGATCGCGTCGGCGACGGCGGCCGTGTCGCTCGGATCGAGTTGCGCCACGGCGGCCGTGAAGCTGGCCGAGTCGAGCAGGCGCGCGACGTCGGCGCCTGTGCCCGTTGCGGCCTGGATGACGGCGGTCTGTACGGCGGCGCGGCGGGCGGCGGCGCCTGAGTCGGCGAGGGCCTGCTGTGCCCACTTCGGCAGGCGGGCGACGTCGCCCTCGGGCGCCTCGGCTGCGGGCGGCGGGGCCGGTGCCGGCTGCTGTGGGGGTGGCCTGCTGGGCGCGGGTGCGGTAGTCGGTGGCTTCGGCGCGAGTGTCCTTGATGAGCTTCTGGGCCCACTCGGGAAGCGAGGCGACGTCCTGCGGTTCGCCCTGCGGCGCGGTCGGCTGCTGCGCGGCGGGGCCTGCGGCTGTGGCGGTGTCGAACTGGCGCTCGGCGCGGCCGGTGCCTGCGGGGCGGGGGCCTGGGCGGTGGCGGTGGTCGGGGTCAACACGGGGGTCCTCCTGGGACGGTGTCCGGGGCCGTGCGTGCCCGGCGCTCAGCCGGATGCGGGCAAACGAAAAGGGCCCGCATTTGGCAGGCGGTGATGAGTTTGTTCGTAGGAACCGGCTACCGGACAGCAGCGTCTATGGGCACGGAGGGGGCTTCATGACCGTGTTATCGCTGATCATTTCTGCTGCTGCGCTAGCGGGCGTCGCGATGTCTTTGATCTACCAATCCCGACAAACGCGTCTGTCCCGAGAAGAGAACATGAGGGCGTCGCATCGAGAACTCTTGGTTATGTCCATAAATGACGAGACTCTGCGGCCCTGCTGGGGAAGTCCATTGGCAGAGCTTCCAGATGTCATAACACGACAGATGCTGTTCTCGAACCTCATCGTGTCGTGGTGGCACTCTGCTTACCTGATCGAGGAAACGACAGACCAGCAAGTCAGCCTGCTATTCCGCAACTTCTTCGAGGGGGATATTTCTAGAGCATATTGGGAAAGAGTGCGTGCTGGATGGGGTGAGTTGGCACGCGCTGGAAAGTCCTCGAAAACCAAGCGCTTCGTCTCACTCGCGGATGAACAGTACCGGGCAGTTGTGTCAACAGGTGCCTAACTCCCAGGCTACTCTTGGCGCGCGAAAGGGACGGCAAAGCTAGAAAGAGGGCGAGTTGTAGCGTAGCCACGTATCCACGCGGTCCGCAGCGTCGACGTGCTCGGGTACGGGCACGCTGTCGGTGGCTCGCCCCGCTCGCCTGCCTCGCGGCCTGCCGTGGCGGCCTTCACGATCTGCTCGCGCGTGCCCATGGTCACCTCGTATTCTGCTGGTCCGACTCGTTCTTACGGGCGCCATCAGCCCATCGTTGGCTGCGTCCGGTCGCCTGCTCGATGAACTCGGCCTGAGTCAGGCGCCCGTGTCCGGCCCACCACTCTTTCAGCTCGTCGGACGCGCGCGCGTACGCGATGCGCGCGGGCCCGCTGAACAGACTGAGCGGGCTGTGGCCGACGGCCTGAGCCTTCTTGTTGAGCAGGTAGCCGCGGCAGTCCTCTTCGGCTTTCAGATACTGCCGGTATACGTACTCGTCGTACAGGGTGCGGGCCTCGCGGCGCGTGATCGTGTGCCGCTCGTCCTGCTCGCCCTCCTCCTCGCCCTGGCGGTGGCGAGGGCGGCGGCCTCGGCGGCGAACTTCTCGTCGTCGGCGAGCGCACCCCACTGCTCCGGGTCGGGCGCGGGTGCCACGGCCTCGGCGAGGGCGTCGCGGTCGGCGAGCAGGTCGTCGACGGCGTCGCCGGTGTCCGCCGGGGCCGGTAGCTCGACGGCGTCGCGGGGGTCCATCTCGGCGGCGATGCACAGGAGTTCGGCGGTGTTGGCGTACTGCATGGCCCATGCGAGGTCGTCGTCACCTACGCCCGACAGATCGGCGAGCAGGTTCCCGCCGGGGAAGAGGCGGGCGAGCAGGTCGCGGCGGGCGGCCTCCGAACCAGTCCCGGCGTCGCGGTAGCGGGCGGCGAGCTGGGAGTCGGATAGGCCGACCAAGTCGGCCCGCACGTCCAGGTGTTGCCCGGCGCGATCGCGGCGGTCGGTCTCGGCCATGATGCGCATCTGGTCGTCCCGGTCGACGTGGGCGTACAGGCGGGCGAGGTCGTCGTCGGACAGGGCGAGCAGATCCTCGACCAGGTGCCCGCCGGGGGCGGCGCGGTCGAGGGCGGTGAGGTCGCGGCGGTCGGCCTCGGCCTCGATCCGTCGGCGTGCGCGGTCGTCGAGGGGCGTGCGGAGTGCGGCGGCGAGCTGGTCGTCGCTCATCTCCCGCACGGTCGCCTCGTCACCCGACCACACACTAGCCCGCTCGACCTGATCCGGCGCCGGCGGGCGCGGCGCCGCGGGGAGGTTCCCCGCGCCTTCCTGCTCGCGGCGCCGAAGTCGGCGCAAGTCGGGGTGGGCGCCGAGGTGATGGCGCATGGCGCCCTGCCACGCGCGGACCTTGGCGCGGGTGGCGCGCTTCTCCGCCGGGGTGGTGGCGACGGCTTCGCGGCGCTTCCATTTGCGGATGTTCCGCTCGATGGCGCGCTGACGCTGTCCGGCCTCGTACCCGGCGGCGTCCGGCTCGGCGTCCTCAACCGTGGTCAGCCCCGGGGCGTAGGCACTCACGGAGTGGCGGCAGTTGGGGTGCTGCAACCCGCGGGCGCGCGCTTCGTCGAGCGAGCCGGCGACGCGGACGGGCACACCATGCGGCCGTCGTCGAGGGCGCGCTCGATCTCGACCGTGCGCGGGCCCGCGGGCCCGCCGATGGTCAGAATGCGGCGCTCCCACGGGCGGCACAGCGGGCACTCGCGTGCAGCGTTGGAAACGATGACCAGGTCGACGCCGTGCTCGGCGAGAGTGCGCATGTGCGCCTCGGTCGTCGCGCGGGCAACGCTCGTGCGAACGGCCATCTCGGCGTAGCTGGTGAGCTGCCAACGGCGGCCGGCGCGGTCGGTGAATGCCTTGATGCCCTGGTCGGCAAACCGGCGCATGGCGTCTTGTGCGGCCTGGCGGCGGGTGCCGGTGCCGAGCAGGGGTGTTGCCGTGACCTCGGCGACGACGGCCCGGAAGATGTCGACGACCGCCCGCAGAATCGAGCGGTGCGTCGAGGTGACCACGTCGACCACTTCCTGAGCGAGCCTGTTCACAGCCTGTGCGTTGGGCGTGATGTCGTCGACCAGGGCGCGCGCGTCGTCGGGCAGGGCGCCGATCTCGGCGAGCGCGGCCCGGTGTCCGACGTTGTACGCCTCGGCAACCGCGTCGAACACGTCAAGCTGAACGGCCTTGCCCAACTCGTCGACCACACTCTGTGAGGCGCGGCGCAACGACTGGACCGCGGCGAGCTTTCGCTCGGCCCACCCCGGAGCGTCGAGGCCCTCAGCCAACTGCCGCGCGATGATGCCGAGTAGGCGTTCCTCGGCGGCGTACAGGTCGCGGGTACGCTCGGCGAGAGGTTCGACCATGCCGGGGTGAATCGCCATAATTCATCCCCTTTACGCGCCGACCGGCGATGCGACATGTCAGGAAGAACCGCCCAAGTTCACTCGTACGTGTGGCGAGGACTTGCGAAAAGGGCGCAGCAAGCTACATACCGCCCCGCTCGCAGCGGAAGACCCCGCTGGGATATGCCATCTGGTCGAGTGAACGATCCCTACGCAGCGCCAGGTTCAGGTGCAGGGTGGCCCGTAAGGGATCGCCTGAGAGGTGGGTAGGGAATGAGTCACAAGCTCGGTATCACCTGGGATGGCATCAAGGTGGCTTGGACCCCGGTCAGTGCTAGCGGCGGCCTGGCGGGGATCATCTTGGACTACGTACAGACTCCGGTGCAGATCGCGGGAACCGTAACTCTGGTGGCCGTCTCGGCCCTTCGGGATGTGGCTCTTGAGGCTGTTCGGTCGCGGCGTGGCAAGGCGAAGTAGTGGGCGGGCGTCACAACGGGAACGTCCCGACAGGATCGGGTGCGGCTGCGCCGGTCTCGGCGAGGATCGCGGCGACCTCGGCATTTACCTCGCCGTCCTCCCATTCGGGGTGTAGCCACCGGACCTTGGTTGCGGTGGACGCGGCGCCCGCACGTGCGAGTAGGTCGAGGGTTGTCGCCGTGCTCTGCTCGCTCTCGGTGGCGCCGTCGCCGAACTCGACGCGGGGGCGCTCGGGCTTGATGCGCCGACCGAAGTGCACGGCGTCGAGCTGCAAGAGAATGTGCAGGATGTGAGCGAGAGGCGCGCGCGTGTATCCGGCCTTTTGCCCAGTGCCGGCGCATGTCGGGCAGCTCGGTGACGACGTGGCGGGCCTCGTCCCACATGTCGTAGATGACGCCCTCGGCGACCACCCACGCACCGTCGATCATGCGGCGGCGCCACAGATCGACGTACTCGGCGGTGAGGTCGGCGACGTACTCGGGCGACAGGCTCGGGTTATCGGCGAGGCGGAAGTGCCACGCCCTGAGATTCAGCTCGGCCGAACGGTCGAGATACCCCGTCTTGAGCCAGTGGCGCGGGGAATCTGGGTTGGTCGTGGCGTACAGCCGGTCGCCCAACACGGACAGGCGGGCGAGGAGCTGAGTCCAGAATCCTTCGGGTACGAGGGTCGCCTCGTCGACGTACGCGAGCTGTGCGGTATGGCCACGTAGGCGACCCTCGGCGGCGCCTAACAGGTTGACGGTGCGGCCGAGGATCGTCGCCGTGGTCGCTCCGCGGGTGTGCACGATGTGCCGGGCCAGGGGCCCGAACAGGGCGCGGTCCTGGAGGGGCTCTAAAAGGTTGCGCTCGATCGTCTGGAGGCTGCGCCCGCACACGATGATCAGTCCGGATGGTCCGGCCGTGGCGACGGCGATGACGAACGCCAGTAGCGAGGCGATCGTCTTTCCGCTGCGCACGCTGCCGTGCCACAGGTTGATTCGGGCGGTCGCCTGCCCGATGCAGCGCAACTGCTTGCGAGACAGGGGCAGGCGGCCGAGGTCGAGCACCGTGGCTCACCCCCCGGCGTCGCCCCTGGCGTCGTGGGCCTGGTCGTCGTGGGCGGTGGGCTGCGTCAGGGCCTCGCCGAGGGCGCCCAGCATGCTGCGCACTTCCTCGGCGTTCTCTCCGCCCTCGGCGGGGGTGAGGCGTAGCGAGGTACCGATGGCGGTCTGTACCGACGCGACGATCTGCCGTTGGTCGGTGAATCGGGGTTGGGCGAGGTGGGTCTCGTGCCACTCGCCCTCGCGGCCGGCGAACTCGCCGTGTGTGGTGGGCGCCCATGGCTGGATGCGTAGCTGCTCGGCGTCGCCCTGGAGCGCGAGGGCGAGAGCGGTACGGCGTGCGGCGAGGTCTGCGCGGCGTACCTCCGTGGCGGCGGCAACTTTGGGGGCGCGGTCGAAGGTGAGCGGCGGCTCGAACGCTCCGGCGATCTTCGACACGGTCGACGGACTGCGCTTGATGGCGCGGTCGATAGCATTCCGCGACTGGCCAGCAGCGTGCAGTGACCTGACCTTGCGACGATCTGCATTGGTAATGGGGTGGGCAAAGAAATACCCCAAAAAGGAACGAAAGAGGCCCAGGGTGTGAAGGCAACGCACGAGATAGCTGGGGCTATTGCATCACCGATTATGGGTCGATTAGCTATCTTCTGCGCGTTATGAGAGTAGGGGGGGCAATTCCATCGGTTTAATTCTTGGAAGGCGGCGCGTGATGTAGTTGTAGTGCCCGACGACAGGCCGCACGGCCTGAGCGGCAACATGGTCGGCCGACCTGCTGCGTGAAGTCCACTGACGTGCATTGCACTTGGAGGCTGGTCAGCATGTCCCGATGCGAAACACCTCGGGCCCCCCGCGGGCGTTGGTCAAAGAAGCGCGGAGTGATCGTTGTCATCGTTCTGGTCGTGCTCGCAACTGCTGAGCATCTGAACGAACGCCAGTACGCCGCCCTGCTGGTCTGCCTCGCCGCCGTGCTGCCTGCGCTGCTAGTGGCAGCGTAAGCGTCAAAAAGGGCCCCGTCGCATGCGAGATGCGGCGAGGCCCTTCGCGTATCCGTTTCCAGGCACGCCGCCGAAGACGGGCTCAACTATAGGTCACGGAACGGTAACGGAGAAACCGATGTGCAGCGTGCGTCCCGCTGGGAGCGGCACTGTGGCGGTGGCGAGCCTGCCCGCGACTGAGTGAGGATCCGTCGCCGACCCACCGACACGGGGTCGACGCGCGACGGGAAAAGCTCAACATGCGGAACGGCCTCCGAGTGTCACGCGTGTCGGGCGGGCGCCTCGGCTCGATCACCAAATCGTTGGTGGTCAGACCGGGCATGCCTGCGTGCGGCTTGGCCACCTTGTTACGGAAAGGTCGCCGGACCACATGGAACAGATCGGTTGGACCCCAATGATCACCACGATGATCGCAGGGGAACGCTCGTCCTGCATCATCTCTTCGACCAGATTCCACCGCTGGCTGACAAAGCGGTAGCGGCGGTCAAGGCACTTCGGCGCCTTCGCGATGCCTGGCGTGAGGACTAGCGATGTTCGTGTCCGGTCGGAGGGGTGCGTCGGTCCGTCAGCGCCGCTGGTGTCGGTCTGGAGCGTGGCGTCTTCTGCTCACTCGACGATCTCAAGACCGCACTCGACGAATGGATCAAGACCTGGAACGAGGCCGCCCGGCCCTTCAAGCGGACCAAGACCGCCGACCAGATCTGCCACTACTGCGACAGGATCTCCGGACCGGCTCACTAGTTGCGGCGGCGCCGTCCCCGCCACAGCACGGCGACCAGAATCACTACGGCGAGAACGATGAGCACCACGAGGTCCGTCGTACTGCTGACCTCGTAGACGCCGCGAGCCATGGTTGGCCCCATATTCACCTGCAACACCTCTGTCACTGACTTGTGTGACCCTCAGGGCCCACACGGCTCGGTCCTAGCGGCGCTTGAGCTACTTGTAGCGGATGACTGCTGTCCCGGCTCCGGGGCATGGAGTTGCGAGTGCCCCCGGGGGCGCGGTTGAAGCCGTGTCCACACCGGCAGTTGAGGTCGCCGACAGGCCGAGCGGCCCGATGCCGAAGTACGTGTCGCCGAGCTTGATGTGCCAGCCCCGCCCCGCCCCGGTCGGTCGAGCCGTAGCGCCCGTCGCAGGTCTTGCTAGGCCGACGGCGCCCCCGTCTCGATGTCCGCGATCAGCTGGTGGATGAGTGCGGCGCCGGGCGTCCCGCCACCGTGGCGGTCGCCGCCCCCGACACTCCGAGGGCGCCGGCGAGCGCCTTGTGGGCGCGGCGCCAGGCGCGGCTGCGGCGGCCGTGTACGTGGTCGACGAAGGCCTGGGCGTACTGCGTCATGGAACGGGCCCAGAGGTCGTGCCGCGGCTGCGGGCCCGCCGACGCGCGGCGCACCCTGCGCCACGCGTCGGCGGGTCGGGCCCGGGCTTGCGCCACGGCGAGCAGTGCCCAGCTGACGGCGGCGGCCGGGCCGTGCTCCGCGTGCACGGGGATGGTGTCGGCGGCCTCCCGCAGATGGGCGATGGCCCGTTCCGTGCTGCCGTCCTTAAGGGCGAGCGCGCCGAGCACGTGCGAGACGCGCACGACGGTGGCGTCGTCGCCCGCGAGCATGCCCACGCGCCAGGCCTGGCCGAGCAGTTCGGCGGCCTCCGAGGCGTCCGAGCTCCTCGCCCCTGCCGACCAGAGCGCCGGTCACCCGGCCCGACCGCTCCCCACCGGCGTCCTCGTCCTGCCCCCGTACTCGCACACCCATCCACTCCGCTCGCGCACTCCGCCGCCGCGAGCCTCACCGCTCGCCCCGTCTCCGTCCGTGCAGAATCGTCACTGCACCGAACTCGGTTGATCGGCTAACTTCTCTTCGGCGGCCGGGGTACTGAAGCGCCGAGCCGAATCACACGGGGCGGTGACGCACCGCATGGCAGTACGGGTGAGGGCGGGCCCGGGCGAGCTCGGGCCCGGCGCACGCGTGTGCCACCTCAGTCAGGTGGATCTCGCCGTACCGCGTCCTGCCGGACGTGACCGACGCCTCCCTCACCCCAGGACCCGCCCCCGCCGGAACCGGGCCGAGCGGCACAGCCGCCGACGAGCCGGAGCGGATGCCCGCCAAAGAGACGTGGCGCGCCCTGTACCGGCACTTCCGGCCGCACCGCGGAGCCGTCGCGCTCGGTGCCTTCCTGACGCTGATCGGCTCGGCGACCGGCCTCGCTCAGCCGCTGGCGGCCAAGTCCCTGGTGGACCGGCTGGGCAGCGACGACTCCATCACCGGCATCCTGGCGCTCCTCACCGCCCTGGTGGTGCTCGGCACCGCGATCGAGTCCGTCGGCGCGTACGTCCTCGAGCGCACCGCCGAGTCCGTCGTGCTCGCGGCGCGGCGCACCCTGATCGGGCGGCTGCTGCGGCTGCGTCTCGCCGAGGTGGAGCGGACCCAGCCGGGTGACCTGATGTCTCGCGTGACCTCGGACACGACGCTGCTGCGGGCGGTGACGACCCAGTCCGTGGTGTCCGCCGCGTCCGGCGGGCTCACCTTCCTCGCGACGATCGTGATGATGGGGCTGATGGACCCGGTGCTGCTCGGTGTGACGATGGGCGTGATCGTGCTGATCGGTGGCGCGGTGTCCCTGGTCATGCCGAAGATCGCGCAGGCCACGGAGCGGGCGCAGGAGGCAGTGGGCACCATCTCGACCGCTCTGGAGCGGGCGTTCGGCGCCTTCCGCACGCTGAAGGCATCCGGTGCCGAGCAGCGTGAGGCCGCCGCGGTGGAGGCGGCCGCGCAGGACGCGTGGCGGCACGGGGTGCGCTCGGCGAAATGGCAGTCGCTCGCGTGGAGTGCGGTCGGTCTCGCGGTGCAGGTGTCGTTCCTCGCGGTGCTCGGGATCGGCGGCGCGCGGGTCGCGTCGGGCGCGATATCCGTCTCGACGCTCGTGGCGTTCCTGCTCTTCCTCTTCTATCTGATCGACCCGGTGTCGCGCCTGGTCGGGGCGGTGTCGCAGTACCAGGTGGGGTCGGCGGCGGTCGCCCGCATCGCGCAGGCCGAACGCCTGGAGACCGAGCGCACAGACCGGCCGGAGGCGGGGGAGGCGGCACGCTCCGCGTCCCCTTCCGGCGCGGCTTCCGTCACCTTCGACGACGTGACCTTCCGCTACCGCGAGGACCTCCCGTACGTGCATCACGGAGTGGACTTCGACGTCCCCGGCCCGGGCATGACGGCGTTCGTGGGGCCGTCGGGCGCGGGCAAGACCACCGTCTTCGGCCTCATCGAGCGGTTCTACGAGGCGACGGGCGGCCGGGTCCTGGTCGACGGCAGGGACGTGCGCGAGTGGCCGCTCGCCGAGCTGCGGTCGGCCATCGGGTACGTGGAGCAGGACGCGCCCGTCCTCGCGGGCACCCTGGGCGAGAACCTCCTCTTCGCCGCGCCGGACGCCACCGATGCCGAAGTCCGGCACGTACTGGCACGCGCACGGCTCGACGCCGTGGTCGACCGGCTGCCGGAGGGCCTGGACACGGTGGTCGGCCACCGGGGCTCCAAGCTGTCCGGTGGCGAGCGACAACGGGTGGCGATCGCCAGAGCCTTGCTCAGAAAGCCCCGCCTGCTGCTGCTCGACGAGGCGACCTCCCAGCTCGACGCGGTCAACGAACTGGCCCTGCGGGACGTGGTGGCCGAGGTGTCCCGCGAGGTCACGGTCCTGGTGGTGGCGCACCGCCTGTCGACGGTGACGCTGGCGGACCGGATCGTGGTGATGGACGCGGGAAAGGTACGGGCGGTGGGCACGCACGCCGAACTGGTCGCGGCGGACCCGCTGTACGGCGAGCTGGCGGCGACCCAGTTCCTGGCGACGTCGGCATGACCGACAGCCCACGGCCCACGAGGCCGACACCCCGGCGGTCCACGGGCCCGCGGCAAGGGCCCGCGCGGTCCGAGGTTCCAGAGCCCGCGCCGGCCGAACTCCCGGAGCCTGGGCCGTCGTTGCCCGAAATTCCGCAGCCCGGGCCCTCGCATCCCACGCCCCCGCACCCCGTGCCTCGGCACACCGGCCCCCCGCGCCCCGCCCCTTCCCATCCCTCGGTCCTCATCAGCCCCTGGTTCGTGCCCGGCATCCTGCAACCCGTGGTCTACCGTGACGACATGACGCGCCCCAGCCGCAGAGCGGTCCACGACCGTTACGCCGACCGAATCGTGGACCAGACAGCCCAGTTGACCTCTGTCGTCGCCGGAGCGGAGGCGACCGTGCCCGTGCCGGGATGTCCGGGGTGGACCCTCGCGCACCTGCTGCGCCACGTCGGCGGCACGCACCGCTGGGCCGAGACGGTCGTGCGGACCCGGGCCACCGGGCCGGTCCCGGACGAGCAGGTCAATCTCGTGACCCCCGGGGCCGACGACGACATCCCCGCGCTCTCCGACTGGCTCACGGAAGGGGCCGCCCGGTTCGCGGACACCCTTCGGGAGGCGGGTCCGGATGTCGAGGTGTGGACGGTGGCCCCGGGCGGCACCCCGCTCTTCTGGGCCCGCCGCATGACGTACGAAACCGTCGTCCACCGATTCGACGCGACGGCGGCGGTCGGCGGGACGTACACCCTCGACGCGGACGTCGCGCTCGACGGCCTCGACGAGTGGATCGAGTTCAGCGCCCTGCCCCAGGCGTACGAGTCGCAGGACGCGCGGCGTGCGCTGCTCGGTCCCGGCCGCACGCTCCACCTGCACGCGACGGATACCCCCGAGGGCACGGGGGAGTGGCTGATCGACCTCACTGAGGAGCCGATCACCTGGACCCACGCCCACGAAAAGGCGGCCACCGCCGTACGCGGCCCGCTGACGGACCTCCTGCTGCGCCTGTACCAGCGCCGCAGGCCCGCCGACGCCGACGGCATCGAAGTGCTGGGGGACGAGGCCCTGTTCACCGACTGGGCGTGGGGTGCGGGCCACTGGCTGCGGAGGTGACGTGCGCCCACCCGGCCGGGCGGGCGGGGAGCGGTTGCTCAGATCCGGTGCCCCGCCCTACTCGCTGTGCATGATCTGAATCAGATTGCCGCAGGTGTCGTCCAGGACGGCGACGGTGACCTCGCCCATCTCCAGCGGTTCCTGGGTGAAACGCACACCGGCCGCGCGCAGCCGGTCGAACTCCGCCCGCACGTCCTCCACGGCGAAGGCCGCGGCCGGGATGCCGTCCTCGACGAGCGCCGACTTGTACGGCTTCACCGCGGGGTGCCCGTCAGGTTCGAGCAGCAGCTCGGTCCCGTCGGGCTCTTCCGGTGAGACCACGGTCAGCCAGCGGTCCCCGCCCTCGCCCACCGCGACCTCGGTCTTCTTCACGAAGCCCAGTACGTCCGTGTAGAAACGCAGGGCCTTCTCCTGGTCGTCGACGAAGACGCTGGTCAGGTTGATCCTCATGGAGAGTCCTCCGGTGCATCGGGGCGGGGTCTGAGCCACCGGGTCGCGATGTGCTCAAGGGGTTCGGGGGTCAGGTCGTGCAATTTGCAGCGGCCCTGGCGCCGCGAGCGGACCAGGCCCGCCGATTCCAGTACGGCCAGATGCTGGCTGATCGCCTGGCGGGACAGTCCCAGGTTGTGCTTGGACGCCAGCCTCGCGCATATCTCGAACAGCGTCTGGCCGTCCCGTTCCGCCAGCTCGTCGAGGATGCGCCGGCGGGTGGGGTCGGCCAGCGCCTTGAAGACATCGTCCGTCACGCCTCCACGATAGGCAAGTAGCGACCTGCCTATCAAGGTGGGGTTCTCCGCACCTCCTGCCAGGGGGGCTCCTCCATGGCGTGCCGCCGTCCTCGCATGGGTCAATGATCTTGCGGCGGGCGAACCGCCCGGCCGCCGCTCGACACTCCAACACCCGGCATCCGTAGGGCTGTTGGGGTTGCTTCGAGCTCCTTCCAGTGAGGTGAGGTAACCGCCATGACGCAGCTGCGAAACGTGACCTGTGACGCCGCAGGATCCCCGGCCCGTCCCGATGGCCAGGGAGCCGGCGGGACCCGGGGAGCCCGCCCCCGGTCCGCCTCGGTGCGCCGCAAGGCCGCCCTCGGCTCGGTGGCGGCGATCGCGGTGGCGGCGACGCTGGCGATGCCGGTCTCGACCGCGTGGGCCCAGCCCGACCACGACCGCGCCGGATACGGCCGGGCGGACCTCCAGCGAGGCCTTGACGACATCGTCCGCAAGGACGGGGTGGTGGGTGCCCAGGCCACCCTGGTGCACGGAAAGCACCACAGCTCCGTGCGGAGCGGAACCGCCGACCGCGACACCGGCCGGCCGGTCCCGCACCAGGGCTACTTCCGGATGGGCAGCAACACCAAGACCTTCGTCTCCACCGTGATGCTGCAACTGGTCGGCGAAGGCCGCATACGCCTCGACGACACCGTCGACCAGTGGCTGCACGGCGTGGTCGACGCCAACGGCAACGACGGCCGGCGGATCACCGTACGCCAGCTGCTGCAGCACACCAGCGGCCTGCCCGACTACGACGAGAGCCTGCCCGTCACCGACGAGGAGGAGTTCCAGAAGCACCGCTTCGACCGCTACGCGCCGCGCGACCTCGTCGACATGGCCCTGCGCCACCGGCCCCTCTTCGAGCCCGGCAAGGGCTGGAGCTACTCCAACACCGGTTACATCCTGGCCGGGATGATCATCGAGAAGGTGACGGGGCGGCACTGGAGCGACGAGGTGCGGGAGCGGATCATCGAGCCCCTCGGCCTGAAGCACACCTTCTCGGCGGGCACGCGCACGGGTCTGCCCCAGCCGCACGCCAAGGGCTACCAGCAGTTCAAGCCCGGGGGCCGCCTGGTCGACAGCACCGAGGTGAGCATGACCTGGGGCGGCTCGGCGGGCGACCTCGTCACCACGTCGAACGACCTCACGCGCTTCTGGCAGGGCCTCCTCGGCGGCAAACTGCTCGCGCCGCGCCAGATGGCGCAGATGCTCAAGACGGTTCCGGCCCCCGAAGCGAGCGACAAGGCGGTCAAGGAGATGGGCCTGGGCATCTTCTGGACGCGGCTCAGCTGCGGAGGAGGGTACTGGGGCCACGGCGGGACCACGCTCGGCCACCTGAACACCAACGGCTTCGTCGACAAGGGCAAGAAGGGGGTCATCGTGATGCGTTCCACCAACCTGGCCGCGGAGGATCGCGACGACCGCGCCGACCGGCTCGTCGACACCGCACTGTGCGCGAAGAAGTGACGCTCCCTCCGTGACGGTCCTTTCGTAACACTCCCTCCGTGACGGTCTTTCCGTGACCGCCTCTTCGTGACCTTGCCTGCTGGGGCCCGGTTCCGCGGCCGCGCCGGCCGCTTGCGCCATACGGGGGGCGGTGCCGGCCGCGTGGGGCCCCCAGTCGGCCGTCTGGGCGGGCGCCGCCGGGGCGCGCGGGCCACAGTGGACTTGCCGGTGGACGAGGAACCGGAGAACGAAGGAAGCACCATGGAGCACGTCACCCTGAACAACGGCACCGAGATGCCGGTCCTCGGCTTCGGCGTCCACCAGATCCCGCCGGATCTGACGGAGCAGGCCGTCTCCGAGGCCCTCGCGGCCGGATACCGGCTGATCGACACCGCCGCCGCCTTCGGCAACGAGGAGGCCGTCGGCTGGGCGATCAAGAGCAGCGGCATCCCGCGCGAGGAACTGTTCATCACCGGCAAGCTCTGGGTGCAGGACGCCCCCGCCGAGGACAACACCCGACGCGCCTTCGAGACATCGCTGGCCAGACTGGGCCTGGACCACCTCGACCTGTATCTGATGCATCAGCCCTACGGCGACGTGTACGGACAGTGGCGCGCCATGGAAGCCCTCCACCGCGAGGGCCACGCCAAGGCGATCGGCGTGGCCAACTTCTACCCCGACCGGCTGATCGACCTCACCCTGAACAACGCCGTCACGCCCGCGGTCAACCAGATCGAGACCCACCCGTTCTTCCAGCGCGCCGCCGACCACGACGTCATGCGCGAGCACGGCGTCCAGATCCAGTCCTGGGGCGGGTTCGCCGAGGGCAGGAACGATCTGTTCGCCACCCCGCTGCTGCGGGAGATCGGCAAGCAGTACGGCAAGTCCGTGGCGCAGGTGGTCCTGCGATGGCTGACCCAGCGCGGCATCGGCGCGATCCCCAAGTCGGTCCGCGCCGACCGCATCGCGGAGAACATCGACATCTTCGACTTCGAACTCTCCGACCACCAGATGGCCCAGATCACCACGCTGGACACCGGGGAGTCGCAGTTCTTCGACCACCACGACCCGGAGATCGTCACCTGGCTCACCCGGCGACGCCTGGACGCCTGACGCCTGGACGCCTGTTGTCTGTCTTACCTTCTTGGTGGGTTCGAACTGGTCATTCGTAGGATCGGTGGAGCCCAGGCGCTCTGGGTACGGCTCGTTGCCCGTTGCAGTCGATATGGCCCAGGCAACTTGGCCGCCCGGAGCCCCGCGACGACTCGACCACCAATTGGGAATCGCGACTCGATCGCTCCGTAAGACAACGTCGGCGAGGTCGTCTGCGGGACAGGTGTTGACGACGAGCTGGCGGAGGGAAGCGTGCCCGAGATCTGGGCCGGACTGGACATCGGCAAGTAGCACCACCACGCGGTGGTGATCGACGCCGACGGCAAGCGGCTGCTGTCCCGCCGCGTGATGAACGACGAGACCGAGCTGCTCCAGCTGCTCGGAGACGTCCTGGAGATATCCGGTGACGTGCTGTGGGCCGTGAACATCAACACCGGCATCGCCGCACTGGCGATCGGCCTTCTCCTCAACCACGGCCAGCCCATCGCCTACCTCACCGGCCGCACTGTCCAACAGGCGTCCGCCACTACCGGGGCGAAGGCAAGACCGATGCCCGAGACGCCTTCGTCATCGCCGACCAGGCCCGCATCCGCCGCGACGTGAGCATGCTCCGTCCCGGCGACGACATTGCCCTCGACCTGCGGCTTCTCACTGCCCGGCGCTTGGACGTCGTCCACGACCTGACCCGCCAGATCAACCGCCTGCGGGCCCAGCTCCTGGAGTTCTTCCCCGCCCTGGAACGGGCCCTGGACCTGACGAAGAAGGGCCCCGTGGTCCTGCTGACCGCGTACCAGACCCCGGCAGCGATCCGCCGCATGGGCGTCCGGCGGCTGGAGGCCTGGCTCCGCAACCGCAAGGTCAGCGGCGCCGGCACGCTCGCGGCCCGCGCCGTGGAAGCCGCCCAGGCCCAGATGACTGCCCTGCGCGGCGAGGAGCTGGGCGCCGAGGTCATCCTCACCATGCCCGGAATGGGGCCCACTCTGGGTGCCGAATTCATCGCCGCGACCGGCGGTGACCTCACGGCCTTCTCCAACCCCGACCGCCTGGCCGGCTTCGCCGGCCTGGCGCCAGTCCCCTGGGACTCCGGGAAAGTCAGCGGGAACCTGCGCAGGCCCCGCCGCTACCACCGTGGCCTCCAGCGGGCTCTCTACCTGTCCGCTGAGGTCAGCGTGTTCTGGTGTCCCGTCTCGAAGGCGTACTACGACCGGAAGAGGAAGGAGGGCAAGGGCCACAAGCAAGCCGTCCTTGCCCTCGCGCGGCGCCGCGTCAACGTCCTGTGGGCCATGATCCGGGACAAGAAGCCCTTCGGCGGTGGTGGGGCGCCGTCGGTGCGGTCAGTTGCAGCAGTCGCATCCGGGGTGGCAGCCGCACGCATCGGACTCGGCGCCGGCTGACGGCACGGTCGCCGCGGCGGGGGCCGCGCAGCAGCCCTTGCCCTGCCAGGCGTCGCGGCCTTCCTTGACTGCGATGGCGGCGATGACCAGAGCGGCGATCGGGTCGGCCCAGGACCAGCCGAGGGTGGCGTTGAGGACCAGGCCGAGCAGCAGCACGGCGGACAGGTAGGTGCACAGGAGCGTCTGCTTGGAGTCGGCGACCGCGCTGGCGGAGCCGAGTTCGCGACCGGCCTTGCGCTGGGCGGCGGACAGGAACGGCATGATCGCGAGCGACAGGGCGGCGATGACGATGCCGGGGACCGACCGCTCGACCTCCCCGGTGCTGGCCAGTGCGCGGACGGCATCGACGGTGACGTATGCGGCGAGCGCGAAGAACGACACCGCGATGATCCGCAGGGTGCGCTGCTCGCGCGCCTCCCGTACAGCCTGGTCACGGGCGGAGAACTGCCAGGCGACCGCAGCGGCGGAGGAGACCTCGATGACCGAGTCCAGGCCGAAGCCGATCAGAGCGGTGGAGGAGGCGATCGTCCCAGCGGTGAGGGCGACGATCGCCTCGATGACGTTGTAGGTGATGGTCGCGGCGACCAGCAGGCGTATCCGCTTGGTGAGCGCTTCGCGGCGGTCCGGGGGCGGCCCGAGGGATATGGATATCTCGGCGGCCATCAGCAGCACCCCTTGGTCGAGGCGTCGGTGCACGTGCGGTCGGTCTCGACTGCCACCACAGCGGTGCGCAGGTCGTCCAGGGCGTGGCCGAGGCGTTCGTCGGCCAGCTCGTAACGGATGCGGCGCCCGTCCGGGACAGTGACGACCAGGCCGCAGTCGCGCAGGCACGCCAGGTGGTTCGACAGCCTGGTCCGAGAGACGCCGAGCGCGTCGGCGAGATCGGCCGGGTAGGCGGGGGCATCACGCAAGGCAAGCAGGATGCGGCAGCGGATCGGGTCGGCGAGCGCGCGGCCGAACCGGGCCAGCACCTCGATGTCGGAAGCAACAGTCAGCACACCATGACGGTACACATAGTCCTGAATTCAGGAAAGCGTGAACGATCTGGCAGCTTGACATCGAGATTGGGAAGTTGCCTGTCGCCTGACCGCAGGGTGGCCGGTCCCGTGTACTCCGGGGTGCGCCCGGGCAGGTAGCACCGGGACGGCCACGGCACGACGGGCCACGGCACGGGACGGCGGGAGGGAACGGGCATCATGGCACAGGAAACGGGCCAGGGCTGGGAGTTCACCGACGACCGGGGCCACCTGGTGAGGACCGGGCGCCGCCCGTCCCGGCCGGTCGCCTATGTGCCGACCGGCGCGGCCCTGTACGACCACGGCATACGTCCCGCCGGCCTCTTCGGGTCGGCGCACGACGACCCGGCCCTGCCGGACCCGGCCAAGATGGGCAGCCTCCCTCTAACGGGGCTCCCCTACTTCGGTGCCGGCTCAGCGCTCGACCTGGACGCCCTCCTCGCCGCCGCGCCCGATCTGGTCGTGGCGCTCACCTACGGCGGCGGTCAGGTCTACGGCATCGACCCGGAGGCCGCCAAGCACCTGGAGGAGCAGGTCCCGCTCGTCGTGCTCGACGTCGGGGGCGGCCGCAGCCTCGCCGGCATCCGGGACCGTGTCACCGCCCTCGCACGCAGCCTGGGCGCCACGGCGCGGACCGACGCGGAGGCCGAACTCGCCGCCGCGGAGCTCCGGTTGACCACCGCGGCCGCGGGCCCCGCCCGGCCCCGGGTGCTCGCCCTCTCCCCGGCGGGGCCCGACTCCGTCCACCTGGCGAGGCCGTACGCCTGGCCCGACCTCGCCGCGCTCGCCGGTTTCGGCGTCGGCCTCGTGGACCCGGACCCCGGGCAGGGCGCCAACTGGTCTACGACCACCTGGTCGGAGGCGACCGCGCTGGAGCCGGACCTGGTTCTCACGGACGTGCGCGGCAACGCGGCGCCTCTGGGCGACGTCTTCGGCCCCGGCGTCCCCGCCCTGCCGTGGAACCCCGAACTGCCGCCCAGCGCTCGCCAGCACGCCTACTTCCACACCGCGCTCGCCGAAGCCCTGGAGGCCGCGCGGCCCTGACCCTGTACCGGCCGCCGATCCGAGCCGCCCAGTCGAGCAGGAACCACACCGGCCTCACGGGGGCCGCCCGTCCGCCCGGTTCGTCGCGAGCTTGGCCGTACGCTGATCCGCCCGCCACGTACCGTTGGCCCATGACGCGACTGCTGCACATCACCGAGCGCGCCCTGTGGGAGGCGGCCCGGCAGGCCGGGACGTACGAGATGTCGACCCGTGGAAAGACGCTGGGCGAGGAGGGCTTCATCCACTGCTCGCTGCCGGACCAGCTGCGGGGCGTGGCCGAGTTCGTCTACGGGGACTACGAAGGGCCGGACGAGCTGGTGGTGCTGACCATCGACAGCGAACGCCTGACCGCGCCGCTGCGCTTCGAGGCCGCGAGGCCCGGCGGCGTCGAGTACCCGCACCTCTACGGGCCGCTGCCGGTGGACGCGGTGGCCGACGTGACCCCGTGGCCGAAGGCCTGACGGCAGCCGCTACCGGGCCTCGGCGCCGGACCGGTCCGCGAGGTGGCCGTGCAGGCGGGACGGGCTCCGCGGTTTCCTGACGCCTCATCGGCAACCCATCAGGCGGTGTCCTCGTCGGAGCGGCGCGCGCGCAGCGTCCTGACCTTGTTGCGGTTGCCGCAGTGCTCCATCGAGCACCAGCGGCGGCGGCCGGGGCGCGAGGTGTCGACGTAGACCAGCGAGCAGTTTCCCGCCGAGCACATCCGGATGCGGTGCGCGAACGGTCCGGTCAGGAGTTCCACGGCGTCGCGCGCCACGGTGGCGAGCAGCCGGGTCCCGTCGGCAGGGCCGGCCCATCCGCGCCCGCCGTCGGGTGCGACGGTGGGGATCAGCGGCGGGTGGGCGGCGGCTTCGTTGATGACGTCGATGTCGGCCGGGTCGGCGGGGTCGGCGGGGTCGTCAAGGGCCCGGGCGGTCGTCACACGGAACAAGGCGTCCCGCAGCCGTCGGGCGGCGACCACCTCGGCGTCGGACACCTCCGCCACCGGCGTGGGCCTCAGCCGCGACCGCTCCGCCCACGCGGTCAGATCCGCGGGCGCGTGCAGCATCTCGTACCGCTTGAACTCGCCGGGGCCGCCGGTGGTGAGCAGCTCCAGGCAGAGCGTGCCGGGGTCGAAGCGGTAGGTGGATCCGCTCCGGGACGTCATCGGCATGCCGGGGGGCGGCAGCGGCTGTTCCATGTAACCAATATAAGGGGTTACCTTCTTGCCTAGCTGCCTAGCTGCCTAGCTGCCCGGCTGTCCCGCCCGCCGGGCCCATCCACCGGGCCGGATCTAGACTCTCGCCATGGCCGACACTCTGCTGACGCAGCTCAGCGCCGGAAAATACCTGCTGGTCAGCAGCTACAAGAGGGACGGCACTCTCGTCCCGAGCCCCGTCTGGGTCGTCCCGGACGACGACGCGCTCGGCATCTGGACGCCCGGGGACTCATGGAAGGCGAAGCGGATCCGCAGGCGCGCGGACGTCATGGTCGGACCGTGCGACCGGCGGGGCAAGCCCACGGGCGAGCAGGTGCCCGCCACCGCCGAGATCTGCGCGCCGGACGTCACCGCCCGCTACCGCACCCTGATCCTGCACAAGTACGGGGTCGTCGGCTTCCTCACCCTGTTCGGCAGCAGGATCCGCCGCGGCCTGAACGGCACGGTCGGGATCCGCATCACACTCACACGCTGACGGCGCTCGCAGTGCTCGCCGCTCTCGCCGTCTCGGCGCGGAAGGCGACCACCATGTCGCGCGCGTGCCGCAGCCCCATGCGGCCGAAGTCGGCTTCAAGAACCGCCAGTTCGGCGAGCGTCTCCTGCCGGTCGCGCCCGAGCCGCGCCCGGCACTTCGCCAGCCCGAGCCGGGACAGCGCGGAACCGCGCGGCTCGCCCATCGCGTCGAACTCCTCCAGTGCGACGGCGTAGGTCTCCTCCGCCGTCGCGAAACGCCCGGCGCGGTACAGGACGTTGCCGCGCATCTTGTGGTTGTAGGCGAGTGCGCTCGCCAGGTCCATGGCCCGGCACACCTCCTCGGCCTCGGACAGCAGGGCCAGCGCCCGGTCCGGTTCGCCCCGCAGCGACAGTACGTCGGCCACGCCCCGCAGTGACCAGGCGCGTCCCCGCGCGTCGTCCGCGCCGGTGGCGATCCGGACCGACTCCTCGAACAGCTCTAGGGCCTTCGCGTGGTCACCGGAGTTCCGGTGCATCTGCGCTATCCCCGTCATCGCCCAGACCATGTGCCGCGCCTCACCGCGCGCCCGCCCCTGCGCAAGCAGCTCCTCGTGGAGCGCGGCGACGGCCGCGTAGTCACCCTGGATGCGGCCCGTCTCGGCGAGGCCCGCGAGCGCGTAGCCGCGCGCGAGGTCGTCGCCGCTGCCCGTGGCCAGCTCGACGGAGTGGGCGAGCAGCCGCCGGGCGAGCGGCAGCGCCCCGCACTGCCGCGCGAGGGTGCCGCCGCTCCACAGCGCCCAGGCCATGGCCCCGCCGTCCCCGGCGGCACGTGCGTCGCGGTAGCTCTGCCGCCATGCGGCGCCCGCGTCGTCGACCCGGCCGAGCCGCCGGCTGGCCTCGGCGAGCGCGAGGGCGGCACGCGCCCGCTCGGCCGCCCCGCCGGCCCGGCAGAGCGCACGGCCCGCGGCGGCGCGGACCTCCTCGTAGGAGGAGTTGACGGTCAGCTCCGAGCGCAGCTCGCCCTGGTACTCCGGGGCGAATGCCTTGACGTACATGGATCCGAGGCCTCTCGATCGTTCGGCACAGTGGCGTGATCAAGAAGCTACGAGCCGGGCCCGGGGCGGCGAATCCCTCCCCGTGCGGGTCATCGCGTACGACTCGAGTGCTACGGGCGAGACCGTGATCAACCTCGGGACGTACGGGACGGACTCCACGCCCGGCAGGGAGGGGACCGTCAGGAAGAAGCCTGCTCCTGCTGGGCGGTCGCCGTCTGGAGGGCGGTGATGCACGCGCCGATGGCCTGCTGGAGGTCTTCGAGCCGCCGCACCATGTCGTCCTCGTAGATGTCGTCGATGTCGTCCACGTCGTCGAACGTGAGCTCCTCGAAGACCTTCGTGGCCTTCTGCAGGCTGCTGTAGAACTTCGCGCGCCGCTCCTGCACCCGCAGTTCCGGGTCGCCCTGAACGGTCTGCGCCACCATGTCGCGGACCGTGTCGTACGCCTCGCGCGCCCACTCGCCGGACTCTTCGCCGTTGTCCAGCTCGTCGATCAGGGAGAGGTGGCGCTCGGCCTCCTCGCGCAGCTCGGCGGGAGCGTCGATCAGCTGCCCCGCGGGCGTCTTGACCTGGCCCTTCTCCACGATCTGGCGGACGTAGTCGACACGGTCGCCCGCCTTCGCCTCGGCCGCCACGGCCTTCTTGAGGTCGTCGGCGCGGACGATGTCGCGGACCAGCTCGGTGCGCAGCGCCGGGTCCTCGTCGAGGCGGTCCATCAGGGCCTTGCGGGCCGCTTCGGCGGTGCCGGGGTCGGCGAGGATCGCGGCGCGCAGGGCGGTGGGGTTCTCCGCGACCTCCAGCGCTTTGGTGGGCCGGATGCCCTCGGCCTCGGCCGCCTCGGTGATCGCCTCGCCGCGCCGGGTGAGGGCGCTGGAGCGGGCGGTGTAGTACGACAACCAGACGTCGGCGTCCGGGAGTTCGACGTCCATGCCGGGGGAGAGCGCCTCGAAGTGCGGGACCATGCCGTCGTCGGCGGCCTTGTCCCAGGCCTTGTAGTAGCGCATGACACGGTCGGCCGAGCAGCCGGCCAGCTCGGCGAACTCCTTGGCCGAGACCTTCGGCGTCTCGCCGGCGCCCTGCCCGCCGGGCCGCACGCTGCGGGCGACCTTGAGGCCGAAGGCCCAGCCGCCGGTGCGCGCGTACGCCCCGAAGTCACGGGCGTCCTCGGCGACCAGCGCCGTGGCCTCGGCCGCTCCCGGAGCGACCTCGGGCTCCGCGGACCAGGTGGACTCCGGGGCCGGGTCGGGCTCCGCGGACCACATGGCTTCCTCGGGGGCGGCGCTCGCCCCGGAGGTGGTGGCATCCTCGGAGGGGGAGAAGGCTACGGTCACGGATGTTCTCCTGGGTGTCACGGGCGTACGGAGGTTGACGCAATACCTTATCTCTCCTATTGGGATGTTTTGCTCGCGAGTTGGTGTGCCCCGCGACTCCTCCTGCCGCTCCTCTGCCGCTCCTCCCGGCCACCGCCGGGATTCCCGCGGCGCCCTTGCCGGGACACCCTCGCCGGTACGCCCTCCGTGCCGGGCGGTCGCTCGCATAGGCTGCCCGGATGAGCATTCTGGATGACGCCCGCCCGGGCATGAACCCCGAGATCCGCCCGCAGGACGACCTCTTCGGGCACGTCAACGGTGTCTGGCTGGACACCGAGAAGATCCCCGAGGACCGGTCCAGCTGGGGCCCCTTCGTGCAGCTGGCCGACACCGCAGAGCAGCAGGTCAAGACGATCATCCAGGAGCTGGCGGCGCAGGCCTCGGCCGACCCCGGCGCGGCCTCCGAGGACGCCCGGAAGATCGCCGCGCTGTACGCCTCCTTCATGGACGAGGAGACCATCGCCGCCCGCGGTCTCGCGCCGGCCCAGCCCTTGATCGACGAGGTGGTGGCCCTGCGGGACACCCGGGAGCTCGCCGCCTTCCTCGGCCGTTTCGAGCGGATCGGCGGCTCCGGCCTCTTCGGCTCGTACATCGACTCGGACGACCGCGACTCCGACCGCTACCTCTTCAACCTCCTCCAGGGCGGGCTCGGCCTGCCCGACGAGTCGTACTACCGTGAGGAGAAGTTCGCCGAGATCCGCGAGAAGTACCTCGCCCACCTCACCGAGCTCCTCACCCTCGGCAAGCACGAGGACCCGGCGGGCGCCGCGCGCACGGTCCTCGCGCTGGAGACGAAGCTCGCGGCGGGGCACTGGGAGCGGGCCGAGACCCGTGACGTGCTGAAGACCTACAACCTCACCACCCTCGACGAACTGACCGCCCTCGCGCCCGAGTTCGACTGGCGCGGCTTCGTCACCGGGCTCGGCGGCTCGGCCGCCACCATCGCGGAGACCTGCGTCCGCCAGCCGTCCTACCTCGCCCACCTCTCCACGGTCCTCGCCGAGGTGCCGATCGAGCAGTGGCGGGACTGGGCCCTCACACGTGTGCTGCACTCCTGCGCGCCGTACCTGTCGGACGAGTTCGTGCGGAACAACTTCGAGTTCTACGGCCGCACCCTCAACGGCACCCCCGAGCTGCGCGCCCGCTGGAAGCGCGCCGTCGCCCTCGTCGAGGGAGCCATGGGCGAGGCGGTCGGCAAGGAGTACGTCGCGCGGCACTTCCCGCCGTCGTCCAAGGCGATGATGGACGACCTCGTCGCCAACCTCCTGGAGGCCTACCGCCAGTCGATCGCCCGCCTCGACTGGATGACCGACGAGACGAAGGAACGGGCGTACGAGAAGCTCGCCACGTTCCGCCCCAAGATCGGTTACCCCGACTCCTTCCGCGACTACTCCGCGCTGGAGGTCTCGGCCGACGACCTGCTCGCCAACGCGCAGGCGGCGGCCGCGTTCGAGTCCGACCGGCAGCTCGCCAAGATCGGCGCGCCGGTCGACCGCGACGAGTGGTTCATGCTGCCGCAGACCGTCAACGCGTACTACAACCCGGGCACCAACGAGATCTGCTTCCCCGCGGGCATCCTGCAGAAGCCGTTCTTCTCGCCCGACGCCGACCCGGCGGAGAACTACGGCGGCATCGGGTCGGTCATCGGCCACGAGATCGGCCACGGCTTCGACGACCAGGGCGCGCAGTACGACGGCGCGGGCAACCTGAACGACTGGTGGACCGCCGCGGACAAGACCGCCTTCGAGGCGAAGTCGAAGGCGCTCGTCCAGCAGTACGACGCCTTCTCGCCCCGCAACCTCCCGGGCGAGTTCGTCAACGGCTCGCTGACCGTCGGCGAGAACATCGGCGACCTGGGCGGCCTGACCATCGGCCACACCGCGTACCTCATCGCGCTCGACGGGGCGCCGATGCCCGAGAACGACGGTCTGACCGGTTCGCAGCGGCTCTTCATGAACTGGGCGTACTGCTGGCGCACCATGCGCCGCAAGGAGCAGGAGCAGCAGTACCTGACGATCGACCCGCACTCGCCGCCGGAGTTCCGCGCCAACATCGTCCGCAACCTCGACGAGTTCCACGAGGCGTTCGGCACGGCGGAGGGCGACGGGCTGTGGCTGGACCGTGCGGAGCGCGTACGGATCTGGTGACGCGCACGGTGTGAACGCCGCGGGGCCGACGCCCCGCGGCGCTCACGCGGTCAGTGCTTCGCGGTGCCCGGCCACCGGGGCGGGCTCGTGACGGACGTACCACTCGGTGGAGAGCAGCCGCTCCCGCGCCTCTGGGAGAAGAGCGGCGACCAGACCCGGCAGCGCACCCCGCGCCACCTCGCTCCGGTGGGCAAGGACCGCGGCGACCTTTCGCTCCAGCCAGGCACCGACATCGACGGTCGCGGTGACCTGCTCGTCCGGGACGCTGTACAGCGCCCTGCGGGCACCGGCCAGGTCGCCCAGGGCGGCCACGGCCGAGTCCGGGCACGTGGCCAGATAGAGGGCGCTCGGCTGCCAGGGCGCGCCCGCGTCCGGGTACAGCTTTGCGAGGCCGGCGGCCCGGGTGGCGAGCACGGTGATCCGGTGGGTGTGCACGTGGTCCGGATGGCCGGTCGGGCTGCCGTACGCGTCATGGGTGACCACGATCCGGGGGCGGAACTCCCGGATGTGGCCGACCAGCCGCCGTACCGCCTCGTCGAGCGGCGCGTCGACCAGACGTGGCTCACCGGGGGCCGACTCCGGGACACGCGCGTCCGCGTACCCGAGCAGCCTCGGCCTGCCGGCGCCGAGGTGGCGAAGCGCTTCGGCGAGTTCGGCGGCGCGGTGCGTCCCCTCGGCCCAGGTCGCCGTGACGACAGTGGTACGGGCGCCTGCGGCCGCGTGCCGGGCGAGCACGCCACCGGCCGACAGGGACTCGTCGTCCGGGTGGGCAAAGACCGCCAGCAGGCTCGGTTCATCAGCCATGGAGGGGTTCCCTTCCGAGCGGGGGTGTGAGCGAGGCGGAGCGCACGAGCGGTGAGCGGTTCACGGCCGAGCCACCGGCAGGTATCTGATCTGGCCTCTTCACCTCATCAACGAGAGCGCCACCGGGTGGGACACCGGGCAACGACCGCGACCATCGCCATCTACGGCCAGCAGGGCGAACGGGTGCACGTGGCAGACGTGTGACATGACATGCCGGGTTACACGGGCGGCCTCTGTGCGGCGCCCACCCCCCGCCCCCCACAAGCCCCCCCCCCCCCCCCACCAAGCCACCCCCCCCCCCGCACCCCCCCGCCAAGCCGTGCGCCAGGCCCCCCCCAACCCCCGCG
>NZ_JBHVZA010000052.1:0-34396 GCF_042880275.1 Streptomyces sp. NPDC058308
CCTAAACCCCCTACCTCAGTCGGTGTGTGGGTTTTTTTTTTGTTTTTCCCCGGGGGGGGCGCCCCCCCCCCGGCGGGGCCGCCCCCCCCCACTCCGTAGACAGCTTCTGCAGACAACCTCTACAGAGAGCTGTTGGCTCTACTGCGGATCGGGGCCCGTCGCCACCGGGCGCGAGGGGTCGGCCGACCACTGCGACCACGAGCCGACGTACAACGAGGCCGGAATCCCCGCCACCGCGAGCGCGAGCACCTCGTGGGCGCCCGAGACGCCGGACCCGCAGTAGACGCCCACCTCCGAAGTGCCGGACGCCCCCAGGGCCTTGAAGCGGTCCGCGAGCTCGGCCGCGGGCTTGAAGCTGCCGTCCTCCGCGACGTTCTCCGTGGTCGGCGCCGAAACCGCGCCGGGGATGTGGCCGGCCACGCTGTCGATCGGCTCGACCTCGCCCCGGTAGCGCTCGGCCGCGCGGGCGTCCAGGAGCAGGCCGGAGCGGGCCAGCGCCGCGGCGGAGTCCGCGTCCAGCAGGTCGGTGTCGTTGGGGGCGGGTTCGAAGGAGCCCTCGGCCGGGGCATGGCCAGGCCCCTCCTCCAGAGAACCGGTCCACAGGGCGATGCCACCGTCCAGGACGCGTACGGACGGGTGACCCGTCCAGCGCAGCATCCACCACAGACGCGCCGCCGCCCAGTTCTGGCCACCGTCGTACACGACGACATCCCGGTCCCCCGAGACCCCCGCCGCCCGCATCACGGCGCCGAACCGGTCAGGATCGGGCAGCGGGTGCCGGCCACCAGCACCCGCGGGACCTGCGAGGTCAGCGTCCAGATCGACGAAGACGGCCGACGGAATGTGCGCTTCCTCGTATGCGGAACGCATCGAGCCCTGGTGCTGCCAGCGGACGTCGAGCAGCACCGGCGGGTTCTGGCCCGCCAGCTCGCCCGCGAGTTGGGATGCAGAGATGATGGGATTCATAAGGCCCATCCTTGCGTACGGGGTGGCCGCGCCGCCAAGGTGCGGCTACCCTGCTCGGCCGGACGCGCCCGAACACGGGGTGTACGGAATCATGTACACCCTGTACGACAGGCGGACACCGCCAGGCAATCGCGTGTCAACGGGTGAGGAACCGTAAATCGGGCATCTTCCGGCGGGAAGCCGGACAGCGCGGCGCGGTCGAGCAGCGCGGCGTGGCAGGCGGTGCGAGCATCTGCACGGGCGCGAGTAGGCGCGGCGATCGTGCGCGCATTCGAGAGTGATATCTGACCGGCCGTCATGGCGGCCGAGGAGAGGGTGACGATGACCGAGGCGCGGGCGAATGGGGTCCCCCCCGAACAGGGCTCGTCGGAGTCCTGGGAGAAGGCGCGGCGCGACAGCGCGGGGACCGGCCGGCGCGAGCCCGGCACGCCCTGCTGGGTGAGCCTGATGACGCACGACCTGGCCGCGACCCAGGAGTTCTACGGAGCGCTCTTCGGCTGGGAGTTCCGGCCGGGACCGGAGCAGCTCGGGCCGTACGTGCGGGCGCTGCTCGACGGCAGGGAGGTGGCGGGCATCGGCCGACTGCCCGCCGACCGCCATCTGCCCATCGCCTGGACGACCTATCTGGCGACGGACGACGCGGACGCGACGGCCGACGCGGTGCGGCAGTGCGGCGGTACGGTCGGCGTCGGCCCGATCGACGCGGGCGAGGCCGGGCGGCTGGCCATCGCGTCCGACCCGACGGGCGCGGTGTTCGGCATCTGGCAGGCCGCGGCCCACCTGGGCACCGCGGTGCTCGGCAGGCCCGGCACCCCCGTCTGGAACGAGCTGCTGACCCGGGAGACGGCGAGCGTCCTGAAGTTCTACCAGTCGGTCTTCGGCTGCACCGAAGAGGCCGTGGTCTCGGCCGACTTCGACCATGTGACGCTGCGCGTGGACGGCCGCCCGGTGGCGTCCGTGCACGGCCTGGGCCAGGCGCTGCCGCGCGACCGGGGCCCGCACTGGATGACGTACTTCGAGGTCGCGGACGTGGACGAGGCGCTCGAGCGGGCCGTCGAGCTCGGCGGCTACATCATCGACCATGCCAGGGCCGGCGAGCACGGCCGGACGGCGACGGTCGCCGACCCGGAGGGCGCGGTCTTCGCCCTCGTGCACTCGCCCGACGACGCCTGAATTCAGGCGCGGGCGGCAGCCCCGTCGACCGGCAGCACGTCGGGCGACAGGGCCCCCGCGCGTGCGGTCGCCGCCGTCGCCCGGCGCCGGTGATGGCGGCGGCACAGCACTTCGTAGCCCACCTCGTCGGGCGACTGGTTGACGTCCCCCACGACGACCTGGGCGCCTTCGACGACCATCTCGCCGCCTATGGTGCGGGCGTTGTGGGTGGCGCGGGCTCCGCACCAGCAGAGGGCCTCGACCTGGAGCACCTCGACGCGGTCGGCGAGCTCGACCAGGCGCTGCGAGCCCGGGAAGAGCTTGGAGCGGAAGTCGGTGGTGATGCCGAAGGCGAAGACGTCGAGGCCGAGGTCGTCGACGACCCTGGCGAGCTGGTCGATCTGCTCCGGCGCCAGGAACTGCGCCTCGTCCGCGATCACATAGTCCGCGCGGCCGCCCTGGGAGAGGTGGTCGACGAGGTGGGCGTAGAAGTCGAAGTCGTCCGCCGCCTCGGTCGCGTCGGTGACGAGGCCGAGCCGGGAGGAGAGCTTGCCCTCCCCCGCGCGGTCGTCCCGCGTGAAGATCATCCCCTGGAGTCCGCGGGCGGAACGGTTGTGCTCGATCTGCAGAGCCAGCGTGCTCTTTCCGCAGTCCATCGTTCCGGAGAAGAACACCAGCTCGGACATGGAGGGTTGAGGACCTTTCGGGGCGGGTGGGGAGGCGGGCGGGCGGAGCCCGGTCAGGAGCGTACTTCCAGGAGCGGGACCAGTTGCTCGACGGGGGTCATGGAACCGTGCATGCCGACCAGGGCGGACTCGTTGGGCTCGCGCTCCGTGGCGATGATCGCGGCATCGTCGTGGGCGGCGGCGATGACGTCGCCGAGGCGCTCGTACACACGTTGATCAATGTGTGGACCGAACCAGCCCGCGGCGATCGCCTCGTCGCGGGAGGCCACCCAGAACTGTTCGCCGAGCACCTCGCGCCAGACCGTCAGGACGTCGTTCTCGGCGCCCGGCACCGCGTAGACGTGGCGGGCGCGGCCCTCGCCGCCGAGGAGGGCGACGCCGGCGCGCAGCTCCCAGTCCTCGTCGAAGTCGATGCGGGACTGCTCGTCGAAGGGGATGTCGATCATGCCATGGTCCGCGGTGACGTACAGGGCACTGCGCGGCGGCAGCTGCTCGGCGAGGCGCTGGGCGAGCCGGTCGACGTACATGAGCTGGCCGCGCCAGGCGTCGGAGTCCACGCCGAAGCGGTGTCCCTTGCCGTCCACTTCCGCGTAGTACGTGTAGACCAACGAACGGTCCCCCGCGGCCAGTTGCTGAGCGGCGAGGTCCATGCGGTCCTCTCCGGAGAGTCTGCCCCGGAAGGAGCCGCCGCTCAGGGCGACCTTGGTGAGCGGGGTGTGCTCGAAGTGCGGGGCCGAGACCTGCGCGGTGTGCACACCGGCGGCGTGGGCCTGCTGGAAGACGGTGGGATAGGGCTGCCACGCGTACGGATCGGTCCACGGGTTCCAGCGGAGCTGGTTCATCAGTTCGCCCGTGGCCGGGTCGCGGACGGTGTAGCCGGGCAGGCCGTGGGCGCCGGGCGGCAGGCCCGTGCCGACCGAGGCGAGCGAGGTCGCGGTGGTGGCGGGGAAACCCGCGGTGAGGGGCCGGCCGGTGCCGCCCCGCGAGCTCTGCAGGAGCGAGGCCAGGAAGGGCGCCTCGGCCGGGTGGGCCTTGAGCTGCTCCCAGCCGAGGCCGTCGATCAGGAAGACGCAGTTCCGGTCGGCCGGGGCGAGCTCGGGGATCGTGGGCGTGAAGCCGTCGACGCCTTGAAGGGCGACGAGGGTGGGGAGCAGGTCGGCCAGGGAGCCCGTGCCGTACGCGGGCACAGGTGCGGTGTCGAGGGAGAGCGGCTGTACGTCGTCCCAGGAGGGCAGGGCCATCAGCGGGCGGTGTCCGCGGTCGCCTCGGACAGTGCCTGGGCGAAGGCGAGGGTCTGCCGCACCGCGTCGGGGCCGTCCCCCGCCTCGCTGACCCGCAGGCTGAGGTCGTCGGCGGTCGAGCTGCCCGTGTACCCGTGGTCCGCCTCGCAGTTGGGGTCACCGCAGGCCGCGGGCTCCAGGTCGATGCGCGACACGGCACCCCAGCCGATGGTCAGGACGACCTCGCGCGGCGGTGTGCCGGGAACGTACTTCTCGGGATTGGCGACGACGCGGCTGACCACGACCGAGGAGATGCGGCCGATCTTGACCGACTCCGTGGAGGTCGTCGCGTACGGCGTCGGGGACGTGCTGTCCGCCGCCTGCTCGTCGGTGTGGCTGACGATGAAGCGCGTACCGGTCAGGACGAGGACGGTGACGTGCCTGCGCACTTCGTTGGCATCGAACGTCGTCTCCTGGTGGACCAGGAACGACCCGATGGCCTCGCCGCCGATCGCGGCCTCCACCGCCTCGGCCACGAGGGCCGGGTAGTAGCCGCTGCGCTCGATCGCCGCGCGCAGCCCCTGGGTCGTCGTACCGGTCTTTGCCATGCCGTCCATCCTACGGCCCGGTGCGGGGCGCACGGTGCCCCGCGGCCGCCTCGGTACCCAGCTGAGCGCATCGGTACCCGGGAAGGGTGCTTCCGTGCCCGGGAAGAGGGCCTCAGTAGCCGGGAAGGGTGCGCGGGCCGAGGTCGTCGCGGGCGGGCGGGGGCGCGAGCCGGACGGAGGCGCCGAGCACGGAGAGGCCTCGCTGGGCGACGACCACGGGCTCCAGGGAGACGCCGACGACTTCGGGGTGGTCGTCGACGAGCCGGGAGACCCGCTGGAGCAGCTCTTCGAGGGCCGGGGTGTCGACGGGCGCGGACCCGCGCCAGCCGAACAGGAGCGGCGCGGTGCGGATGGACCTGACCAGGGAGGCCGCCTCGCGGTCGGTAACCGGGACGAGGCGGTGCGCGGTATCGCCGAGCAGCTCGGATGCGGCGCCCGCGAGACCGAAGGAGAGCACCGCTCCGGCCGCCGGGTCGATGACCGCCCGCACCACGGTGTCGACGCCGCGCGGCACCATGCCCTGCACGACGGGCCGCAGCTCCGCGGGCTTGCCGAAGAGCTCCGTCAATTCCTGGTAGGCCCGGCGCAGTTGCCCCTCGTCCGTGAGGTCGAGGCGGACCCCGCCGAGGTCGGCGCGGTGCCGCAGGTGCGGGGCCGTGGTCTTCAGGGCCACGGGGTAGCCGATGACGCGCGCGGCCTGCGCTGCCGCGTCGGCGTCGGGCGCGGGCAGGGCCCGCCGTACGCGGATGCCGTAGTGCCTGAGCAGTTCGTGGGCGTCGTCGGCGGCAAGGGTGGCACCGCGCGGGTCGCCGTCCTTGGCGAGCAGCTCCGCGATGCGCCCGGCGGTCCCGCTCTCGTCGATGTCGTCGTACTCGGGCACCCGCCCCGGCTCGGCGGCCTCGCGCCGCCACTGTGCGTACTTGACCGCTTCGGAGAGGGCGCGTACGGCGCGCTCGGCGGCGGGGTAGGCGGGGATGCGGTACTGGTCGGTGGGCTGGGGCGCGGGGTCGGCGGTGGCCTCTGCGGTGGTCTCTACGGAGGGACGGGGTTCCGCGCCGGTACCGGTATCGGCCGCGCCCCGGGTGTCAGGTGCGACGGCGCCGGGCACGGGAGTGACCGCGTCGGGCCTGGTACTGGTGGCGGCCGCCAGCGCCTCGGCGAGCCCGCCGAGCTCAACGTGGACCACGGCAACGGGTTTCGCGGGGCATCCCGCGGCCGCCGCCCGCAGCTCCGTGGCCAGTGTCTCGGGGTCGGTGGTGGCCCCGTCCTCCCCCACCCAGGGGATGGCGTTGACGATCACCGCGTCGCAGCCGTCGTCCGACAGCGCCTCGGCGAGCGCCGCCCGGAAGTCGGCGGGGACCGCTCCGGTCGTCAGGTCGCGGGGCGGCAGCGGCCGCAGTCCGTCGGCCATGCACGCGTCGTACGTGAGGAGACCGAGCGACTCGGAGTTCCCCAGGATGCCCACCCTGGGCCCGGACGGCAGCGGCTGGCCCGCGAGGAGCAGCCCGGCGTCGACCATCTCCGTGACGGTGTCGACGCGGACGACGCCCGCCTGGCGCAGCAGCGCCGAGACCGTGGCGTGCGGCAGCCGGGTCGCCTGCACGGCGTGGCCGGTCGGGGCGATGCCGCTGTGCCGGGCGCCCTGCACCACGACCAGCGGCTTGGCGGTCGCCGAACGCCGCGCGAGCCGGGTGAACTTGCGCGGGTTGCCGATGGTCTCCAGGTACATCAGCGTGACGTCGGTGTCCGGATCCTCGTACCAGTACTGGAGCAGGTCGTTGCCGGACACGTCCGCGCGGTTGCCGGAGCCGACGAACGTGGAGAGGCCCGCGCCCCGCCGGTGCAGGCCGGACAGCAGGGCGATGCCGATCGCGCCGGACTGGGTGAACAGACCGATCCGCCCGCGCGCGGGCAACTGCGGGGCGAGCGAGGCGTTGAGCCGCGTCCGCGGCGAGGTGTTGATGACGCCGAAGGCGTTGGGACCGATGATCCGCATGCCGTACGACCTGGCCTGGCGGACCAGTTCGCGCTGCCGCTCGCGCCCCTTCGGGCCACTCTCCCCGTACCCGGCGGAGAGCACCACGAGGCCCTGCACCCCGCGCTCCCCGCACTCGGCGACGACCTGCGGCACCCGGTCGGCGGGCACGGCGATCACCGCGAGGTCCACGGGCTCCTCGATGGCCGCGACACAACGGTGCGCGGGCACCCCGTCGATGCCGGCGCCGTCGCCCTCCTCACCGTCGCCCTCCTCGCCGAACGCGCTGTTCACCGCGTACAGGCGCCCGGTGAAACCGGACTCCCTGAGGTTGCTCAGGACGCTGCGGCCGACGCCGCCGGGGACCCGGCCGACGCCGATCACCGCGACCGAGCCCGGCGTCAGGAGACGCTGCACGGAGCGCCCCTCGGCCCGCTGTTCGCGGGCGCGCTGCACGGCGAGGGAACGGTCCGTCGGCTCCAGGTCGAACTCCAGGCGGACGACACCGTCCTCGAAGCTGCGCTTCTGCTGGTAGCCGGCGTCCGTGAACACCTTGATCATCTTGGTGTTGGCGGGCAGCACCTCGGCCGCGAACCGGCGGATGCCGCGCTCCCTGGCGACGGCCGCGATGTGTTCCAGAAGGGTGGAGGCGACGCCGCGGCCCTGGTGGGCGTCCTGGACGAGAAAGGCGACCTCGGCCTCGTCCGCCGGGGCGCTGGCGGCCATGCCGCGCTCGTCGATGCGGTCGAAGCGCACGGTGGCGATGAACTCGCCGCCCACCGTGGCCGCCAGCCCCACCCGGTCCACTTGGTCGTGGTGGGTGAAACGGTGCACGTCCTTGGCGGACAGGCGCGGGTAGGGCGCGAAGAAGCGGTAGTACTTCGACTCGTCCGACACCTGTTCGTAGAAGCTGACCAGGCGGTCCGCGTCCTCGGCCGTGATCGGCCTGATCCGGGCGGTACCTCCGTCGCGCAGCACCACATCGGCTTCCCAGTGGGCGGGGTAGTCGTGCCGATCCTGCCGATCCGACGCGGTCTGCATGGGGCCAGGGTACGGGTCGCGCGGCCGCCGGGGCCGGGGCAGGCTAGGACAGGTCGAGGGCGAGCGGGGCGGACACCTGTCCGACGGAGCACTCGTGACGGCATGAGACACTGGTCTAGACAAGTGTGAGACACCTGGAAGGGCAGCAACACATGGCTGAGCGCCGCGTCAACGTCGGCTGGGCCGAGGGCCTTCACGCCCGACCCGCCTCCATCTTCGTCCGCGCGGCCACGGCCGCCGGCGTCCCCGTGACGATCGCCAAGGCCGACGGCAACCCGGTCAACGCCGCCTCGATGCTCGCGGTGCTCGGTCTGGGCGCCCAGGGCGGCGAGGAGATCGTGCTCGCCTCCGACGCCGAGGGCGCGGACGCCGCCCTCGACCGTCTGGCGAAGCTGGTCTCGGAGGGGCTCGAGGAGCTTCCGGAGACGGTCTAGGACACATTCGTGGAAAACGGCGATGGGGTCACCCGGAATTCCGGGTGACCCCATCGCCGTTTGCGTGGACGACTCCGCCGACTCCGCTGATTTCGCGCTGACGCCTCGCCGAAGTTCTCGCGCAAAAAATTGAGGGAGCACACGGCAAACGCTCAACAAATAAGGGACAAGAAATGTCTCTCCTTTGTATACGGCGCCTCCGTTAATTCTGGAGGCTGACCGTGTTTACGGCATGTTGCGAATCCCTCACCCGGCCGCGACCGGGCCGCCCGGCATGGCGCGGCCGGTACGCGGCCGTCGCGCGCGCGGCGTGCGCGGCGGTGAGCGCCCTGGCCCGCTCCGCGTCCCGGCGGGCCACCGCGTCGACGATCGCCGCGTGCTCGGCCCAGGAGTCGGCCGGCGCCGCCGGGCTGTCGACGACGTACATCCAGGCGGCCTTGTGCCGCAGTTGGATGAGCAGGGCGCTGAGGCCCGGGTTGCCGGACGCCTGGGCGAGCGTCTCGTGGAACCAGCCACCCAGGGGCCGCAGATCCTCCCCCCGGCCGTTCCTGGCGCGTTCCTGGCCCAGCCTGACCAGTCCGCGCAGGACCTTGAGGTGCGCGTCCGTGCGGCGCTGCGCGGCGCGTGCCGCGGCGAGCGGTTCGAGGAGCGTCCGCACCTCCAGGAGATCCGCGGCCTCCTGCTCCGTGGGCTCGGCCACGCACGCGCCCGCGTGCCTGCGGGTGACGACGAACCCCTCGGCCTCCAGGGTGCGCAGGGCCTCGCGCACGGGGACGCGGGAGACGCCGTACCGGCGCGCGAGGACTTCCTCGGCGAGCCGACTGCCCCTTTCGTGCACGCCGGCGACGATGTCGTCCCGTATGGCCGTGCATACCGAATGGGCGGGAACACGCATGACCCGGACCTCCGCCTTCATCCCCGCACAATCGCGGTCGACCGACGCTCGTCCGGTGACTCTATTGCAGAGAGCCGCAATTTCCGACGGCGGGCCGGAATCCATGGATATCTTTTGGCCAATTGCGGCGGGTGCGAGCGGCGGCAATGCCGAAAGCCCCGGCTCGCCAGGAGCCGGGGCTTTCGGTGGAGTGCTGCGGGGCCGCGTGCGTCAGACGTTGACGCCGTGCGAGCGGAGGTATGCGATCGGGTCGATGTCCGAGCCGTACTCCTCGCCGGTGCGGGCCTCGAAGTGGAGGTGCGGGCCGCTGGAGTTGCCGGTGGAGCCGGAGAGGCCGATCTGCTGGCCCGGGGTGACCGTCTGGCCGACGGTGACGCCGAGGGACGACATGTGGCCGTACTGGGTGTACGTGCCGTCGTTCATCTTGATGACCACGTTGTTGCCGTACGCCCCTCCCCAGCCGGCCTCGACGACGGTGCCGGAGCCGACCGCGTGGACGGAGGTGCCGGACGCGGCGTGGAAGTCGATGCCGGTGTGGCTGCCGGAGGACCACATGGCGCCGCCGGTCTGGTAGCCCGTGGAGACGTAGGAGCCATCGACCGGGGCCACGTAGGTGTTCAGGCGCTTGCGCTCGGCCTCGCGGGCGGCGCGCTCCTTGGCCTCGCGCTCCTTCTTGGCCTTCGCCTTCGCCTCGGCCTCGGCCTTGCGCTTCTCCTCCGCGGCCTTCTTCTTGGCGGCCTCTTCGGCCTTCTTCGCGGCAGCAGCGTCGTCGGCGGCCTGGCGCTGGGCGGCGGCCTGCTCGCCGATGTTCTCGGCGAGCGAGTCGCCGACGGATATCGCCTGGGTGAGGCCGGTGTGTTCGACGGCCGCTTCGTCGGCGGCGGCGAGCGCCGGAGCCGCGAGGCCTCCGATGACACCGGTGGTGGTGAGCGCCGCGACACCCGCGACGTTCGCGGTGGTCCGCGTGAGGCGGCTCGGACGACGGTGCTTCCCGGTGGCACGGGTGAACGCCATGTGGCGGGTGATCCTTTCCTTCCCTCTCGCCTACCGGGTTAGCTGACGGGTTCGGAGCAGGAAGGTCTCCTACGGGCTCCTCGCCTCACGGCAAGGTGCCCGATTCACCCCAGGGGACGTGTGGGTCCCCGGCTCCCCTGGCTCGCACCGTACGGGGACTCGGCGATGACTGTCCGGTGCCGCGGGTGCGGCGTACTGCGCGACGAACAGCCGGACCGACGCTAAACGGGGCCTCTTTCGTTCGACAAACAGAACGCGGCTTTTGTAGCGCACGCCACAGAGCAGACAGGCAACCTCCATAGCAATTCGGACATATGAGGACCCCAGCGGCCGAAGTGGCCACTGGGGTCCTCTTATGTCCTGACTGTCACTCAGCCCGTGACCACGCTCACGTCACCGATCCCGAGCGCCCTGACGGGCTCCTCGATCTGCGCGGCGTCCCCGACGAGGACCGTCACCAGGCGGTCCTCCGGGAAGGCGTTCACGACGGCGGCAGTGGCCTCCACGGTGCCGGTGGCGGCCAGCCGCCGGTACAGCTGCGCCTGGAAGTCGTCCGGCAGGTTCTGCTCGACCTGGTCGGCGAGGGTGGCTGCTACGGAGGCGGCCATCTCGTACTTGAGCGGGGCCACGCCCACCAGGTTCTGCACGGCCACATCGCGCTCGGCGTCGGTCAGGCCCTCGGCGGCGAGGGTGCGCAGGACCTTCCAGAGGTCGCCGAGTGCCGGGCCGGTGGACTCGGTGTCCACGGAGCCGCTGATGGCGAGCATCGCGGCGCCCGTGCCGTCCGGCGCCGAGCGAAGCACCTGGCTGAACGCCCGCACTCCGTAGGTGTATCCCTTCTCCTCCCGCAGGACGCGGTCGAGGCGGGAGGTGAGGGTGCCGCCCAGGCAGTACGTGCCGAGGACCTGGGCCGGCCAGACGCGGTCGTGCCGGTCGGCGCCCACGCGGCCGATCAGCAGCTGCGTCTGGACCGCTCCGGGGCGGTCCACGATGACGACGCGGCCGCGGTCGTCGGCGGTCACCTGCGGCACCGGGCGCGGTTCGCCCGCGGAGCCGGTCCAGGCGCCGACGGTGTCCGCGAGGACGGCGTCCAGGTCGGTGCCGGTCAGGTCGCCGACGACGACGAGGGTGGCCGTGGCGGGCCGGACGTGCTTCTCGTAGAAGGCGCGCACCGCCGCCGAGTCGATGGCCGTGACCGTCGCCTCGGTGCCCTGGCGCGGCCGGGACATGCGCGAGGTGGCCGGGAAGAGCTGCCTGGAGAGCTCCTTGGCGGCGCGGCGCGCCGGGTTGGCGGCCTCGTGCGGGATCTCGTCCAGGCGGTTGCGTACGAGCCGTTCGACCTCGCTGTCCGCGAAGGCGGGGGCCCGCAGGGCGTCGGCGAGCAGGCCGAGCGCCTTGGGGAGCCGGGAGACCGGGACCTCCAGGGAGACCCGCACGCCCGGGTGGTCGGCGTGCGCGTCGAGCGTCGCGCCGCAGCGGTCGAGCTCGGCGGCGAACTCCTCGGCGGAGTGCTTGTCGGTGCCCTCGTTGAAGGCCCGCGCCATGATCGTGGCGACGCCGTCGAGGCCCTCGGGCTCGGCGTCCAGCGGCGCTTCGAGGTGGATCTCGACGGCGACGACCTGCTGGCCCGGGCGGTGGCACCGCAGCACGGTGAGGCCGTTGGGCAGCGTGCCGCGCTCGGGCGCCGGGAAGGCCCAGGGCTTGGCCGTGCCGGCCTGGGGCTGTGGATGGAACTGCATCGTCGCGGCCTCGGTCACTTCGCCGCCTCCTCTTCCTCGGCGTCCACGGCGTCCACGGCGTCCACGACGCCTGCTTCGCCCTCGTCGGCGACGGTCACGGGTTCGTACACGAGCACCGCGCGGTTGTCGGGGCGCAGGCGGGCCTTGGCGGCCTCCTGGACCTCCGCGGCGCTGACGTCGAGGACGCGCTGCACGGCGGTGAGGGCGAGCTGCGGGTCACCGAACAGGACGGCGTACCGGCACAGTTCGTCGGCGCGGCCCGCGACCGTGCCGAGCCGGTCGAGCCACTCTCGCTCCAGCTGGGCCTGGGCGCGCTCCATCTCCTCCGGAGTGGGGCCCTCCGCGGCGAAGCGGGCGAGCTCCTCGTCGACGGCGGCCTCAATGACGGGCACCTCGACGTCGCCCGACGTCTTCACGTCCAGCCAGCCGAGCGAGGGCGCCCCGGCCAGGCGCAGCAGGCCGAACCCGGCGGCGACCGCGGTGCGGTCACGGCGCACGAGGCGGTTGTAGAGCCGGGAGGACTCGCCACTGCCGAGGACGGTGAGGGCGATGTCGGCCGCGTCGCACGCGCGCGTGCCGTCCTCCGGGAGGCGGTAGGCGGCCATCAGGGCGCGGGCCGGCACGTCCTCCTCGACGACCTCACGCAGCTCCTTGCCGATGCGCTCGGGCAGGGAGCCGTCGCGCGGCGGCTGCTTGCCGTCGTGCCCGGGGATCGACCCGAAGTACTTCTCGACCCAGGCGAGCGTCTGAGCCGGGTCGATGTCGCCGACGATCGACAGGACGGCGTTGTTCGGCGCGTAGTACGTGCGGAAGAACGCGCGGGCGTCCTCCAGGGTGGCCGCGTCCAGGTCGGCCATGGAGCCGATCGGCGTGTGGTGGTAGGGGTGGCCCTCCGGGTACGAGAGAGCGGTCAGCTTCTCGAAGGCGGTGCCGTACGGGACGTTGTCGTAGCGCTGGCGGCGTTCGTTCTTGACGACGTCGCGCTGGTTTTCCATGGACTCTTCGTCGAGCGCGGAGAGCAGTGAGCCCATCCGGTCGGCCTCGAGCCACAGGGCCAGCTCCAACTGGTGTGCGGGCATGGTCTCGAAATAGTTGGTGCGCTCGAAGCTCGTCGTGCCGTTGAGCGAACCGCCCGCCCCCTGGACCAGCTCGAAGTGGCCGTTGCCGTGCACCTGCTTCGAGCCCTGGAACATGAGGTGCTCGAAGAGGTGCGCGAGGCCGGTTCGCCCCTTGACCTCGTGGCGGGAGCCGACGTCGTACCAGAGGCAGACCGCGGCGACCGGGGTCAGGTGGTCCTCGGAGAGCACCACGCGCAGGCCATTGGCCAGCCGGTGCTCGGTCGCTGTCAGGCCTCCGGAGCCGGCCTCGGCTGTGGCCGTGTGACCCATGGGCATGTACGTCCCTTCGATCGCTGGATCATCGCTGGATCAGAACAATTGCTGCCAGTCCTGCCACTGTATGCAAGCGTGTCAGCACCTGACGAAGTTCCCGCTCCGCCCTCGGCGTAGTCGCGTGTGACGCCGCCGGTGCACGGGTCGTGGTCTGCGTTGTCAGTGGGACAGTCCACAATGGTCGGCGTCAGATCCCGCACTTGTTGGTGAAGGAGCCGCAGCAGCGATGGCCCGCCGCAGCACGAAGACCCCGCCGCCCGACGACTCGTACGAGGAGAAGATCCTCGACATCGACGTCGTCGACGAGATGCAGGGCTCCTTCCTCGAGTACGCGTATTCGGTCATCTATTCACGCGCCCTGCCGGACGCCCGCGACGGCATGAAGCCGGTGCACCGCAGGATCGTGTACCAGATGAACGAGATGGGCCTGCGCCCCGACCGCGGCTATGTGAAGTGTGCCCGCGTCGTCGGCGAGGTCATGGGTAAGTTGCACCCGCACGGCGACGCGTCGATCTACGACGCGCTGGTGCGCATGGCCCAGCCCTTCTCGATGCGCCTCCCCCTGGTGGACGGCCACGGCAACTTCGGCTCGCTCGGCAACGACGACCCGCCGGCCGCCATGCGGTACACCGAGTGCAAGATGGCCGACGCCACCTCCCTGATGACGGAGTCGATCGACGAGAACACGGTCGACTTCGAGCCGAACTACGACGGCCAGGAGAGAGAGCCCACCGCCCTCCCCGCCGCCTACCCGAACCTCCTGGTCAACGGCGCGTCCGGCATCGCCGTCGGCATGGCGACCAACATGCCGCCGCACAACCTCGGCGAGGTCATCGCCGCCGCCCGCCACCTGATCAAGCACCCGGCGGCCGACCTCGAGACCCTGATGAAGTACGTGCCGGGCCCCGACCTGCCCACCGGCGGCAGGATCGTCGGTCTGACCGGCATCAAGGATGCGTACGAATCGGGCCGCGGCTCGTTCAAGATCCGTGCCACGGTCTCCGTGGAGAACGTGACGGCGCGCCGCAAGGGCCTGGTCGTCACCGAACTGCCCTTCTCCGTAGGTCCCGAAAAGGTCATCTCCAAGATCAAGGACCTGGTCGGCTCGAAGAAGCTGCAGGGCATCGCCGACGTCAAGGACCTCACCGACCGCGCGCACGGCCTGCGCCTGGTCATCGAGATCAAGAACGGCTTCGTCCCCGAGGCCGTCCTGGAACAGCTCTACAAGCTGACGCCGATGGAGGAGTCCTTCGGCATCAACAACGTGGCCCTGGTGGACGGCCAGCCCCTCACCCTCGGCCTCAAGGAGCTCCTGGAGGTCTATCTCGACCACCGGTTCAACGTGGTGCGCCGCCGCAGCGAGTTCCGCCGCAGCAAGAAGCGCGACCGCCTGCACCTGGTCGAGGGCCTCCTGGTCGCGCTCCTGGACATCGACGAGGTCATCCGCCTCATCCGCTCCAGTGAGAACTCCGCGCAGGCCAAGGAGCGCCTGATGGAGCGCTTCTCGCTGAGCGACATCCAGACGCAGTACATCCTGGACACGCCGCTGCGCCGGCTGACCAAGTTCGACCGCATCGAGCTGGAGTCCGAGCGCGACCGGCTCAACGGCGAGATCGACGAGCTGACCGGGATCCTGGAGTCGGACGCGGAGCTGCGCAAGCTGGTCTCCGCCGAACTGGCCGCCGTCGCCAAGAAGTTCGGCACCGACCGGCGCACCGTACTCCTGGAGTCGACGGGTTCCCCGGCCGCCACGGTCTCGCTGCAGGTGGCCGACGATCCGTGCCGGGTGCTCCTGTCGTCGACCGGCCTCCTGGCCCGTACGGCGAACGGCGAACCCTTCGCCGACGGCGACACCAAGCGCGTCAAGCACGACGTGATCCTGTCGGCGGTGCCGGCGACGGCACGCGGTGAGGTGGGCGCGGTCACGTCCGAGGGGCGGTTGTTGCGCCTCTCCGTAGTGGACCTCCCCCAGCTGCCGGAGACGGCGGCCGCACCCAACCTCTCCGGAGGGGCGCCCGTCTCGGAGCTGCTCTCCCTGGAGAAGGACGAGAAGCTGATCTGCCTGATGACGCTCGACGAGTCCTCGCCGGGCCTCGCGCTCGGCACGGAGCAGGGCGTCGTCAAGCGCGTGGTCCCCGACTATCCGTCCAACAAGGAGGAGTTGGAGGTCATCACCCTCAAGGACGGTGACCGGATCGTCGGCGCAGCCGAGCTGCGCACCGGTGAGGAGGACCTGGTCTTCATCACGGACGACTCCCAGCTCCTTCGCTACCAGGCCGCGCAGGTGCGTCCCCAGGGCCGTCCCGCCGGTGGCATGACGGGCATCAAGCTCGCGGACGGCGCGAAGGTCATCTCCTTCGCGGCGGTGGATCCGGCGGTGGACGCGGTCGTCTTCACGGTGGCGGGCTCGCGCGGCACCCTCGACGACTCGGTGCAGACGACGGCCAAGCTCACGCCGTTCGACCAGTATCCGCGCAAGGGCCGCGCCACGGGTGGCGTACGCGTCCAGCGCTTCCTGAAGGGCGAGGACTGCCTGAGCTTCGCCTGGGCGGGCCCGACGCCTCCGCACGCGGCGCAGCGCAACGGCGCCCCGGCCGAGCTGCCGGAGATCGACCCGCGGCGTGACGGTTCGGGTGTCTCGCTCGCGAAGCCGGTGGCGGCGGTGGCGGGGCCGGTGTAGTCGGCGGCCGGCCCTGTTGGGGCCGGCTTTCGTTCGGTCGGGCCGACTTTCGTTCGGTCGGCCTGGCTCTGGCTCTGGCTCTGGCTCTGGCTAGCTTGCCTCGGCCGGTTCCTCGACCGGGCCCTCGCCGGGCTCCTGGACGTAGCGCAGTACGCCCCACATGCCGTGCTCATCGGCCTGGGGGGCGTACGCGCGACAGGCCTCAAGCTCCTTCTCCAGAGCCGGTACGTCGACGCCCGACCCGATGAGCACCAGCTGCGTCAGCCGCGGCTCGTCCGGAGCCCACGGCTCCGGGTAGAAGCGCAGAAACCGCCCCACGGCGTGCACCTCGTACCGGTTCCGCGGGTCGGCGGCGCCGAAGTCGACGTACCCCTTGATGCGGTAGAGCCCTTCGGGCCTGCTGTCGAGAAGGGCCATGAGGGGGCGCGGCCCCATGGGCACCTCGGAGGTGAAGGCGAGGCTTTCGTAGGCGGCGTGCAGGTGGTTGTGGTGTGCGCAGGAGCTGTCCTCGCAGCACCCGCCGCCCTCCGGAGCGTCGGCGCCGCTGCGGGCGGTACCGGGTTCGCCTCGGGCGTCGACGTCGTCCCGCAGATCGTCGAAGGAGAGCTGTCCGACCCGCTCCCCCACCGGCGCACGGTCGAAGAAGAGCTCCACGTCGACGCGGCCGTAGGAGGCGGCGACCACGGCCGCGCGCCCCGCGAGCCCGCGGACGACACCGAGGACCCGCTCACGCTCCTCGTCGGGCACCCGGTCGGCCTTGTTGACGACGACGAGGTCGGCGATGCCCAGATGCCGGTCCACTTCGGGGTGACGCTCCCTGGTCGCGTCGAACTCGGCGGCGTCGACGACCTCCACGAGGCCCCCGTACACGATGTGCGGGTTCTCGCTGGCCAGCAGCATCTTCACGAGCTCCTGCGGCTCGGCGAGCCCGCTGGCCTCGATGACGATGACGTCGATGCGCGCGGCGGGCCGGGCGAGCCGCTCCAGGTACTCGTCGAGCTCGCTCGCGTCCACGGCACAGCACAGGCATCCGTTGCCGAGGGAGACGGTCGAGTCGCCGAGCTGACCGGCGACCGACATGGCGTCGATCTCGATGGACCCGAAGTCGTTGACGATGGCGCCGATCCGGCTGCCGCCGCTGCGGTGCAGCAGATGGTTGAGCAGAGTCGTCTTGCCGGAGCCCAGGAACCCGGCCAGGACGACGACCGGGATCTGCTGCTTGTTCAACGCGGACCTCTCGTGTCGACGCAGGTACGGTCCACGGCGGGCCCCGTACGACGAATGAAGACGGCCCCAGGATAGGTGGGCGTAGTCCGGCCGCGAAGTGAACGATTGTTAGCGGCGCTCGCGGGGCACACGTTAGGCACGGCGCCGGGATGTGCGACCCCTGCTTCCTTCCGTGCGCCTCCTCTCCGCCTCCCCGCCGGTCAGAGCCGCTCGGCACCCTGGGAGACGGCAAGCGCACCGCCCATCGCTCGCCGGTCCGCTCCCTGTCGACCCGCACCCGACGACCGGCGGACGGTCGCCGATTCGGGGGTTGACATGACCACACAGAAATTGTTGACACGGGGGGTGGGTCCGGCCGCGGTGGCAGGGCTCTCATTCGCGACAGGCACCTTCATGCTGCTGCGGTCCAAGGGGCGGCGCCTTTCGGTTCACCTCACGGAACGCGAGCACCGAGTGGCCGAACGCGAACGCGCTGCGCTGGCCGCCGAGCGGCGGAACGCGGCACTCACCGAACAGCACCGGCTCCACTTCGACCTGCTGTGCAAGGCGATGGGGGATGCCACACTCGCCGCGGTCCTGAACACGTACGACGAGCCCGTGCCCCCGGAGCGGCAGCGGCAGTTCCTCTTCGCCAATGCCCTCTACATCAACGCGCTGCACGCCCACCGCATCGGCGCCGTGACCTTGCAGGAGCTGTACGGCCACCTTCGGGTGATGTGCCAGAACCCCATCTTCCGGCAGTACTGGGACGCGACCCGCCACCATCGCGCAAGCCTGGACCACTCTTCCGACGAGGCCAAGGTGGGACGAGTGATGGACCGACTGGCCGAGGAGCTGGATCACGCCGATACGGACGAGTGGTGGGTGGTCGGTGAACCTCCCGCTGGGTAGGGCCAGTTGGATTACTTCAAGCCAACATCTTCGACACCGACCGGTACTCTGACCCCGCCTTCAACTCCACTGACCCCAAGGACCGGGATCGCTTTGAAGATCGTGCGCCGCATCGGTGTGTCTCCGCGTGAGCGGGGCAGCCAGACGGGGCAGACGTGCCCCGACATTTTCGAACTCACCGATGGCAACTTCGCAGTGATCGGGACAGACAGGACCGACACCCTCGATGGCGAACTGCCCGCCGATGCCGGACGAGCCGACTACGAACGTATCGTCGTGATCAGCAGGGAGACATTGATCCGGGCCAGGGGCGACATCCCCGAGGCCTGAGCGACCCCTGTCGTCCGCGGGCCCCGGCCGAAGCCCCCGGCGGCCCCGGCCGAAGCCCTGCGGCCCCGGCGACACCGCCGTCCGGCCGCGCCACTCTCCCGCCTCCGGGAATCGTCGCGACGGGTGCGCCCTCCGTCATCATCAGCGACTGGCTGATACACGGCGTGGAGGTGACCAACGAGGACCGGCGAACGGCACAGGAACGCAGCGCTCTCAGCGGCTGCTTCGGCGGAGTGAGCGCCGTCTTCTCCGGGCTGACGGCCCTGCTCCTCATCGTGAACCTGCTGTTCCAGCAGCGAGAGTTGCGACTTCAGCGCCAAGGGCTCTCATTCCCGCGTGCCCTCACGGCGCGGGCCCGGCCGCGCTCACGTGACCGGGCCCTGCGGGGTCCGGTACGTCTCCAGGTTTGCCACGGTGCAACCTGCCGCCACCGCGCAACCACCATCCCTCATACGAGTGGCGGGATGCCGTCGCGCCCAGCGAACGCCGTACGGCCGAAAGCAGAACCAACACCAACCGTCACATACGACGTGACTCTGCACCCCGTACAACCCTTCGGCCTCACCACCGGTCTCCTGCTTCGCCGACCTCACGCGTCACCGCGCCACGCACCCCGCTTCGGCGCCCGGCTCGGCGACCGACCCCGTCGCCTCCGCCCCTCCACTCGCTTCGCATCTCCACCCGCTCCACAACTCCACTCACAAGGAACTCCACCCCCATGCGTCCCATGCGCACCCTCACGACGGCTACACTCGCCAGCCTCCTGGTGGCGGGCCTCACCCCCCTCGCCCTGCCCGCCGCGGCAGCGAGCGCCGCGCCCGCGAAGCACGGCGACGACTTCAACGGTGACGGCTACCGCGACTACGCGTACTCGAGCTTCAGCGCCAGAGGCGGTGGCGGCGTCACCGTGGTCTTCGGCACCGCCACCGGGCCCGGCTCCGCACAGCAGCGCATCACCCAGGCGAGCCCCGGCGTGCCCGGTGCCGACGAGGCCGACGACATGTTCGGCGAGGTACGGGCCGCCGCGGACTTCGACGGCGACGGATACGGCGACCTCGCGGTGGCGGCCACCGGCGAGAACGGCTCCCACGGCGCCGACCAGGGCGCCGTGACGATCCTGTGGGGCTCCGCCTCCGGCCTGTCCAAAGGCACGACTCTCCCGAACAAGAACCCCGGCGCCAACAACTACATGGGCAAGGACCTGGCGACCGGTGACTTCAACGGGGACGGCAAGCAGGACCTGGCCGTCATCAACGAGTCCATGACCTACGTCTACCGCGGTCCGCTCAAGCGCTCCGGCACCACCAGCACCGTGACCAAGCTCGACAAGACGACGTCCTTCTACGCCACGGCCCTGATCTCCGGCAAGGTCAACGGCGACAAGAAGAGCGACCTCGCCATCATCGGTGACGTGGTCAGTCCCGAAAAGATCGCGTCCGACGTCTGGTTCATCAAGGGCGGCGCGAGCTCGCTCACCCCGGGCAAGAGCCTGCGCCTGGAGTCCGAGTCCGGTAACGGCGGCAGCTCCGAGCGCGGCGGCGACGGTGTCATCGCCGACTTCGACAAGGACGGCTACGGCGACATCGCCATCGGCACCTCCCTCTACTCGAAGCACAAGGGCCGCGTCAGCATCTGGTACGGCGCCTCCGGCGGCCCGTCCCGCAGCGCCCGCCTCACCCAGTCGACGAGCGGCGTCGCCGGATCCCCGGAGAACTACGACGAGTTCGGCTCATCCGTCTCGGCGGGCGACGTCAACGGCGACGGCTACGCGGATCTCGCGGTCGGCGTGCGGGACGAGGAAATCGACGGCAAGGAGCACGCGGGCGGCGTGCACGTCTTCAAGGGCCGGGCGAGTGGTCTGTCCGGTGCCGGTTCACAGTGGTTCGCCCGCAACACCGCCGGCGTGCCGGGCCCGTTGACGGACTACGACCAGTTCGGCGGTCTGGTACGGCTGCGCGACGCGGATGGTGACGGAACGGCTGACCTGTATGTGAGCGCCGCCAACTCTCTGCGGCTGCCCGGCTCACCCAGCGGCATCACCACGGCGGGCGCGACGGAATTCGACGCGGTGCCCATCGACGGCTTGTTGCAATAGCTCCCCTGGAGGCTGGAGGAGGTCGAGACAGCACTGCCTCGGAGATCAAGGCCGCGTTCGGCCTCGTGCACCTGGTTGCCACGGTAGATAAATGCTCGCGGCCGGGGCCCGCGGAAAGGGGCCCCGGCCGGCGAAAGCGAGACCGCCTAGGCCGGTTCGCCTGCCTGGGACGGCGGTACCGGAACCGGCGGGATCGCCCCCACATACCGCGCCGCCGGGCGGATGATCTTCGAGTCGCGGGCCTGTTCCAGGATGTTCGCGCTCCAGCCGACCACCCGCGCGGACGCGAACGTCGGCGTGAACATCTCGCGGGGCAGCCCGCACAGCTCCATGACGACGCCGGCGTAGAACTCCACGTTCGTGTGCAGTTCCCGACCTGGTTTCAGCTCCGCCAGGATCGCCTCGACGTGCCGCTCCACCTCGACCGCGAACTCCACCAGGTCGCCGCCGAACTGCTGCGCGACGCCCCGCAGCATGCGCGAGCGCGGATCCTCGGTGCGGTAGACGGGGTGCCCGAAGCCCATGATGCGGTCGCCCGCTAGGACCCTCTCGCGGATCCAGCCGTCGATGCGGTCGGGCGTGCCGATCGCGTCGAGGGTGTCCAGGGCGCGGCTCGGCGCACCGCCGTGCAGCGGGCCGGACAGCGCACCGACCGCGCCGACCAGACAGGCCGCCACATCCGCACCGGTCGAGGTGATGACCCGTGCGGTGAATGTTGACGCGTTGAACCCGTGATCAATGGTCGAGATCAAGTACTGCTCGATCGCCCGGGCACGCACGGCCTCCGGCTCCGAACCGGTCAGCATGTAGAGGTAGTTGGCGGCGTACGACAGGTCGTCGCGAGGTTCGACGGGGTCTAGCCCCTGGCCGAGTCGGTACAGGGCGGTGAGCAGGGTCGGCACCACGGCGGACGCTTCCAGGGCGTCCGCGCGGCGCCGGTCGTCGTCGATGTCGTACACCGGACGGAAGCCCTTCGACGCACCGAAGAGCGACAGCGCGGTGCGCAGTCCGGAGAGCGGTCCGGACAGCACGCTCGCGCGGGCGACGGCGGGCAGCGCGTCACGCACCTCGGCGGGCAGATGCCGCAGCGACGCGGTGTGCGCGGCGAAGGCGGCGCTCCGCTCGGCGTCGGGCAGCTCGCCGTGGAACATCAGGTGCCAGACGTCCTCGAAGCTGCGGTGCTGCGCGAGCTCGACGGCCGAGTACTGGCGGTAGTGGTAGAAGCCCTCGTGTCCCCGGACGTCGCCGAGTTCGGTCTCGGTGACGACGACGCCCGCGAGTCCTCGTGGGACCTGGACGGGCTCGGCGGGGGTGGCGGCGGAGCCATTGATCGGCATGTTGTTCCTCGACTTCCTACCTGGACTTGATTTAACTGTCCATGCTTGACTGAGTCTCTGTCAATATTGATTGAATCAATATGCCAATACAGTCGTCGCGATGCGGATACGGTGACGCCCATGACGGATCAAGGAACCACGCACGAAGGCCGGCGGCTGAGCACCAAGGAGGCCGCCGAACTACTCGGCGTGAAGCCCGAGACCGTGTACGCGTACGTGAGCCGCGGTCAGCTCAGCAGCCGCCGCGGCCCGGGGGCACGGGGAAGCACGTTCGACGCGAAGGAGGTCGAGGCGCTGGCCCGCAGGAACAGGCGGGAGCCGGCAGCGCCCGCCACCGGCAACGAACTCTCCGTACGCACCCGCATCACACTCATCGACAAGGACCGCTACTACTTCCGCGGTGTCGACGCGACGGAGCTCGCCCTGAACCACTCCTTCGAAGAGGTGGCCGAGTGGCTCTGGACCGGTGTCCTGCGCCCCGGGATCGAGTTCACCGCCCCCAAGGAGGCCGCCGCCGCGGCCCGTCGCGCGGTCAACGCGCTGCCCGAGCACAGCGGTCCGACCGACCGCCTGCGGGTCGCCGCCATCTCCGCCGCGGCCGCCGACCCGCTCCGCTTCGACCTCTCCGAAGAGGCGGTCATCGGCACCGGACGCACATTGATCCCCACCCTCGTGACCGCGCTCCCACCGGTCCTGTCCGGCTACCGTGACGAAGGCCCCATGGCCCGCCGGCTGTGGGCACGGCTGACCGGCGGCAAGCCCGACGAAGCGGCACTGCACGCGCTCGACACGGCTCTCGCGCTTCTCGTCGACCACGACCTCGCCGCGTCGACGCTCGCCGTCCGGGTCGCCGCCTCGGCGCGCGCCCACCCCTACGCCGCGGTGTCGGCGGGCCTCGGCGTCTTGGAAGGCCCGCTGCACGGTGCGGCGAGCGGTCTCGCCCACCGCATGCTGCTCGACGTGCTCGACCGGGGCAGCGCGGCGCCCGTCGTCGCCGACGAGCTGCGCGCGGGCCGCCGCGTCCCCGGGCTCGGACACCGCCTCTACCCGGGCGAGGACCCGCGCGCGCAGGCGCTCTTCGCCCTCCTGGAGGTGATGCCGAAGGCCGGCCCCGCCCTCGCCGCGGCCCGTGACGTGGTGGCGACCACCGCCCGCCACACCGACCTGCGGGCCAACGTGGACCTCGCGCTTGCCGTCTTCACTGCCTCTTCGGGGATGCCGGCGGAGGCGGGCGAGACGATCTTCGCGGTGGCGCGTACGGCGGGCTGGATCGCGCACGCTCTGGAGGAGTACGGCGAACGCCCGCTGCGTATGCGCCCGAGCGGCCAGTACGTAGGCGTGCGGCCGCCCCAGCAGATGCCCTCTCCCGAGACCTCCCCCACACCCTGACGCCTTGCCGGCCCACTCCTGTGGGGCGTGCGGTGGCCGGGACGGTGCGGGTTAGGCTCGCCTGCGTGAGTACGTGTGCGACCGCCTCGCGGGACCTGGACGAGCCTCTCGCGGGCACCGCGGCCACCGCCAGGACATGGCTTCTGCTGGAGCAGCCCGGCCCTTGGGGCGCCAAGGCGCTGAGGTCCAGCCATCTCGACCCGGAGACCGGCCGCGCCCTGGAGGCCGCCGCCGAGGGGACCGGCGTGCGCATCGCCCTCATCCGCCGACCCGGACGCCACGCGGACTGTCACGCGCCGACGCGGCACCAGGTGTATCTGGGGCACACCGTCCCCGGCCGCACCTGGCTGCGGGGCGCGGTGACCGACGACCCGCGCCAGCTGCTGGACCTCGACTTCGCGGCCCTCGGCGCGGGCGACCACGGCGGCTTCGGCGCGGCACACACCGGCGCCCCGCTCGTACTCGTCTGCACCAACGGCAAGCGCGACCGCTGCTGCGCCCTGCTCGGCAGGCCGCTCGCCGCCGAGCTCGCCGGATCGGGTGAAAAGGGCGCCTGGGAAATCACCCATCTGGGTGGCCATCGCTTCTCTCCCACCCTGCTCGTCCTGCCTTACGGATACGCGTACGGGCGGGTGCGGGCGCCTGCCGTCAAGGAGATCCTCCACGCGGCCCGCGCGGGCCGCGTCGTCACCGATGCCTGTCGGGGAAACTCCGCCTGGGAGCGTCCCGGGCAGGCCGCCGAACTCGCGGTGCGCACGGCGGTCGGCGAGTACGCGGCCGGGGCCCTGAGCATCCTCCGTACCGACGGCACGAGCCCGCGCCGGGAGGTGACCGTCGCGCACACCGACGGCCGCCGGTGGCAGGTCACCGTCGATGAGGTGGCCTCGCTCCCGCCCCGTCCGGAGAGCTGCGGCGCGACTCCCGCATCACCGGCGCGGATGGACGTGACGGCGCTGCGGGTGCTCCACGATGGGGCGGATGGTCACCGCCCGCTCGGCGCCCCGTAAAACGGCTCCGGCACCTGCGGCTTGCGTACGAGATCCCCGCCACAGTGACTTCGAAGTAGCCCGTCGGCGGCCGTACCGTTCGTACCCATGAGCCCGACCTCCCCTGCGCGACGCCGCCGCCTCGGCCTGCCGCGGCGCGTGTTCTCGCAGGTCCTGCTGATGCAGCTGGCCATCGCGGCCGGGGTCGCGGTGCTCGCCACCGGTCTCTTCCTCGCGCCGCTGAGCGACCAGCTCGACGACCAGGCGATGCGCCGCGCGCTCGCCATCGCGCAGACGACGGCCGCCCAGCCACAGATCGCCGAGGACCTGTCCGCCTCCAGGCCCACAAGCGACGGGCCTGTCCAGGCCGCGGCCGAGCGGATCAGGCGGGCCAGTGGCGCCGAGTACGTGGTGATCATGAACAAGGACGGCGTGCGCTGGTCCCACACCGACCGCGACCAGATCGGCAAGGTCGTCTCCACGGACCCCAGCGACGCCCTCGCGGGCCATGACGTCATGGAGATCGACAACGGCACTCTGGGCCGCTCGGCCCGCGGCAAGGTGGCGCTGCGGGACGCGGGCGGGGACATCGTGGGCGCCGTCTCCGTAGGCATCGAGTACGACAGTGTGCGGGCCCGTCTGGTCCACTCCATCCCGGGACTGCTCGCCTACGCGGGCGGAGCACTCGCCGTCGGCGTGCTCGCCGCCTATCTGATCTCCCGCAGGGTGCAACGGCAGACCCGGGACCTGGCCTTCTCCGACATCTCCGCCCTGCTCGCGGAACGTGAAGCCATGCTGCACAGCATCCGTGAGGGGGTCGTCGCGATTGACCGGAGCGGCCGGATAAGGCTGCTCAACGACGAGGCGCAGCGGCTTCTCGGCCTGGGCACGGAGGTGATCGGGCAGCCGCTCGACGACGCGCTCGGCGCGGGGCGTACGACCGATGTGCTGGCCGGCCGGGTCACCGGCACAGACCTCCTGACCGTACGCGGACAGCGTGTCCTGGTCGCCAACCGCATGCCCACCGACGACGGAGGCGCCGTCGCGACCCTGCGCGACCGCACGGAGCTGGAGCAGCTCGGCCGCGAACTCGACTCCACCCGCGGTCTCATCGACGCCCTGCGCGCCCAGGACCACGAGCACGCCAACCGCATGCACACCCTCCTCGGCCTGCTCGAACTGGAGATGTACGAGGAGGCGGCGGAGTTCGTCGGCGAGGTGGCGGGCGCCCACCGGGTGACCGCCGAGCAGATCACCGAGAAGGTCCACGACCCACTGCTCGCGGCCCTGCTGGTCGGCAAGGCCACGGTCGCCGCGGAACGGGGCGTCGCGCTCTCGGTGCCGCGTCACAGCGCGCTGCCCGACCGGCTCGTGGATCCGGGCGGCCTCGTGACGATCGTCGGCAACCTCGTCGACAACGCACTCGATGCCGCCGCGGGCACCCGCCACGCGCGCGTGGAGATCGATGTACGCGCCGACGGGCGAACCGTGCTCCTCCAGGTACGCGATTCCGGTCCGGGAGTGCCCGCCGGGCAGCGCGAGGCGATCTTCACCGAGGGCTGGACCACCAAGGAGCCGCCGGCCCACGGAGAGCGCGGCATCGGCCTCGCCCTGGTCCGCAGGCTCGCCGAGCGGCAGGGCGGCAGCGTGCGGGTCGGCGAGGCGCCGGACGGCGGCGCGGAGTTCACCGTCGTACTGCCGGAGGCACTCGCGGAGCCCGAACTCGCCGCCACCGACGAGCACGATGAGCGAAGCCACGAAGGAGCCACGATGACCACGGCCCCGAAGGAGTCGCAATGATCGACGTGCTCGTCGTGGACGACGACATCCGGGTCGCGGACGTCAACGCCGCCTATGTCGCGAAGACCCCCGGCTTCCGGGTGGCCGCGAAGGCACACGACGCCGCCGAGGCCCTGCGCCTCGTCGAGGACGTGCCCGTCGACCTGGTGCTGCTCGATCACTATCTGCCGGACGAGACCGGCCTCTGGGTCGTACGCAGCCTGCGTGAGCGGGGCCACCAGACCGACGTGATCATGGTGACCGCCGCGCGCGACGTCGCCACGGTGCAAGCAGCGATGCGACACGGCGCACTCCAGTACCTGGTCAAGCCGTTCTCGTACGCCGGGCTTCGCGCCAAGCTCGACGCGTACGCGACGCTGCGCCGCACGCTGGACGGCGGGGGCGAGGCCGAACAGGCCGAGGTCGACCGCATCTTCGGCGCCCTCTCGGCGACGCCGGCGCCCGAGCTGCCCAAGGGGCACTCCCCCACCACGGCGGAGCTGGTGCGCCGGGCCCTGATGGCCGCGGAAGGGCCGCTCTCGGCCCAGGAGCTGGCGGACCGCACACAGCTGAGCCGGCAGACGGCACAGCGCTATCTGAAGCTCCTGGAGCGCACCGGGCGGGTCCGGCTGAGCCTCAAGTACGGCGACACGGGCCGTCCGGAACATCGTTACGAGTGGGCGGCCAGCAGCTGAGCGGCCCGGAACTCCGCGCCGTGGCAGGGAATCGTTACACCGCCCCGGCGCCGGTGAGCGACCGCACCTCCGTCTCCGCGTGCTTGGCCTCGTCCGCCTCATCTCGCGAGGTCACCGTGCCGAGCCAGCCCGCGAGGAAGCCGAGCGGGATGGAGACGAGGCCCGGGTTCTCCAGGGGGAAGTACTGGAAGTCCACCCCGGGGAAGAGGGATTGCGGCCCACCGGAGACGACGGGAGAGAGGGCGACCAGCGCGAGCGCGGGCAGCAGTCCCCCGTACACCGACCACACCGCGCCCCGGGTGGTGAAGTTCCGCCAGAACAGGGAGTAGAGCAGCACCGGCAGGTTGGCGGACGCGGCGACCGCGAAGGCCAGGCCCACGAGGAACGCGACGTTCAAGTCGCGTGCCAGCAGGCCGAGGCCGATCGCGACCACGCCGATCCCGGCCGCGGCGACGCGGGCCACCGCCACCTCGCTGCGCGGCTTCGCGTTCCGGCGCCGAAGGGAGGCGTACAGGTCGTGGGCGACGGACGCCGAGGAGGCCAGCGTGATGCCGGCGACCACGGCGAGGATGGTGGCGAAGGCGATGGCGGCGACGATCGCGAACAGAACCGTTCCGCCTGTGGAGTCCGCGCCGCCTCCCAGGTCGAGGGCGAGCAGCGGAACCGCCGTGTTCCCCGCGGCATTCGATCCGCGCACGGCGTCCGGGCCGACCAGAGCGGCCGCGCCGAAGCCGAGCACGATCGTCATCAGATAGAAGCTGCCGATGAGCCCGATGGACCAGACGACCGAACGGCGGGCGGCCCGCGCGGTCGGCACGGTGTAGAAGCGGGTCAGGATGTGCGGCAGCCCGGCAGTGCCGAGCACGAGCGCGAGCGCGAGGCTGATGAAGTCGAGCCGGGCGGTCCAGTCCCCGCCGTACTTCAGGCCGGGTACGAGGAAACGGTCGCCGTGGCCACTACGGTCAGCGGCGGTCCGCAGCAGTTGGTTGAAGTCCCCGTGGAAGTGCACCAGGACGAGCACGGTCAGTGCGATCGCCCCGCCCATCAGCAGCACCGCCTTGACGATCTGGATCCAGGTGGTGGCTCTCATCCCTCCCATCGACACATAGATCACCATGAGCGCACCGACGCCGATCACCGTCCAGGTCTGCGCCGCCCCGCTCGTCCCGCCGAGCAGCAGCCCCACCAGCGAGCCCGCCCCCACCATCTGCGCCACCAGATAGAGAACGGAGACGGTCACCGACGAGGTCCCCGCCGCGATCCGCACCGGACGCTCCTTCATCCGCGCGGCGACGACATCACCGAGCGTGAACCTGCCGCAGTTGCGCACCAGTTCGGCCACGAGAAACAGCACGACCAGCCATGCGACGAGGAACCCCACCGAGTAGAGCAGCCCGTCGTACCCGAAGAGCGCGATCAGCCCGGAGATGCCGAGGAAGGAGGCAGCCGACATGTAGTCACCGGCGATGGCGAAACCGTTCTCCATGGGGGAGAAGAGCCGCCCGCCCGCGTAGAACTCCTCGGCCGAGCCCTGCCGGTGACGGCTCGCCCAGGTGGTGATCGCCAGCGTGACGGCCACGAACACCCCGAACAGCAGAAGCGCGAGGTTCTGATGATCTCCCATCAGCGCTGCCCCTCCTGGTCCCGCGCCGCGTCGAGGCCGCGCGAGGCGTCCCGCTCCCGCCGCTGCTCCTGCTCCCTCTTCTGCTCGAAGACGGCCCAGCGCAGATCGAGCGCCGCCCGGTCCCGCCGCAGCCGAGCGTGCCGCGCGTACGCCCAGGTCAGCAGGAACGTCGAGAGGAACTGTCCGAGCCCCGCCAGCATCGCCACATTCACGGCCCCGGTGACGGGGCGCGCCATCAGCCCCGGCGCCGTCGTCGCGGCCACCACGTACGCGACGTACCAGGTGAAGAAGACGGCTGTGGCCGGGACGACGAATCGCCGATACCGGCTGCGCACCTGTTGAAAGGCGTCGCTGCGCTGCACTTCCAGGTAGATGTCGGCCGGTCCTGCACTCCGCTGCGCGACCGGGGACCGGGGCGCCACCACTGAGGCCGGCGCGCCCGTGCCGTCCAGTTCTCCCCAGCCGGAGGCGAGCGCGTCGTACCAGGGGTCCCTCAGGTCGCCGGACCGGTCCCGGCCGACATCAGTCCGGCCCGGCACCACATCGGGCCCGTCGTGCTTCTCCACCGAACTCTCCTTAGTCCGCGGCCGTGTTCGGCCACGTGCCCAAGGATGGACAGAACGGTGGGATTCCTGACTCCCCTCCCCCCGCTCTTCACCCCATCAGGTGAAGCATCGTCAGGTACCGGCTCTCCCTTCCGGCTTGGTCAGCCTGTTCCGGAAGGCGTAACGGACCGCCTGCGCACGGTCCTTGAGCCCCGCCTTCGCGAAGAGATTGTTGATATGGGTCTTCACCGTCGCGGTGGAGACGTGCAACGACCGGGCGATCTCGTGGTTCGACATTCCTTCGGCGATCAGGGCGAGCACTTCTGTCTCCCGCGCGGTGAGGCCGTCGGGCGGCACAGCACTCGTGGTCGCATCGGGCTCCGACAGCCGTTCGAGAAGACGCCGTTGGATCTGCGGTGCCAGCCCCGCGTCACCCGAGAGCACGTCCTCGACGGCCCGGACGATCTCGTCCCCGCCTGCGTCCTTGGTGAGATAGCCGCGCGCCCCCGCCTTGAGCGCCGGGAACAGCGAATCGTCGTCGGCATAGGTGGTGAGCACGACGACCTGCGTCCCTGGATACTCGGCACGGATGCGCCGCGTGGCCTCCGCGCCGTCGCAGCGGGGCATGCGCAGGTCCATCAGGACCACGTCCGGGGCCAGTTCGGCGACGAGGCGGACGGCCTCCTCGCCGTCGGCGCCGGAGCCCACGACCTCGATGCCGGGCAGCAGCCCCAGCAGCATCACGATCCCCTCACGCACCACGGTCTGATCGTCGACCACCACCACCCGCGCGGGTGGCTTGTCTCCCCCTGCGGCAGACCCGGCGGGGCTTTCGCCCGCGATCCCGGCGATTCCCTCGTCGCTCGTCATCCCGGCACCCTCAGCGTCACCACGAAGCCCTCCTCACCCGGCCCTGCCTCCAGGGACCCTCCCAGCAGCTCGGCCCGCTCACGCATCCCGAGCAGACCGTACCCGGCGCCGGAGGCGGCGAGCTCCCCCGGCGGCTGTCCCCCCGAGTCCCTGACGTCCAGCTTGACTTCACCCTCCCCGTACTGGAGGCACACCTGGATCTTCGCCCCCGGCGCATGCTTGCGGACGTTCGTCAGGGCTTCCTGCGCCACCCTGCGCACCGCCTGGGACGCCTCGGCGGGCAGCGCCCGGGCGTCCCCCGTGACGGTGACCGAGGCGCGGTCCGCGGTGACCAGCTCGCGCAGGAAGTCCTCGACCGGGGTCATCTCGCCGCGCAGCGCGGACAGCGCCTGTCTGGTCTCGGCGAGCCCTTCTCTGGCCATGGACCGCGCCGCCACCACCCGGTTCAGGACCTGCTCCTTCGCCGCGTCCCTCTCGATCAGCAGCCGGGCCGCCTCCAGGTGCACGAGCTGCGCGGAGAGGCTGTGCGCGAGCACATCGTGGATCTCGCGGGCGATACGGGCCCGCTCGGCGAGTGCGGCCGACTCCGCCTCCGCAGCTCGTGCCGCCCGCTCCTGGGCAAGCAGCCGATGGGCACTGCCGCGCGCCTCGGCGTCCAGCCTCAGGGTGTACCCGGCAAGCGCCAGACCGATGACGGTGAGCGCTGTGATGAGCCAGTTGTCGCCGTTGTAGGCGACGTATCCGGTCATCGCCACGAGCACGCATGGCGCCGCCGCGACGAGCGGCAGCCGCTCCAGGGCGGTGACAGCCGTGGCGCACCACAGCACGAGGGCGAGCACACGCCAGTCGGCGATCCCCGCCACGACCGCCGCCCCCATGAGCAGCCCCATCAGTGCCAGCGACGGCCACAGACGGTGCCCGAACGAGACACGGAAGAGGGCCCACGACGCCCCGGTGACGACCACCACGATGGCCACCCCTCCCACCAGGCGCCAGCCTCGGTCCTCGTGGAACGTGCTCCACAACAGAGCGCCGAGGGTCACCACGCGCAGCACCCTGACGAACCAGAGCCGGGCCATGCTCAGCCCTGCCCAGGTGAGCGCCTCCTGAGAAGGCCATCGCGTCCAGCGGTCCCCACTCATACGGGTTCCTTCCGCATCGGCTGGTGGGCCGCGGCCGCACCGAACGTCGTGCGCACGGAACCCGTCCGCAGCAGGAGCAGACCGCTGCGGACCAGCAGTGTGGCCGCGAGGGCCAGCATGAGACCGGCACTCCCCTGTCGAACATGCAGCAGCGAACCGATACCGAACAGACCCGCCCGCAGTCCCGTCCCGGCGACCCAGACCACGGCCGTGGCCTTGGTGCCTTTGCTCCAGGCGGTGCCGTCCGCATCGGTCCACACATGCGAGGTCCGTGCCCAGCCGGCCCCCACGGCCAGCCCGACGGCCAGCTCAGCGGCGAGCAGGGCCGCAGACGCGGTGTGGTGATGGGGGTCGATCAGGCCGGGTTCGCGCACGGCCATGAAGATCAGTACGGCTGGTATCAGCCACCAGCGCCGGTCCGTGCCGATCTGCTGGGCCTTGAACTGGCGGACGACCACCAGCGCCACGACAGCGCAGATCACCAGGGTGTTGGGGAGCCCTGTCATGTCAGCCTCCGTACGACAAGCGGGACGAGCGGAACGAGCCCGATCCGAGAAGGATCGACGCGTTCGACGTTACGGAAACCGACTGGTCACGGGATCGGCGCAGGGGTTGAACACGGGTGGAGCCCTGTGCTCCACCCGTGGGTGGAGCACAGGGCTCCCGCGCTGATCAGCGCCCCGCGGCGCGATTCAGGCTCCGGCTCTTGCGCGCTACGCGTCGATGCGTGAGCGGTCGAGTGTGGCCGCGGAGCTGGTGATGAACTCCTTGCGGGGGGCGACGTCGTTGCCCATCAGCAGATCGAAGACCTGCTCGGCGGAGTCCAGATCCGAGATGTTGATCCGGCGCAGGGTCCGATAACGCGGGTCCATCGTGGTCTCGGCCAGCTGGTCGGCATCCATCTCGCCCAGGCCCTTGTAGCGCTGGATGGAGTCCTTGTACCGGACGTTCTTGCGCTGCAGCTCCAGCAGCGTCTCGCGCAGCTCACGGTCGGAGTAGGTGTAGACGTACTTGTCCTGGCCCTTCTTGGGCTGGCTCAGCTCGATGCGGTGCAGCGGCGGGACCGCCGCGAACACCCGCCCGGCCTCGACCATCGGCCGCATGTACCGCTGGAACAGCGTCAGCAGCAGGATCCGGATGTGCGCGCCGTCGACATCGGCGTCCACCAGCAGAATGATCTTCCCGTAACGCGCCGCGTCGATGTCGAAGGTCCGGCCCGACCCGGCCCCTATGACCTGGATGATCGCCCCGCACTCGGCGTTCTTCAGCATGTCCGTCACGGACGCCTTCTGCACGTTCAGGATCTTGCCGCGAATGGGCAGCAGCGCCTGGAACTCGGAGTTACGGGCCAGCTTGGCGGTGCCCAGCGCGGAGTCCCCCTCCACGATGAACAGCTCACTGCGCTCCACATCATCACTGCGGCAGTCCGCCAGCTTCGCCGGCAACGACGACGACTCCAACGCCGTCTTCCGCCGCTGGGCGTCCTTGTGCTGACGGGCCGCGATACGCGTACGCGCGGCCGCCACGGCCTTGTCCATGACCGCCCGGGCCTGCGCCTTCGCGTCCCGCCTGGTCGACGTCAAAAACGCCTTGAGCTCCTTGGCGATGACATTCGCGACGATCCGGTTGGCAGCCGAAGTCCCCAGCACCTCCTTCGTCTGCCCCTCGAACTGCGGCTCCGCCAGCCGCACCGTGACCACCGCCGTCAGACCCTCCAGGGCGTCGTCCTTGACAATGTCGTCCTCGGCGACCCGCAAGACCTTCTGGGCCCGCAGCGCCTCATTCATCGTCTTGGCGAGGGAGCGCTCGAAGCCGGTGATGTGGGTGCCGCCCTTAGGGGTGGCGATGATGTTGACGAACGACTTGATCGTCGTGTCGTATCCGGTGCCCCAGCGCATCGCCACGTCCACGCCGAGCTCACGAGTGACCTCGGTGGGCGTCATCTGCCCGTGCTCGTCCAGAACCGGCACGGTCTCCTTGAAGGTGCCCTGCCCGGAGAACCGCAGCACGTCGCAGACCGCCTTGTCCTGCGCCAGGTACTCGCAGAACTCGCTGATGCCGCCGTCGAAGCGGAAGGATTCCTCGCCCTTCGAGCCGCCCTCACCCAGACCGAGCTCGTCCCGCACCACGATCGTCAGCCCCGGCACCAGGAACGCCGTCTGGCGGGCGCGCTGGTGCAGGTTCTCCAGCGAGAGCTTCGCGTCCTTGAGGAAGATCTGCCGGTCCGCCCAGTACCGCACCCGCGTACCGGTGCGGGCCTTGGGGATCTTCTTGACCTTGCTGAGCCTGGCCGAGGGGTCGAAGGACGCCTCGGGGCCCGGCTTGGCGAAAGCGCCGGGGACGCCGCGCCGGAAGCTGATCGCGTGAGTGTGCCCCGCGCGGTCCACCTCGACGTCAAGGCGCGCGGAGAGCGCGTTCACCACGGACGCGCCCACACCGTGCAGACCACCGGAGGCCGCGTACGAGCCGCCGCCGAACTTCCCGCCCGCGTGCAGCTTGGTCATGACGACCTCGACTCCGGAGAGGCCGGTCTTGGGCTCGACGTCGACGGGGATGCCGCGACCGTTGTCCCGGACCTCTACGGAGGCGTCGTCGTGGAGGATGACCTCGATGTGGTCGCAGTACCCGCCCAGGGCCTCGTCCACGGAGTTGTCGATGATCTCCCACAGGCAGTGCATCAGGCCGCGGCTGTCCGTCGACCCGATGTACATGCCCGGCCGTTTGCGGACGGCCTCCAGGCCCTCCAGGACGAGGAGGTGCCGCGCGGTGTAGTTGGAACCGTCCCGATCTGCTCCTGTCAGCAATGCTGTCGACGGCACGGACGTCTCGGCGGTCACGCGGTTCGCTCCTCGCTGAATTTCAAGGGGGGTCCTTTGGGGTAAGGACGCGGCTTCGGTTACCGCTCAGAGGGTACCGAGGCCTGGTAGAGCCGTTGTAACGCCACCCTCGTCTCAACTCAGACTAGTCCACGCTCGCATACATGTTCGATCCCTCGATGGAGTGAAGCGCACGTCACGTTCCCTTCCAGGCATGAACCATTTAGGCTCCGGGCACGTCCTCATGAACAACCGGCAAGCCAGCCGGTGAGGATCCGACCTGACAGACAGCGCGAAACCGTAAGACACGTAAGAGACGCAATACGGCACATTCGCCGCCAACCGGCAACGGACAACCTCCTCGAAAAGAAACTTCGAGGAAAAGCCACGAGCGGGAACGTTTTCGGCCTGGTTGGATGTTGACCCTGGTACGACAGCTCGTCGAGCTAGAGAAGAGGCGACGTGACTACTGTTCTGACCCCCGCGAGCCCCCTGACGGCCGCTGATCGCTGCGACCGCTGCGGCGCCCAGGCATACCTGCGCGTCGTCCTGTTGAGCGGCGGTGAACTGCTCTTCTGCGCCCACCACGGCCGCAAGTTCGAGCCGGAACTCAAGAAGATCGCCGCTGAGATACAGGACGAGACGGAGCGCCTGACCGCCGTTCCCGAGAGCGCCACTGAAGAGGAACGCTGACACCTCGCATCCACGACGAGCCAGCTCCGGCACACCAGGCCGGTGAACGGGCGGGGGCCCCCGCCCCCCGGGCCGGGCGCCCGCCCCCGCGCGGCACCGAGCCCGCCCCCGCCCCGGACGGGGCGCGGGGGGGGGCCCCCCCGCCCCCCCCGGGTCATATAAACAACAGACGCGGC
>NZ_JBHVZA010000053.1:0-33241 GCF_042880275.1 Streptomyces sp. NPDC058308
TGCCGTCAAGAGGGTGTCTAAATTGGTCGTCACAACCCGATGTTGGACACCCTCCCTCCGTCTGAGAACCCCGCTATCGGAACTACTCGTCTAGCTGAGGCGCTCGATGACCATCGCCATGCCCTGGCCACCGCCGACGCACATCGTCTCCAGGCCGAACTGCTTGTCGTGGAACTGGAGGGAGTTGATGAGCGTGCCGGTGATGCGGGCGCCCGTCATGCCGAAGGGGTGGCCCACCGCGATGGCGCCGCCGTTGACGTTGAGCTTGTCGAGCGGGATGTTCAGGTCGCGGTAGGAGGGGATCACCTGGGCGGCGAAGGCCTCGTTGATCTCGAAGAGGTCGATGTCGTCGACGGTGAGACCGGCGCGCTTCAGGGCCTGCTTGCTCGCCTCGACCGGGCCCAGGCCCATGATCTCGGGGGAGAGGCCGGTGACGCCGGTGGAGACGATGCGGGCGAGCGGGGTCAGGCCGAGCTCGCGGGCCTTCGTGTCGCTCATGATCACGAGGGCGGCGGCGCCGTCGTTCAGCGGGCAGCAGTTGCCGGCGGTGACGAGTCCGTCGGGGCGGAACACGGGCTTGAGGCCCTGGACGCCCTCGTACGTGACGCCGGCACGCGGGCCGTCGTCCTTGCTGACGACGGTGCCGTCAGGGGTCGTGACCGGGGTGATCTCCCGCTCCCAGAACCCGTTCTTCAGGGCTTCCTCGGCGAGGTTCTGCGAACGGACGCCGAACTCGTCCATGTCCTTGCGGGTGACGCCCTTGGCGCGGGCGAGGTTCTCGGCGGTCTGGCCCATCGCGATGTACGCGTCCGGGATCAGGCCGTCCTCGCGCGGGTCGTGCCACGTGGAGCCCTCGCTCTGGGCGACGGCCGCGGTGCGGGCCTCGGCGTCGGCGAAGAGGGGGTTGTGCGTGTCGGGGTGGTCGCTGGTCCCGTTCTTGCTGCGCGACACCATCTCGACGCCGGCCGAGATGAAGACGTCGCCCTCGCCCGCCTTGATGGCGTGCAGGGCCATGCGGCTCGTCTGCAGGGAGGAGGAGCAGTACCGGGTGATGGTGCAGCCCGGCAGGTGGTCCATGCCCATCTGTACGGCGACGATACGGCCGAGGTTGTGCCCCTGCTCGCCGCCCGGCAGGCCACAGCCGAGCATCAGGTCGTCGATGAGCTTCGGGTCGAGCTCCGGGACCTTGGCGAGGGCGGCCTCGATGACCGTGGCGGTCAGGTCGTCCGGGCGCAGGTCCTTCAGCGAGCCCTTGAAGGCGCGGCCGATCGGGGTGCGTGCGGCAGAAACGATCACGGCTTCGGGCATCAGGACGCTCCAGGGGCGAAGGGGCAGGACTCACTGGGAAGTTACCTGCACGTAATGGGGTGGGTCATGGGGTGGGGGGTGTGACTCCGGACGCATTTCTAAGCGGGCGCTCAGGCCGCGGGGCCCCGGGCGGGAGGGGGTGTGCCTTCGCCTGCGGGTGTGTCGTGGCCGGTCGCGCAGTTCCCCGCGCCCCTTGGCGGGCTGGGCTGCATGTCTGGCTGCGGCCCGGTGGGGCTTGCTCGCGCAGTTCCCCGCGCCCCTTTAGCGGCACCTTCGGCCGGCCGGCGAGGAGGACTCCCCGGGGGCGCGGGGAACTGCGCGAGTAACCACGATGGCGCTGCAGACGAAGGCGGACCCAGGGGCGCGGGGAACTGCGCGAGCGACCACGATGGCGCTGCGGGCGAAGGCGGTTCCAGGGGCGCGGGGAACTGCGCGAGCGACCACGATGGCGCTGCAGGCGAAGGCGGGCCTAGGGGCGCGGGGAACTGCGCGATCAGCCCCCACCGGCCCGCGGGCGAAGGCGGGCCCAGGGGCGCGGGGAACTGCGCGAGCGGCCCCCGCCGGGCCGCAGGCGGCGTCAGTGGGGGAGCGGGGACGGTTCCGGGGTGTGGATGCGACGACGGCGTCGGCGCTTGAGGAGGGCCCACGGCCCCCGGGGCCCCGTAGGCATCGCCGCCGTAACCTCCGTACCACCCTCCGCCGCCGCCCGCGCCGCCGCCCGCGCAACCGGCAGGAACCCCTCCCGCCGCGAGACATCGGGACGCTCCTCCTCCGGCCACAGCCCCAGCGCGGCGCACAACGTGGGCAGCACCGCCATCGCCGCCGTCGCATACCCCTCGGCGGACGGGTGGTACCGGTCGGGACCGAACAGCTCCCGCGGATTCGCCGCGAACTCGGGACCGAGCAGGTCGCCGAGCGACACCGTCCGCCCGCCCTGCTCCACCGCACCGATCGTCTGCGCCGCGGCCAGCTGCCGCGAGACGCGGCGGGCCATCCACCGCAGCGGCTGGTAGACGTTCTCGACCGTGCCCAGGTCGGGGCAGGTGCCGACGACCACCTCCGCCCCGGCCGTACGGAGCCTGCGGACCGCCGCGGAGAGGTGGCGGACGGAGCGGGTGGGCGGCATCCGGTGCGTCACGTCATTCGCGCCGATCATGATGACGCAGACGTCCGGCACCCAGGACGGGTCCGAGAGGATCAGCGTCACCTGCCGGTCCAGGTCGTCCGACTGGGCGCCGGGCAGCGCCACGTTCCGCAGGTCGACGGGTTGCTCGGCCACCGCGGCGAGACCGGAGGCGAGCAGCGCGGCCGGGGTCTGCCGGGCCCGGTGCACGCCCTGGCCCGCGGCCGTGGAGTCGCCGAGCATCGCGAACCGCACCGCCGGGCAGCCGATGGCGCGGTCGGCGTAGGACCCGCCGTAGCGGCCGTCGGCGCGCGGTGGATCCGCATGGCCGCCGTTGCCCACGTTCCGTTTCGCCAGCTGCACCTCGGCGAGCACCACGCCCACCGTGGCGGCCCCGAGCAGCCCGATGCCTCCTCCGCCGTACGCCGCGCCCGCGGCGATCCGCCGTGCCACCCTCGCCCTCGACATGCCCTGCAGCCACCTCCTCGTGCCGTACCGCGCCATACGGCCGTACATCCACTCATTGCCCCGTAAGCACGGTCGGCCAATCGCAAGCAGAGGTGAACGGATGAGTCGGACCCTTAGGCTGACCGCACCAATTCGTCGCACTACATCGCAGCCCGGAGACAACGGTGCAATTCCACGACTCGATGATCAGTCTCGTCGGCAACACCCCGCTGGTGAGGCTCAACAACGTGACCGCGGGCATCCAGGCGACTGTCCTGGCCAAGGTCGAGTACTTCAACCCCGGCGGTTCCGTGAAGGACCGCATCGCGCTGCGCATGATCGAGGCGGCGGAGCAGAGCGGGGAGCTGAAGCCCGGCGGCACCATCGTCGAGCCCACCTCCGGCAACACCGGGGTCGGCCTCGCCATCGTGGCCCAGCAGAAGGGCTACAAGTGCATCTTCGTCTGCCCCGACAAGGTGTCCCTCGACAAGATCAATGTGCTGCGCGCGTACGGCGCCGATGTGGTGGTCTGCCCGACCGCCGTCGACCCCGAGCACCCGGATTCGTACTACAACGTCTCCGACCGGCTGGTCCGCGAGACGCCCGGCGCCTGGAAGCCCGACCAGTACAGCAACCCCAACAACCCGCTCTCCCACTACCACTCCACGGGCCCCGAGCTCTGGGAGCAGACGGCGGGGAAGATCACTCATTTCGTGACGGGCATCGGGACCGGTGGCACGATCTCCGGTACGGGTGGATATCTGAAGGAGGTCTCGAAGGGGAAGGTCACCGTCGTCGGGGCCGACCCCGAGGGGTCCGTGTACTCCGGCGGGTCCGGGCGCCCCTACCTGGTCGAGGGCGTCGGTGAGGACTTCTGGCCGACCGCGTACGACAGGAACGTGACGGACGAGATCGTCGCGGTGTCCGACAAGGACTCCTTCCAGATGACCCGGCGCCTGGCTAAGGAGGAGGGGCTGCTCGTCGGCGGGTCCTGCGGCATGGCCGTCGTGGCGGCGCTGCGGGTCGCCGAGCGGCTCGGCCCGGACGACGTCGTGGTGGTGCTCCTTCCCGACTCCGGCCGCGGCTACCTGAGCAAGATCTTCAGCGACGAGTGGATGAACGACTACGGCTTCCTGGAGCAGGCGGGCGACGCGCCGCGCGTCGGCGACGTGCTGAGCCGCAAGGAGGGCGGCGCGCTGCCCTCGCTGGTGCACATGCACCCCGAGGAGACGGTCGGCGAGGCCATCGACGTGCTCCGTGAGTACGGGGTCTCGCAGATGCCGATCGTGAAGCCGGGCGCGGGGCACCCGGACGTGATGGCCGCGGAGGTCATCGGCTCGGTCGTCGAACGCGAGCTCCTGGACGCGCTGTTCACGCAGCGTGCCTCGCTCTCCGACCCGCTGGAGAAGCACATGTCGGACCCGCTGCCGCAGGTCGGCTCCGGGGAGCCGGTGGCGGACCTGATGTCGGTGCTCGGCGGGGCCGACGCCGCGATCGTCCTGGTCGAGGGCAAGCCGACCGGCGTCGTGAGCCGGCAGGACCTCCTCGCGTTCCTGGCGGCTCAGCCGGGGCAGTGAGGCGGTGGTCCCGGCTCCTGGGAGCCGGGACTTCGCGGAAGCGGTACGCGGGTTTCACGTGTGCGCAGCACGGGCTTAACACGGCTCCGGCACAGTTTTCTGTGTCGGCGTCAGGACATCCGGAGCGGCTCCCGGAACTCCACGGACGCCTGGACGTGGCCTGGCCCTGACCCGGCGCACGTCCGCCGCGGAGGCCGTCGTCGTCCCGCCCGCTGGGGTTTGCCCCCGGAGGTGCGGCGGTCTCCGCGGCGACGGCCGAACGGTGTTTTGCGCAGTTCCCCGCGCCCCTGAGCGCCCCCTCCTCGCCGTTTTCCCCGTACGGGTACGCCGTTGGCTGAGCGCGCAGTTCCCCGCGCCCCTGGGGTGCCTCCTCGCCGTTCCCCCGTGCGGGTACGTCGTGGCTGGTCGCGCAGTTCCCCGCGCCCCTGAAAAGACTGCGCAGTTCCCCGCGCCCCTGGAGGGGGCGGGCGCACATCGCCGGCTCGCCGGAGGTGCGGCAAAAGGGGCGCGGGGAACTGCGCGCCCAGCCCCCACCGGGCCCCCAGCGTGAATGAGACCGGTCCCGCCCCAGGGGCGCGGGGAACTGCGCGAGAAACCCCCGCCGGGCCGCAGCGTGAATGAGGCCGGGTCCCCCTCTCAGGGGCGCGGGGAACTGCGCGGCAAGCCCCCGCCGGGCCGCAGGGTGGATAAGGCCGGTTCCCGCCTCAGGGGCGCAGGGAACTGCGCGGCAAACCCCGTTGGGCCGCCGCCTCGGCGACCCCGTGCGCTCAGGGGGCCGCGCCCTCCGCCGCCACGCTCCAGCTCCCCAGCAGCGCCAGCCTCTCCGCACTCTCCGACCCCGGCTCCGGCGTGTAGACGACCAGGAGTTGCTCGGGATCGCCGGGCAGCGCCAGCGTCTCGTAGGGGAGGACCAGGTCGCCGACGACCGGGTGGCTGATGCGCTTCACGCCGTGGGTCTTCTCCTTGACCTGGTGGTCCGCCCACAGCCGGCGGAAGTCCTCGCTCTTGACGGACAGTTCGCCGACCAGCGAGCAGAGCGCCGCGTCCGAGGGGCGGCGCGCCGCGTCCAGGCGCAGATACGCGACGGTCTCCGCGGCCACCGCCTCCCACTCCGGGTAGCACGCCTTGCCGGGGCCTTCGAGGAAGACCTGGCGGGGAATGTTGCGCTCGGCGGGAGTGAGGCGGGAGAAGCCGTTGAGGGCGTCGCCGAGCGCGTTCCAGGCCAGGACGTCCATGCGGCGGCCGAAGACGAACGCGGGCGCCCGGTCGATGGTGTCGAGCAGGAGCTGCAGCCCGGGCCGGACCCGCTGAGCGGCGGCGGCCCTGCGGGGCCGGGGCTGCGGGCGGGCCACGGTGCGCAGGTAGGCGTGCTCGGTCTCGTCCAGACGCAGCACGCGGGCGATCGCGTCGAGCACGGCGTCGGACACCGAGGGACCGCGGCCCTGTTCGAGGCGGATGTAGTAGTCCACGCTCACGCCCGCCAGCTGGGCGACCTCCTCGCGCCGCAGCCCGGGCACCCGGCGGCGGCCGTGCGCGGTGAGGCCCACGTCCGCGGGCTGTATGCGGGCGCGCCGTGAACGCAGGAAGTCTCCGAGGTCACCGTTCATGCGTTCGATCCTAGGGCGGCGGCCGGAGCTGAGCCTGGTACTGGCAGACCCAGGAAAAGCACAGCCCTGGGTAGCGGGCCGCGCGGTGCGCAGAGTGGTTCCCGCCGCCGGGGAGAGCCCCGGACGGCAAGGACCGCAAGGGAGTTCAGGAATGTCGTACGAGAACCTTCAGGACCGCACCGCCCTCGTCACCGGCGCCGCCAGCGGCATCGGCGAGGCCACGGCCCGGCTGCTCGCGGCGCGGGGCGCGCGGGTCGTCCTCCTCGCCCGGCGCACGGAGCGCCTCGACGGGCTGGCCGCGAAGATCGGGGCGGACGGCGGACGGGCGCTCGCCGTCACCGCCGACATCACCGACCAGGCGTCGGTGGACGCCGCCGCGGAGCGCGTCCACGCGGCGTACGGACGCGTGGACCTGGTGGTGAACTCGGCGGGCGTGATGCTCCCCAACCCGGTCACCGAGGCCCGCACCGACGAGTGGCAGCGGATGCTGGACACGAACGTGGCGGGTGCGCTGCGGATCATCGGCGCCTTCACGCCGGACCTGATCGAGGCGGCCGCCCAGGGCGGCACGGCGGACCTGGTCAACATCTCCTCGATCGGCGCGCACATCCCGTTCACCGACTACGCGGTGTACGGGGCGACGAAGGCGGCGCTGACCTATCTGTCGGAGTCGCTGCGCACCGAGCTCGGCCCGCGCGACGTGCGCGTCACCAACGTCGAGCCGGGCTTCACGGACACCGAGCTGCGCGGGCACGTCGACAACGAGGAGCTCAGCGAGCAGCTGGAGGGCATGTTCGGCGCAGTCGGGTCGCTGGCCTCGGACGACATCGCGGACCTCATCGCGTACGCGACGAGCCGGCCGCGCCACGTCAACCTGCGCCAGCTGATCGTGTTGCCCACGCGTCAGGCGTGAGCCCCCGGTCAACGGACCGGCCGGGACGGGTTCAGTCGATTCAGTCGGTTCAGTCGTCCCATTCCGATGTGCGCTCGCGGCTCCGGCGCCCGAACTGCGCGCCGCGCACCGAGTGCACCGCGTTCACGCCGAAGATGCCGGCCCACGACACGAAGAGCCCGGTCAGGCCCGCGTTGGCCACGGCGATCGCGGAGAGCGGGATGGCGAGGACCAGCGAGATCACGCCGAATCCGAAGCGCTCACCCCACGAGTCGACGTCGCTGCCGGGGGAGCGGGCGCCGCGGGCGACGACCATCTGCTGCTCGGCCAGATGGCGTCGCATGCGGCGGTCGACCGTCCCGTCCAGGCGCTGCTCGATCTTCCCCAGGAACGAGTCGACCAAGGCGGAGTCGTACTCTTCGCCGAGCTCTCTGCGGGCGTGCAGAGTGGCGTCGAGTTCCTTCTTGAGTTCGGCGTCTCGGGCTTCCATACCTGAGTACGTTACGGCGCCAAGGCTTCGGTCGCGGTGGGGCTAACCCCCCTTTCCGTGCGGGCCCCGTCCCCAGGGACGGGCGGATTCCGCCTGGCCAGCGCCCAGTACAGCGCCGCGGGCACCACGAGCCCCACGATCCACGAGATGTCGGCGCCGCCCAGCGGACCGGCCAGCGGGCCCGTGTAGAAGTGCGTGACGAGGAAGGGCAGCTGGGCGAGGAGCCCGACGCCGTAGACCGTCAGCGCGTCCCAGCGCCAGGCGCCGTAGCGGCCGTGCGGGTCGAAGAGGGCGGGGATGTCGTACCGCTCGCGCGAGATCAGGTAGTAGTCGACCAGGTTGATGGCGGACCACGGCGTGAAGAAGGTCAGCAGGAACAGCAGGAAGTCCTTGAAGGACGCCAGGAAGCTGTCCTTGCCGAGCAGCGCGACCGCCGTGCCCGCCACCATGATCACCGCGATGTACGCGGCCCGGCCGCGGGGCCCGAGGACGCGGCTGCCGCGGAATCCGCTGATGCTCGTGACCATCGACATGAAGCCGCCGTACGTGTTGAGCACGTTGATGGTCAGCTTGCCGAGCGCGATCACGAAGTACAGGAGGGAGGCGATCAGGCCGGTGCCGCCGAGGCCGACGACATAGCCGACCTGGTCGTCGAGGAAGGCGCCCCCCGCGCTCGCCGCCACCAGGACCCCGAACGTCATCGACCACTGCGAGCCGAGCGCCGAGCCCGAAAGCGTCCACCAGAAGGTGGCCTTCGCCGAGGTCGTGCGCGGCAGGTAGCGCGAGTAGTCCGCGACGTAGGGGCCGAAGGCCAGCTGCCAGGAGGCGGAGAGGGAGACGGCGAGCAGGAACATCGGCAGGTCGAAGTGGGCGTCGGAGAGCAGCGCGGACAGGTCCACGCGGTCCAGGAGCCGGATGCCGAGGTAGACGAAGGCGAGCGCGCAGATCACGCTCGCCACCCGGCCGAGCGCGTGGATGACGCGGTAGCCGACCGCCGCCATGACCGCCGTGACCACGGCGAAGATCACGATGCCGGTGGTGTCGTTCGTGTGCGACAGCTCGGCGGTGGCCTGTCCGGCGAGCACGCTGCCGCTCGCGAAGAACCCGACGTACATGAGGATGACGAGGAGCAGCGGGACGACCGCGCCCTTCACCCCGAACTGGGCCCGGGACTGGATCATCTGGGGCAGGCCGAGCTTCGGCCCCTGCGCCGAGTGCAGGGCCATCACCGCGCCGCCGAGCAGGTTGCCGAGGACGAGGCCCGCGAGCGACCACACCACGTCGCCGCCGAAGACGACGGCGAGGGCGCCCGTGACGACCGCGGTGATCTGCAGATTGGCGCCGAGCCAGAGGGTGAACTGGCTGAACGCGGTGCCGTGCCGTTCGTCGTCCGGGACGACATCGATGGAGCGCCGCTCCACGAGATCCTCTGCTGCCATGATCCGCTGAACCCCCTGCTGTTCCGGGTGAGTTGGTGCGTTCCCTCAGTGGCTACTTCTTGGTGAAGCCGTGCTTCTTGGTGGTGCCGTGCTTCTCCGCCCCGTCCCACGCGCGGAAGCCCTCGTGGACCGGGTCGAGCTGGATCGTGTGGAGTCCCTTGCCCGGCTGTATATCGTCATGCAGAGTTCTCGTTGTCTGAATAGGTTGTCAATGCTCCGGCGCAAATCGCCGGCACCAAGTGGCCGGTGGGCAAGACGGGCCGTCCGATTGGGGAAGGAATGCGAGTGAAGTCGTCTCGTATCGCGGACACGGCGACCGGAGACGGGGAAGCGGTCGGCACTCTCGACGGCCGGGGAATGACGGTCACAGACGTCGTACGTCTGGCCGGATCCGCTGCCCGGCCGGTGCGGCTGCGGTCGGCACGCGGCGCCGGAACGACCGCGGGTACGGACATCCTGAGGGGAACGGCATGAGTGACAGCCCTGCCGCGCGACTGCAAGTGCTCTTCGAGGGCCACCGGCTCACGCCCACCCAGCGGCGCATCGCGCACTGCATGGTGCGCAGGGCCGCCGACGCGCCGTTCCTCTCCAGCGTGGAGCTGGCCGACCTCGCCGGGGTGAGCCAGCCCTCGGTCACCCGCTTCGCCGTCGCCCTCGGCTTCGACGGCTACCCGGCGCTGCGCAGGCACCTGCGGGACGTGGCCCCAGCGGAGACGTCGGGCGCCAGGACCGTCAACGAGTACCAGCAGGCGGTCGAGGCGGAGATCGAGAACCTCCGGCACCTGGCGGAGGTGCTCGCGGACCCGGCCCCGGTGGAGCGCGCGGGCCGGCTCCTCGCCGCTTCCCGCCCCCTGCCCGTCCTCGGCCTGCGGGCCGCCGCGTCCCAGGCGTACGGCTTCGCCTACTTCGCCGCCAAGGTCCACCCCGACGTGCGCCTCCTCGACGAGGGCGGCACGATGCTGACCGACCGCGTCGACGCGGCGGTCCGCGCCGGTGCCACGACGCTCCTCTGCTTCGCGCTGCCCCGCCACCCCCGCGAGGTCGTCGACGCACTCGCCCACGCACAGTCGGCGGGCCTGACGGTCGTCACCGTCGCCGACTCCGCGTTCGCCCCGGTCGCCGCCCACTGCGACCTGCTGCTCCCCGCGGCGGTCGGCACGGGCCTCGCCTTCGACACGGCCTGCGCCCCGATGCTGCTCGGCCGCGTCCTTCTGGAGGCCATGTGCGACGGCCTCCCGGACGCGCAGGCGCGCCTGGAGGAGTTCGACGCGGGGGCGGCGGCGCGGGGGCTGTTCGTGGAGTAGGGACCCGTATGGGTGAACGTCCTCGTTCAGTGCCGGGGGACGCTGCTGCCACGTACGCTCGAACCATGACCGCAGCAGAGGACTACGACCACCTTCGGCACGTACTCGACGCGCTGCCACCGGCGAAGCTCCGGCACCTCCGCGTCATCGTGGACACCGACCCGGAGATCGCGCCGTACGTGGAGGAAGCAGCGGCTGAGCCGTCGGCGGGGCGCTTTTCTTTCGCCGGCATCGGCGATTCGGGCCGGTCGGACCTCTCGGAGCGCCACCGTGAGCTGGTCCAAGACGGAATCGAGCTCGATCGGTGAAGGAAATCCTGGTCGACACGGGTGTGCTGATCGCGATCGCCGACCGGCGGGACGCCCATCACGCCGAGTGCCTCGCGTTCGCCGAAGGCTTCCAGGGGCGCCTCAAGGTCGTGCCGACGGTGGTCACCGAGACCGCCTGGATGCTGGAGCGGTATCTGTCCCCCGAGGCGGAGGCGGGCTTCCTGGACTCGGTGGCCGCCGGCCAGCTGGACCTGGTCGCCCTGGAACAGGGGGACCTGGCCCGTACGGCGGACCTGATCCGCACATACGCCGACTTCCCCCTCGGCACCGTCGACGCCTCCGTCATCGCGGTCGCCGAGCGCCTCCGCCTCGCCGAGGTCGCGACCCTCGACCACCGCCACTTCTCCGCCGTGCGGCCCGAGCACGTGAAGGCCTTCACGCTCCTGCCCTGAGCGGCGCGCCTGCCCCCCTCAGCCCGCGTCCCGGGCCCCCCTCAGCCCGCGTCCCGGGCCCCCCTCAGCCCGCGTCCCGGGCCCCCCTCAGCCCGCGTCCCGGGCCCCCAGGACCACCTTGTTGACCACCCACAGCCCGATGCCGATCGCGATCAGGACGCCCGCCCGGATGTAGACCTCGGCCGGGCGGTCCGCCAGCGGGCTGGCGAGGATCAGGGCGGTGATCGCGCCGAGCACGGGAAGTGCCGTCGGCGTACGGAAGTGCCGGTGGTCGACCGGGTCGCGGCGCAGGACGAGGACCGCCACGTTGACCACCGCGAACACGCAGAGCAGCAGGAACGCCGTGGTGTCGCCGAGGCCCTCGATCTCGCCGGTCGAGACAAGGCCGACGGCGAGCAGGGAGACGAAGACGATGCCGACGATCGGGGTGCGGCGGCGGGGCAGGACGCGGCCCATGGCGCGCGGCAGGATGCGTTCGTTGGCCATGCCGTAGCAGAGCCGCGAGGCCATCATGATGTTGATCAGCGCCGAGTTGGTGACCGCGAACAGGGCGATCAGCGCGAAGAGTTTGTGCGGGAAGTCAACGCCGCCCGCCTTGACGACCTCCAGGAGCGGACCGCTGGAGCCTTCGAGCGTCCTGTGGTCGACGAGGAGGGACGAGACCAGCGCCACCAGGACGTAGATGGTGCCGGTCACCGCGACGCCGATGAAGATCGCGCGCGGGAAGGTGCGGACGGGGTCCTTGGTCTCCTCGGCCATGTTCACCGAGTCCTCGAAGCCCACGAAGGCGAAGAAGCCGAGGGCGGTCGCGCCCAGCACCCCGGTCATCAGGGCGTATCCGCTGCCGCCCGTCTCGAACTCGGTGAGGCGCGCGGGCTCGCCGTCCCCGGTCAGCACGGCGTACGCGCCGATCGCGAGGATGATCAGGAGGCCGGTCAGTTCGACGATCGTGAGAACCACGTTGGCCTTCACCGACTCCGAGACGCCCCGCATGTTCAGCGCCGCGAGCAGCACGATGAAGGTGATCGCGACCAGGGTCGGCGGCAGCGCGTCGCCGGTCAGCTCGCCCAGGTAGTCACCGCTGAAGGCGCGGGCCGCCGCGCTCGCGGACGAGAGGCCGGAGCACATCACCATGAAGGCGATGATGAAGGTGAGGAAGGGCGTCTTGAACGCCTTCTGGGTGTAGAGCGCGGCGCCGGCCGCCTTCGGGTACTTGCCGACCAGCTCGACGTACGAGGCGGCCGTCAGGAGCGCCACGACGAACCCGATCGCGAACGGCACCCAGAGCGCGCCGCCGACCTTGCCCGCGACCTTGCCGGTGGTGGCGTAGATGCCGGTGCCGAGAATGTCGCCGATCACGAAGAGGATCAGCAGTTTGGGCCCGATGGCGCGGTGCAGGGCCCCGTCCTCCTCCGGCGCCGGTGCGGTGCTGGGTGTGCCGGTTGCCGTCACTTGAGCCTCCCCCGAGACCGGGAACACGTCTGGGGAAAGGATCTGCCCGTGGCGCACGTCACTATGCGCGAGTTGAGCAAGTGCGTTCCCCTGCCTTGGCCGCAGGCGCCCCTAGGGGGCGCGGGGAACTGCGCGACCAGCCACCGGCCACCCGCAGCGGCCGACGGCCCCGAGGCGGCACTCGCGCGGGTCGGCGCACGGCGAGGTCAGAGCTGCCGCAAGGCGTCCCGCTCCGCGCCCCCGCCCGCCTCCGCCACGATCTCGTCGAGCGTCTGCGGCTCCCGCGCCACCGCGAAGCGCACCGCGTCGGCGTCCACGGAAAAGCCGTGGATGCCGGGCCTGGCGAGGCTGTTGTACGAGTAGTGGTGCGCGAAATAGTAGGCGCCGGTGTCCAACGCCGCGATGTAGTCGCCCTGTTCGAGGAGCGGCAGCGGACGGTTCTCGGCGAGCAGGTCGCCCGCGAAACAGGCCGGACCCGCGATGTCCTGCCCGACGGCGGGCCCGTTCCTGGGCTGCCCCCCGGCGTCGTACGCGCGGATCCGCAGCGGCCAGGAGGTGGGCATGTAGACGGTACGGGTGGCCACTTGGACGCCCGCGTGCGTCACGGCGATGGGTCTGCCGCCCGCGTGCTTCGCGTACTCGACGCGGGCGAGGATCGTCCCGTGCTTGGCGAGCAGCGAGCGGCCGAACTCGGTGACCAGGCCGTACCGCCCGTCGAGCAGTCCCGGCACCCGGGCCTTGAGGCGGCGCGCGTACTGCGCGTGGGTCGGCGTCTCCTCGTCCGAGGCGAAGTTGACGGGCAGGCCGCCGCCGATGTCGATCGTGTCGACCTGGCGCCGCCCGGCGCGTTCGTTGATCTCCTCGGCCAGCTCGTACGTCGCCGCGACGCCCCGCACCATCATCTCCAGGGGCATGCCCTGCGACCCGGAGTGCGCGTGCAGGCGGGTCAGCCACGGCCGGTCCAGGAAGGCCCTGACCACCCACTCCCTGGCGTCGTCGTCGCGCAGCGGCACCCCGAACTTGGCGGTGGGCGTCGCCGTCGACAGGGCGTCGATCGCGCCGCCGCCGATCTGCGGGTTCACGCGGATGCCGATGGGGGAGCCGGTCAGCGCCGACCGGGTCATCGTGTCGAGGCGGGCCAGTTCCTGCGGGTTGTCCGCGTTCACGGCGATGCCGAGCGCCAGGGCCTCGCGCAGTTCGGCCGGGGTCTTGGCGGGCGAGTCGAGGACGGTCTCGGCGGGCGGCACCCCGCCGGCCCGGGCCAGGGCCAGCTCGCCGGGGCTCGCCACCTCGGCGCCGACGCCCGCCGAGCGCAGCAGCCGCAGGACCGCGACGAGCGGGGCCGCCTTCACCGCGAAGGCGTGCAGGACGGGGGTGCCCGGCGGGGTGACGGCGTCGAAGGCGGCGTGCAGGGCTGCGGCACTCGCGCGGATTCCGGCGACGTCGAGCAGGCCCGCGACGGGGGCGGCGGGGCCGACGACGCCCTGCTCGACGGCGGCGCGGACGGCCCGGTCGCGGCGGGCGGCCGCCTCGGCGCCCGCGGTGGCGGGGGCGGTGCCCGCGTGGAGGTGCTGTGTCCGGTCGTCGTGGCCCATTGATCCAGCCAATCATCCGTGGCGGGCCATCGCTGGCGTACTCGTGCATTCGTTCGCTATTGACTAGCCCTATTCAGGACCTCAGGATGTGAATAACAAGGTCACATCGAGCCGGTTCGCCGAGCCCGCTCGCACCGGCTTCGACAGCAGCTTCACGCGAGGAGGCATCGCCATGTCAGGACCCCGCCCCGTACGGGCCCCGCGCGGTACGGAACTGAGTGCCCTGGGATGGCAGCAGGAAGCCGCCCTGCGCATGCTGCAGAACAACCTCGACCCCGAGGTCGCCGAGCACCCCGACAAGCTCGTCGTCTACGGCGGCACCGGCAAGGCGGCCCGCGACTGGCGCTCCTTCGACGCGATGGTGCGCACCCTGAAGACCCTCAAGCAGGACGAGACGATGCTCGTCCAGTCCGGCCGCCCCGTCGGCGTGATGCAGACGCACGAGTGGGCCCCGCGCGTCCTGATCGCCAACTCCAACCTGGTGGGCGACTGGGCGAACTGGGAGGAGTTCCGCCGCCTGGAGCAGCTCGGCCTCACCATGTACGGCCAGATGACGGCCGGTTCGTGGATCTACATCGGCACGCAGGGCATCCTCCAGGGCACGTACGAGACGTTCGCCGCCGTCGCCGCGAAGCTGCATTCAATTGGTAAGGGGGTCAACGGCACGCTCGCCGGGACGATCACCCTCACCGCAGGCCTCGGCGGCATGGGCGGCGCCCAGCCGCTCGCCGTCACCATGAACGACGGCGTCGCGATCTGTATCGACGTCGACCCGCGCGCCATCGAGCGCCGCATCGAGCACAAGTACCTGGATGTGAAGGCCGACTCCCTGGAGCACGCGCTCCAGCTGGCGGTGGAAGCCCGGGATGCGAGGAAGCCCCTCTCCATCGGCCTGCTCGGCAACGCGGCGGACCTGCTGCCCCGGATGCTCGCCGAGGGCGCCCCGATCGACATCGTCACCGACCAGACGTCGGCGCACGACCCGCTCGCCTACCTCCCCACCGGCGTCGACTTCGACGACATGGCGTCGTACGCGGCGAAGGACCCGGCGGGCTTCACGACCCGCGCCCGTGAGTCCATGGCCAGGCACGTCGAGGCCATGGTCGGCTTCATGGACGCCGGGGCCGAGGTCTTCGACTACGGCAACTCGATCCGCGGCGAGGCCCAACTCGCGGGCTACGAGCGCGCGTTCGCGTTCCCGGGCTTCGTCCCCGCCTACATCCGCCCGCTCTTCTGCGAGGGCAAGGGCCCGTTCCGCTGGGCGGCGCTCTCCGGCGAGGCCTCCGACATCCACAAGACGGACAAGGCGCTCCTCGACCTCTTCCCGGAGAACGAGTCGCTGCACCGCTGGATCAGGATGGCGGGCGAGCGCGTCCACTTCCAGGGCCTGCCCGCGCGCATCTGCTGGCTCGGCCAGGGCGAGCGCGACAAGGCGGGCGACATGTTCAACGACATGGTCGGCAACGGCACCCTCGCCGCCCCCCTCGCGATCGGCCGCGACCACCTCGACTGCGGCTCGGTGGCCTCCCCGTACCGCGAGACGGAGGCCATGCTCGACGGCTCCGACGCGATCGCCGACTGGCCGCTCCTGAACGCCATGGTGAACGTCGCCTCCGGCGCCTCCTGGGTCTCCATCCACCACGGCGGCGGCGTCGGCATGGGCCGCTCCATTCACGCGGGCCAGGTCTCGGTCGCCGACGGCACGAAGCTCGCGGGCGAGAAGATCCGCCGCGTCCTCACCAACGACCCCGGGATGGGCGTCATCCGGCACGTGGACGCGGGGTACGACATCGCGGAGTCCGTGGCGGACGAGAAGGGCGTACGGATTCCGATGCGGGAGGGCGACGCGTGACGCGCACCGGGGATCCCGGGGATGCCGGGGATTCAGCCCCTCCGGCGATTGAGGAGCGGGGTCCGGGGCGGAGCCCCGCGTCCTCCGCCCCCTCCTTCCAGGAGATGTGGCGAGACCTGAAGCCCATCGGACAGGACCCCGCCACCCGCGGCTACCGCCGCCACGCGTGGACGCCGGCCGACGCCGACTGCCGGGCCTGGTTCGTCCAGCAGGCGCAGTCGCGAGGCCTGACCTACGAACTGGACCGCAACGGCAACCAGTGGGCGTGGCTCGGCGACCCCGCCGCGGGGGACGCCGTCGTCACCGGCTCCCACCTCGACTCCGTGCCCGACGGCGGCGCCTTCGACGGCCCCCTCGGCGTCGTCTCCTCCTTCGCCGCGCTCGACGAACTCCGCGCCCGCGGCGCCGAGCTCACCAGGCCGCTCGCCATCGTCAACTTCGGCGACGAGGAGGGCGCCCGCTTCGGCCTGGCCTGCGTGGGGTCGAGGCTCACCGCGGGTCAGCTCACCGTCGAGGCGGCGCACAAGCTCCGGGACGGCGACGGCGTATCGCTGCCGCAGGCCATGGAAGCGGCGGGCTACGACCCGTACGGGATAGGCCCCGACCCCGAGCGCCTCGCCCGCATCGGCGCGTTCGTGGAGCTGCACGTCGAGCAGGGCCGGGCCCTGGACCTGACCGGCGACGCCGTGGGCATCGCGTCCGCCATCTGGCCGCACGGCCGCTGGCGCTTCGACTTCCGGGGCGAGGCCAACCACGCGGGCACGACCCGGCTCGTCGACCGCCGCGACCCGATGCTGTCGTACGCGGAGACGGCCCTCGCCGCCCGCCGCGAGGCCGAACTCGCGGGCGCCGTCGCCACGTTCGGCAAGATCTCCGTCGAGCCGAACGGCGTCAACGCGATCCCGTCCCTCGTACGCGGCTGGCTGGACTCGCGGGCGGCCGACCAGGCCACCCTCGACACGGTCGTCACGGGCATCGAGAAGGCGGCCCGCGAGTACGCGGACCGGCACGGCATCGACCTCGACGTCGTACGGGAGTCCTTCACGCCGGTCGTCGAGTTCGAGCATGCGCTGCGCGACGAGCTGGGCGCGATCCTGGGCGCGGGCACGGACCGGCCGCTCCCCGTACTCGGCACGGGCGCCGGGCACGACGCGGGTATTTTGTCCGGGTCGATCCCCACCGCCATGCTGTTCGTACGGAACCCCACGGGCGTCTCGCACTCCCCGGCCGAATACGCCGCCGAGGACGACTGCCTGGCCGGGGTGACCGCACTGGCCGACGTACTGGAAGGGCTGGCGTGCAGGTGACGACGGAGCGGACGGACACGTACTGGCTGGAGCACGCCTGGCTCGGCACGCATGTCGAGCCGGGCGTGGCGGTGGAGGTCACCGGCGACCGGATCACGGCGGTCCGCGAGGGCGTCGAGGCCCCGCCGCCCGGCGCGCGGGTGCTGCGCGGCCTGACGCTCCCCGGCCTCGCCAACGCCCATAGCCACGCCTTCCACCGCGCCCTGCGCGGCACCGTCCAGGTCGGCTCCGGCACGTTCTGGACGTGGCGCGAGGTCATGTACTCGGTGGCGGACCGCCTGACGCCGGAGTCGTACCACGCGCTGGCCCGCGCGGTGTACGCGGAGATGGCGCTGGCCGGCATCACGACGGTGGGGGAGTTCCACTACCTCCACCACGGGCCGGGCGGCACCCCGTACGCGGACCCCAACGCGATGGGCGAGGCGCTGATCCAGGCCGCCTCGGACGCGGGCGTCCGCATCACCCTCCTCGACACGGCGTACGTGGCCTCGGGGCTGCTGAGCGAGGAGCGCGGCAAGGAGCCCGACCGCCACCAGCTGCGCTTCTCCGACGGCACGACGCAGGCGTGGGCGGAGCGGGCCTCGGCCCTCAAGGAGCGCCCGCACGCCCGGATCGGCGCGGCGATCCACTCCGTACGGGCGGTCCCGGCACGGCAGTTGGGCACGGTGGTGGAGTGGGCGGCGGATCGCCGGGCCCCCCTCCACGTCCACCTCTCCGAGCAGACGGCGGAGAACGACGCGTGCCGCGCGGTGCACGGCCGCACGCCGACGCGCCTGCTCGCCGACCACGGTGTGCTGGGCGCGCGCACGACCGGCGTCCACAACACGCACCTCACGGACGAGGACATCGCCCTGCTCGGCGGCTCCTCCTCCGGCACGTGCATGTGCCCCACGACGGAACGCGACCTGGCGGACGGCATCGGCCCCGCAGTCGCCCTCCAGCGCGCGGGCAGCCCGCTCTCCCTGGGCAGCGACAGCCACGCGGTGATCGACATCCTGGAGGAGGCGCGCGCGATGGAGCTGAACGAACGCCTCCGCTCGCACACGCGTGGCCACTGGACGGCGGCGGCGCTGCTGCGCGCGGCAACGGCCGACGGTCACGCGGCGCTGGGCTGGCCGGACGCGGGCGTCATCGAGCCGGGCGCACTCGCCGACCTCACCACGATCGCCCTCGACTCGGTCCGCACGGCGGGCCCCGTGCCGCGCCTCGCCGCTGAGACGGCGGTGTTCGCGGCGACGGCGGCGGATGTCCGGCACACGGTGGTGGGCGGCCGCCATGTCGTACGGGACGGGGCGCACGAGCTGGTCCCCGACGTCCCGTCGGCGCTGACGGAGGCGATCGCGGCACTCAGAGACTGACGTGTCCCCCGACCCCGCTGGGGCTGAATCTTCAGCCCGTCCGGCGATTGAGGACGGGCTGGGGTCCCGCCCCTGACCCCGCTCTCCCTTGCCGCTGGGGCGGAATCTTCAGCCCGTCCGGCGATTGAGGACGAACTCGGCGAAGCCGGTGATCGACGGCCACCCCGGCCGGCGGAGCCGGAATTCTCGGGAAGGGGCGGGATCGGGGAAAGAACCGCCGGAGGCACGACGCCCGCCCCCACCAACCCGCAGAGGACCCCATGACCACCACCCTCATCACCAACATCGCCAGCCTCGTCACCAACGACCCCGCGCAGGGTGACGGCACCCCCATCGGCCTCCTCACGGACGCGGCCGTCGTCCTGGACGACGAGAGGATCGCCTGGGTGGGCCCGGCAGCCAAGGCCCCCGCCGCGGACAAGACCCACGACGCGAACGGCCGCGCCGCGATCCCCGGCTTCGTGGACTCCCACAGCCACCTCGTCTTCGCGGGCGACCGCACCCAGGAGTTCAACGCCCGCATGTCGGGCCGCGCGTACTCGGCGGGCGGCATCCGTACGACGGTGGCGGCGACCCGCGCCGCGACCGACGCGGAGCTGGAGGCGAACGTCACGCACTACCTCCGCGAAGCGCTCCGCCAGGGCACGACCACCTTCGAGACGAAGTCGGGCTACGGCCTGAACACGGAGGACGAGTCCCGCGCCCTGCGCATCGCGGCCCGCCACACCGAGGAGGTCACGTTCCTCGGCGCCCACATCGTCTCCCCGGACTACGCGGAGGACCCGGCGGCCTACGTCGACCTGGTCACCGGCGAGATGCTGGACGCCTGTGCGCCCCACGCCCGCTGGATCGACGTGTTCTGCGAGAAGGGCGCGTTCGACGGCGACCAGGCCCGCGCGATCCTGACGGCGGGCAAGGCGAAGGGCCTGCACCCCCGCATCCACGCCAACCAGCTCTCGTACGGCCCCGGCGTCCAACTGGCCGTCGAACTGGACGCGGCGAGCGCCGACCACTGCACGCACCTCACCGACGCCGACGTGGACGCCCTGGCGCAGGGCAACACGGTGGCGACGCTCCTCCCCGGCGCGGAGTTCTCCACCCGCGCCGAGTGGCCGGACGCCCGCCGCCTCCTGGACGCGGGCGCGACGGTGGCCCTCTCCACGGACTGCAACCCCGGCTCGTCCTTCACCTCCTCGGTCCCCTTCTGCATCGCCCTGGCGGTACGGGACATGGGCATGACCCCCGACGAGGCGATCTGGTCCGCGACGGCGGGCGGCGCGGCGGCCCTGCGCCGCGACGACATCGGCGTGCTCCGCGAGGGCGCGCGCGCCGACCTCGCCCTCCTCGACGCCCCGAGCCACGTCCACCTGGCGTACCGGCCGGGGGTGCCGCTGGTCGGCGAGGTGTGGCGTGGAGGTACGCGAGTTAAAGCGGATGGGTGATTTCCCGCTGACGGCCTCTCTCGTTGAGCGATCGCAGGAGCGTTCCGCTTCGGCACGACGAGACGCGAGAAGAGGAGAATATTGTGCGTCGAATGAGTACGGTCCTGGCCCTGGCGGTGGCCGCCGGAGGGCTCGGCCTGTCGGCGGCGACCGCCCAGGCCGCCCCCGCCTCCACCCTCCAGGACGGCCCTCCGTTCTCCTACGCGTCCTGCCTCAAGGCGACCGCGGACAAGGGTGAGAGCCCGGCGCAGGGCAAGTGGCACTGTGACCAGCTGGTCCGCAAGGGCTGGGTCAAGCCGCCGGTCGGCTGACCACCCTGCTGGGGGCCACCTTCGCGGGTGGCCCCTCCCCCCTCCCCTCCGTCAGGCGGGCAGCTCGCCGCGGCTGACGGCGGAGACGAAGGGGGCCCACGCGGTCGCCGGGACGACGAGGACGGGGCCGTCCGTGACCTTGGAGTCCCGTACGGGGACGATGCCGGGGAGGCCGTTGGCTACCTCGACGCAGTTGCCGCCACCGCCGTTGCTGTAGCTGCTTTTGCGCCAGGTTGCTGTACTCAAGTCATAGTCGTGGCTTGCCATTTCGGAAATCCTCAGCCGCATCCTCGATCATGGCGAGGGACGCCTCCGGCGGCAGTGCGGCGGCCCTGAGCCGATCGTAAGCCTTCCGGTACGGCTGCACGAGGGTGGGATCGTCGATGCACTGGCCGTGGTACGCGCCTTCCGTGTACATGAGCGGCGGGGCGTCGTCGAACTCCATGAACAGGAGCGGCAAATCCATGAAGGGACGGGTTGGAGCGTTCCACAGGAGGAGCTGTGGAACGATCCGGCGACGCTTCGCCAACGCAGCGATGTGGTTCAGCTGTTCAGCCATCGCCTCCGGCGAGACGATCGGCTCCCGGAGCAGGGACTCGTGCAGGATCGTCCAGTACTCCGGCTTCTTGGGGTTGTCGAAAAGCTTGGCCCGTTGTAGGCGGGCGTTGATCTTCGCATCGACCTCCTCCGGAAGGTCCAGCGGATACGTGGAGTGGATTACCGCTTGCGCGTACGTCGAGGTCTGCAACAGCCCCGGGAAGAGGGTGGCGTTCCACTCCTCGATCATCCGTGCCCGGGGCTCCGCCTCCAAGACCTGCAAGAAGTAGTCCGCATGCGCGCCCTGCCGTGCCTTCCGTACGTCCCCGGACCGTCGCTCGAAGAAGCCGTCCGTCCCCAGCAGCTGATCCACATGCCGAGCCAGTTCCACCGGCATCCGCCGCTCACCCCGCTCGATCTCGCTCAGGTAAGACGCCCCGAAGTAGCTGCCCTCCACGGTCTCCTGGAGCGTGCGGCCCGCCGCCTCGCGTTTCCAGCGCAGCTCCTTGCCGTAGAAGGCGGGGACACTCGCCGAGCCGTCGATGTCCTTGCGTGCCGCCACAGTTGACCGCCTTCCATACTTCGCGCAGTGGAGCTCAAACCCCTGTCACGCTACGCCACCCCACGCCACTGTGTGACTGAACGGTCACAGAGAGCACGGAAAGGCGTACCCCGCGATGAGAGATCCCGCCCCCGACTTCGAACTCGCACTCCTCGCCGTCCCCAAGGCGGTCCCCGAGCTTCGCCACACCCTGAGCGGGCCCCCCTACGGCCCGCACCCCGACGTACAGCTCTGCGTCAGTGAGCTGCTCAGCAACGTGATCCGGCACCTCGGTGAGGGCACGCCCGTCACGGTCCGCCTCACCACCGCCCGAGGGCGGATCCGCGTCGCCGTCACCGACCCCGACCCGCGCGCCTGGCCCCTGCTGCGCAAGGCGGGGAGCGACGACGAGACCGGGCGGGGCCTCGCGCTCCTCGACGCCGTCTCGCTGCGCTGGGGCGTGGAGCAGGGGCCCGACAGCAAGACCGTCTGGTGCGAACTGGGGGAGGGGTAGGAGTGCCGCGGTCCGTTCCGGGCAGGGGAAAGATGTGGGGCCCGCCTGTTCAACAGGCGGGCCCCACAGAGCCGTTCAGGCGCAGCGCAGCGGCACCTCACTCCTCGACCGTAAGTCCCTTGCGGAGCTTGACGAGGGTGCGCGAGAGCAGGCGGGAGACGTGCATCTGGGAGATGCCGAGCTCCTCGCCGATCTCCGACTGCGTCATGTTGGCGACGAAGCGCAGCGAGAGGATCTTCCGGTCGCGCGGCGGGAGTTCGGCGATCAGCGGCTTCAGCGACTCGACGTACTCGATGCCTTCGAGTCCGTGGTCCTCGTAGCCGATGCGGTCCGCCAGCGCGCCTTCGGAGTCGTCCTCCTCGGGCTGTGCGTCCAGCGAGCTCGCCGTGTAGGCGTTGGACGCGGCCATCCCCTCGACGACCTCGTCGTTGGAGATGCCCAGGCGCTCGGCGAGCTCGCCCACCGTGGGGGCGCGATCGAATTGCTGGGCGAGTTCGTCGCCCGCCTTGGCGAGGTCCAGTCGGAGTTCCTGGAGGCGGCGCGGTACGCGTACCGACCAACTCGTGTCACGGAAGAAGCGCTTGATCTCGCCGACGATCGTCGGCATCGCGAAGGTGGGGAATTCCACGCCGCGGCTGAGCTCGAACCGGTCGATCGCCTTGATGAGGCCGATCGTGCCGACCTGGATGATGTCCTCCATCGGCTCGCTGCGGGAGCGGAACCGGGAGGCCGCGAACTTCACCAGGGCGAGGTTGAGTTCGACCAGGGTGTTGCGGACATACGCGTATTCGTGGGTGCCTTCCTCAAGCGACTCGAAGCGCTCGAAGAGGGTCTTGGACAGGGCCCGCGCGTCGAGCGGCCCCACCTCGTCGTACGGCGGGATCTCCGGGAGCTCGGGAAGGGCGGTGAGCTCGTCCACGGGGTCTGAAGCCGGCAGGGGCTCGTGGGCAGGACCCGGAATCGCGGTTGCGGAGTGGTGCGGCGGGAGTGTCGACGACGCCTGGTCAGTATGCGATTCGTCGAGCCGGGGTGACATGGTGTCCTCCATCGTTCTCGGCATATGGCTGCCGATGCCAATACGTGCACTGCGGTGTGCGGCGCCTCCAAAGCCGTCCGTGTCGATTGCTGTCTCTACTACCCCTACCCGCTTCCGCGCGTCAGTCGCAAGTGCGTTCTGCGGCGAAATGTCCGAATTCGGGGGGATGTTCGGGTACCCCGGAGCGCAGGGAGGGCGTAATGTTCAGGGGCGTCATCAACAGCCACGACGGTCGGAAGAGAGTGACGATGGACCGCGGGACGGTCGGCAGCGCGCACAGGGGCCGGCTTCTGGTCGAAGTGCGAAAGATGGGTACGAGTGCCGTGGTCACCCCGGCGGGTGAGTTGGATCACCACACCGCCGATGTGTTGCGCGACCCGCTCGAAAAGTGCCTGGAAGAGGGCTACGCACGACTGGTCGTCGACTGCTCGCGCCTGGAGTTCTGTGACTCCACGGGGCTCAACGTACTCCTCGGGGCCCGGCTCAAGGCCGAGGCCGCAGGGGGCGGTGTGCACCTGGCCGGGATGCTTCCGGTGGTGGCCCGGGTCTTCGAGATCACCGGCGCGGAGGCCGTCTTCACGGTCCACGGAACGCTCGCGGAGGCCCTCGGTGAATGAGCCCGTGAAGGTCGCACGCGAAAGTTACGCGTCAGTTGTCTCTGTGTGATCAAGGCGTTACCGGCGTCACAGGGACCGGGGCGAACAAGTGGGTGTTCTCACGGTTCGTCCGGGCAGGAGAGACCTGGATCCGTCGACAACGGACCTCAAGTCAACAGTCAGAACGGCAAGCAGCCGATGTCCCCTACTCGCCCAGAGTTCTCTACGTGTCCAGAGTCCTCAGTCCTCCTGTCGGTGAGGTGAAGCGCTGATGAGCACCACCCGGCCTTACTCGCCGGGCGACCACGGCCCGGAGTCCGAGGCCGCAGTCGCTGACGCTCCTGCGGACCGGGTCTCCGGAACGCCTGCGGGCCGGCAGGTCCGCAGGCTGAGCCTGGACGGCGCGAGCGGCATCGTCCCGCTCGCCCGGGACTACACCCGCGAGGCGCTCCACGCCTGGGGCTGGCTGCCCGCGGAGAGCGCCGAAGGGCGTGCCGCCGCCGAGGACGTCCTCCTTGTCGTCTCCGAGCTCGTCACCAACGCCTGCCTGCACGCCGAGGGCCCCGACGAGCTCTGGCTCTCCTGCGACGGCAAGGTCCTGCGCATCGAGGTCACCGACCGCGGCACGGGCCAGCCCGCGCCGCGCACGCCGCACCGCGCGGGGCGGCCCGGCGGGCACGGAATGTTCATCGTCCAGCGGCTCTGCCTGGACTGGGGTGTCGTACGGACGCCCGGGGCCGCGGGCAAGACGGTGTGGGCGGAGCTGGGCGCTCCGGCCTAGGCCCCGTTGCCCCCCCGTCCCCCGTCCCTCGCTCCATAGCGCCATGCCGCTGTTACCCGCGGTTCGCGCACGCCTACCCGCGGTTCGCACACGCGCCGGATCACTACGGATCCGGCGCGTCTTTTGTCTTCCCTCGACAAGGCCCCGGGCGTACCTTGAGCGCCCAATCTGATGTGCCGTCAGTAACACAGGTAACTCCGCACCGCGGCACGCCAAGACCGGCATGAGGGGACAACGAGGTGTCGCACACGAAGAAGTCGGCCGCGCTCGCGCTTGCCGCCGCCCTGGCCGGCGGCTCAGCGGTGCTGATGGCCGCCCCCGCCGCGCAGGCCACCGTCCAGGACGTCAACTACCAGTGCAAGACGCCCATCGGGAACAAGAGCGCCGTCTCGCCGATCGACATCAAGAGCGTCAAGAGCGGCAGCGCGTACAAGCTCACCATGTCGTTCCAGAAGGGTGTGTCCTCCAGCCCCGTGGAGCTCGGCAAGGGCGCGATGAAGCCAAGTGCGGTGATCAAGGTGGGCGGGGCCGACAGCGGCACCGTGCCGGTCTCCGGCGCACCGAACTCCGAGGCGATCCCCGCCAACACCCCCATCAAGATCAGTGACCTGTCGGGGACGTACACGCCCAAGAAGACCGGCAAGGCGACCTTCACCGCGGGCGTGCTCACGATCAAGGCGCTCGGTACGACCACCACGTGCACGCCGTCCAACAACCCCAAGCCGTCCCTCGAACTGGACGTCAAGGGCTCCGGCGGCGGATCCGACGCGGGGTCCGGCGGTACGTCGGGCGGCTCGGACGCGACGGGCGGCTCCGGCGGTACGTCGGGCGGCTCGGACAGCGCCCCCTCCGGCGGGGAACTCCCGCAGACCGGGCCCGCCGACTCCGCCGTCGCGCTCGGCACCCTCGGCGGCACCGTGCTGCTCGCCGGTGCGGCGGGCACGCTCTGGCTGACCCGCAGGAACCAGGCGGCGCGCTCGCGGTAGGCCAGGCAGCACCCGCCGCCCGCGATCCCGCGATCCCGCGGTCACGCGAGGAGATTCAGGAGCCGCCGATGCCGCCGATGCCGCCGATGCCGCTGGAGCCGCCGACGCCCAAGCAGCCCATGCCGTCCTCAGCACGGGCTTCAACACGGGCCTCAGTAGGGGCCGTAGCACGGGCCGTAGCCCGGGGCGTGCTGTGCACCGCCGCCCTCGTGGTGGCGGCCGCGGCCCCCGCGCACGCGGACGGCGGCGGCTCCGCGCGGTGGTCCGTCGCGCCCTCCGCGGGTGGCGGCGCGCGGCCCGCGAAGGACGGGCGGCCCGCCTTCTACGCGGAGGGCGCCCCCGGCGCGGTGCTCCAGGACACCCTGGCCGTCACCAACCCCGGCCCGAAGCCCCGCACGGTCTCCCTGCGGGGCGCGGACGCGGAGAACACCGGCTCCGGCGCGGTCTCCGTCACTCCGGCCAAGGGCAGGCCGAAGGGGACCGGGGCGTGGATCACCTTCGCGAAACGGCAGGTGAAGGTCCCGCCGCGGACCCGCGCCGAGGTGCCGTTCACCGTGTCCGTGCCCACCGGCGCGCTGCCCGGCGACCACCCGGGCGCGATCGTCGCGAGCAGCGGCGGCCGCACGGTGGGCGTGCGCGTGCAGCTGCGGGTCGGCGGGCCGACGCTCTCGGCGCTCACCGTCGAGCGCGTCAAGGTCGACGCCGGTGCGGGACGCATCACGTACGACCTGGTCAACCGCGGCAACACCGTGCTGACGCCGAAGCTCGCGGTGCACGCGAAGGGTGTCTTCGGGACCCTCCTCGACCGCCCCGCACGCCCGCTGCCGGTCGAGCTGCTGCCCGGCCGCCGGGTCTCCCTGACCGAACCGTGGCGGGACGCACCCGCGCTCGACGCGGTCGACGTCGAGCTCACCGCCACGGCGGCGGGGGACGCCCGTGACAGCGCCACGGCCTCGGCCCGCCTTGTGCCGTGGGGCGCGGTGGCGGGCGGGGGCGCGCTGCTGCTCGCCGTGGTGGGCGGGGCGGTCGCTCTCCTGCGCGCACGCAGACGGAGACGGCGTTCGGAGGAGTCCGAACCGGCGGGTGAACAGGAGCAGGGCGCGTACGGCGCAAGGGAGTTGGCCCGAGCGGGGACGGGGGAGGAACGGTGAACGGGAAGAACAGGTCCGGCCCGGCGACGACGGCCGGTGTGGGGCGCGCGGGGCTCCCGGGGCGGGGTGCGGGGCCCGTTCGGGTGCGGGATGCCCTGCCCCTACGGGCCCTGCCCCTGCTGGCTGTCGTGGCCACGCTGTCCGTGCTCGGGTTCGCGCTCCTGCCGAACGCCTCCGCCTCCGCCTCCGCCGCTGCCGATGCCGCCGACGGCAAGCCCACCGTCAAGCTCTCGGCGTCCCAGGCGGGCAAGGGCGGTTCCGTCACCGTCAAGGGTGCGGGGTGGCGGCCCGAGGCCCTCCTGATGTTGCTCGTCTGCGGCCAGTCGGAGCCGGGCAAGGGCGTCGTCGGCGGCACCAACTCCTGCGCCAACTCCGACGGCCGGGCCGTCACCACCGGCAAGGACGGCGCCTTCAGCAGGAAGCTCCCCGTGGCCGAGCCGCCCGAGCCCTGCCCCTGCGTCGTCCACGTCGCCACGGTGACCGGCGAGAAACAGCAGGTCGACGCGGTACTGAAGGTCGCGGGCCACCCCGTGAAGGCGCTGCCCGAGCAGGCCGGCGGCGGTCGGCTCACCGTCCTCACGGACACCGGCCTCGAAGGCTCCAGCGGGGTTCTGACCTGGTTCGGCGCGCCGCCGCAGCGCAAGCTGGAATTCACCGTCGGCAACGTCGGCTCCGCGCCGGTCAAGGACCCGGTTTTCCAACTCGGCACCTCGCACGGCGTGTTCGCCCCGCAGTGGGAGGAGCAGCAGTGGCGCGGCACGATCGCGCCCGGCAAGAAGGCGCAGATCAGACTGCCGGTGGAGCTCCCGGCGGGCGCGCACGGCGACTACCTGGTCTCGCTGAGGTTCGGCGGGAAGGTCCTGGCCGAACAGCCGTGGGGCGTGGGCCGTCCCTGGGGCGTGACGGTCTTCTGGATCCTGCTCTGCGTCGTGGTGCCCGCGGCCGTCTTCCGCATCGGCATGGTGATCGTCGACCGGCTCCGCCCGAACCGGCGCCGCGTCTCGCGCGCCGGACGCCACCGGACCGGCCGCCTCGCCGAACTCGCCCGGCGCCTGCCGCGGTTGAGGCTCCCGCAGGGGGCGGTGGAGGCGGACCGGCGGGCGCGCGCCCCGCGCGCGTCCCATGCGGCGCCGACGACGCGTACGAAGCCCGTAGGGGGGCCCGGAGCGAGCGGCGGTCCCGGCGCCGGTGGCTCCGGTACGAGCGGTTCCGGCGCGGGGGAGCCGACGACCGCGCTGCCCTGGTTCACCCCCGACACCGACCCCGGCGCACCCGCAGGCCGGCTCTCCGCACCGTCCGACAACAGTCCGACGAAGGGAACCACGTGATCACGCATCGACGGAGAGCGGGCGCGGCCTCGGTCGCGCTCCTGCTGGGCGGAGCGGGCACCCTGCTGGCCGCAGGGCCCGCACAGGCCGCCGAAGTCGCCTACAAGACCGAATGCATCCCCCCGTCGGTCTCCGGACTGCCGCCCGTGCACGGCACGACCAAGGTGGAGATCACCGCGCCGGCCACGGCGAAGGTCGGCGACGAGGTCGACATCGTCTGGAAGACGACGCAGGCCGCGTCCAGCAACCCCGACGTCCTCGACCTGGACGCGGACACGGTGAAGCCGACCGGCACGGTCAAGCTGGCCGGGGGCCAGACGGGGGACCTCAAGGTGGAGGGCGAGCGCAAGAATCCGCCCATCAAGAAGAACAGCCCCATGATCCTGTCCGACATGAAGGGCAAGCTGAAACTGACCGCGGCCGGCGAGGTGACGCTCACGCCGGACGCGTACGACATCAACGTCAGCAAGCCGATCTCGACCGACACCAAGTGCAAGCCCGAGGAGCAGGTGAAGGCGGGCGCGACGATCAAGGTGACGGCGGGGGGCGGCAGTTCGGGCGGTACGGGCGGTACGGGGGGTACGTCGGGTGGCTCCTCCGGAGGCTCGACGGGTGGATCTGCCGGTGGCTCCTCCAGCGGCTCCTCCGGTGGCTCGTCCGGTGGTGGCGACGGGCAGACCGACTTCCCCGGCAAGGAGGTCCAGACGCCGTACAAGTGCAAGACGCCGATCGGCGACAAGGACGCGACCTCGCCGGTGCAGATCAACGCCAAGAAGGACGGCGGCAGTTACGGCCTGACCGTGCAGTTCAAGAAGTCCGTGATGGACAGCCCGGCCGACATCCCCGCGGACTCCGTGAAGCCGTCGATGGAGGTCAAGCTGGGCGGCGCGGACAAGGGCACGGTGCATGTCGAGGGACCGACCAACAAGGGGCCCATCAAGTCCGGTGATCCGATGACGATCCCCGACCTGACCGGGTCCTACAAGCCGGGCGCCGACGGCAGGTCGACGCTCTCGCCGGGCGTCCTCACGGTCAAGGCACTCGGCACGACCACGACGTGCACGCCCACCAAGAGCGACGTCTCCCTCGAACTGGACACGGCCGCGCAGCCCGGCGGTGCGTCGGGTTCCGGCGGCGGTTCGGGGTCGGGCGGCTCCACGGCGGGCGGCTCCACATCGGGCGGTTCCGCGTCCGGCGGTGGCCTCGCCGAGACCGGCGCGGAGCACGACGGCGCGCTGCGGGCCCTCGGGCTGGTCGCAGGCACGGTGATCCTCCTCGGGGGCGCGGTATTCACATTCCTCCCCAGGCGCAGAGGAGGCCTCCGCTAACGCCCCCGTAAGGGGCGCGGGGAACTGCGCGGGCAACCGAGGCCGGCCTGCACCCGCCGACGGGCCATCGGGGCAGTCGCGTCTGCGGGGTTCGGTCGGTTGGCCTCTGCGGGGTGTGTGTGGCTGGTCGCGCAGTTCCTCGCGCCCCTTGGGGGCGGGCGTGGTGCCCCGTGAGGGGCGCGGGGAACTGCGCGAGCGGCCCAGAACGGCCCGCACCCGGCGACGGGCCGGGGTTCAGCCCGTGGCCCCCGCCGCGGTCACCCGTGGTCCCGTAGCCACTGGAGGACGGACCGGGCCGTGCCCGGAGGCTTGAGGAGGGGGCCTCCGTGGGCGGAGCCAGGTTCCGTGTGGAGCGTGACGTCCGCGAGGCCCGCCCCCCGCTGCGCCCCCGCGAGCTCGACCGAGTGGGCCCGCGGCACGAAGTCCCCGGCCGAGTGGATGAGCAGCAGCGGCGCGTCGTCCGGTCCGGAGGCGTGGGACGTGACGGCCAGATCGTCCCACCGCTCCAGGCACCCGCGCCCCGAGCGGTCCGCGCGCCCCGGCACGCACCCCGCAAGCCGCACGGCGGCCCGCCGCAGCTCCCGCCGCTCGGCGGACGCACCCCGCTTCGCGCCGGCCTTCCAGGCGCGGTACGGCGACACCACGGGGGACAGCGCGACGACGCCCCGTACCCGCGCCCGCCCCGCCCCGTACGCCCCCGCCTGGAGGGCCAGGTGCCCGCCCGCCGACGACCCGAGCACGAGCGGCAGCGAGCCGCCCCGCCGTCGCACCCAGCCGAGCGCCGCCAGGACGTCGTCGCGCTGGGCGGGCCAGACCGCGTCCGACGTCAGCCGGTAGTCGGTGTCGTACACGGTGAAGCCGCGCGCCGCGAACCACCGGGCCCGGCGGCTCCAGTCGGTGTCCTTCGACCAGTAGCCGCCGTGCAGGATGACCAGCGAGGGGCCCTCGTCGCCGTACACGGTGATGTTCTGACGAGGGTGGCCCCCGTACCGGTACACCGTCCCGGAGGGCGGCTCGGGGGCCGCCCGGGCGGCGGCACTGGACGAGAGCAGCGCCCCGCAGAGGGCCAGGATGAGCAACGTACGGCGCATGGCCAGATGCTCCACGGCCGGACGCCCCCGTATCCGCAGAAACGCTCGGCACCACCGCCGCGAGTGGTCAAACGTTCCTCTGTTCGCATGATGCGAGTAGTGCGAGTAGTACGGGTATTGCGAGGAGTCCGGGCGGGGACGCGGAAAGGGCCGCCGTTCCAGAGGAGCGGCGGCCCTTCAGCGAGCTGGGAGGGGGAGGGTCAGTTGACCGAGCCCATCAGCGTCTTGACCTTCTTGCGGGACGTCCAGATTCCGAAGCCCGCGATGACCGCGAGGATCGCCTCGACGGCGACGGCGCCGGAATTGTTCAGGTCGACGCCGAGCTGCGGCGAGGTCAGCAGACCCGTCACGGAGTCGCCCGCGGTGACCGCGAGGAACCAGACACCCATCATCTGGGCGCTGTACTTCTCCGGAGCCATCTTCGTGGTGAGCGAGAGGCCGACCGGGGAGAGGCAGAGCTCGCCGACGGTCTGGATGAAGTAGATCGCGACCAGCCACATCGGGCTGACCCGGCCGCCGTTGTTGGCGGTGTCGATCAGCGGGATGAGGAAGACGGCGAAGGAGATGCCGATCAGCGTCAGGCTGGAGGCGAACTTGACGGCCGTGCTCGGCTCCTTGCCCCGCTTGTTCAGCCACAGCCACGCCGAGGCGACCACGGGGGCGAGGGCCATGATGAAGATCGGGTTCAGCGACTGGTACCAGGACGTCGGGAAGTCGAACCCGAGCAGGTTGTTCGTCGTCGAGCCCTTGCCGAAGATCGACAGCGTCGAGCCGTTCTGGTCGTAGATCATCCAGAAGACGGCGGCGACGATGAAGAACCAGATGTACCCCGACAGCTTCGACTGCTCGAGCTGCGACAGGTCCTTGTCGCGCTTCATGCGCGCCAGGACGACGATCGGGATGATCAGGCCGGCGATGATCAGCGGCATCAGCGCCCAGTCGGCGAAGTTGCCGGTGACGCCCATCAGCGTGTAGAGCGCGGCGGCGACGATCAGCCAGATCAGGCCGGTGCGCAGCGCGGAGCGGCGCTGCTCGGGCGTCGCGGGCTGGGAGACCACGCTGCTCTGCTCGCTCAGGTGACGCGAGCCGAGCATGAACTGGGCGAGACCCAGGGCCATGCCGACCGCGGCGAGCGCGAAGCCGAAGTGCCAGTTCACGTTCTCGCCGACCGTGCCGATGGATAGCGGGGCGAGGAAGGCGCCGAGGTTGATGCCGATGTAGAAGAGCGTGAAGCCACCGTCACGGCGCGGGTCCTCGGGACCCTTGTAGAGGTGGCCGACCATCACGGAGATGTTCGCCTTCAGCAGGCCGGAACCGAGCGCGACGAGCGCGAGGCCGACGAAGAAGGAGGCCGCGCTCGGCAGCGCGAGCGTGATGTGGCCGAGGATGACGACGGAGGCGCCGATGACGACCGTCTTGCGCGGTCCCCAGAAGCGGTCGGCCATCCAGCCGCCGGGCATGGCGAGCAGGTAGACCATCGACATGTAGACGGAGTAGATCGCCGTCGCCGTCGTGGCGCTCATGTTCATGCCGCCGGGGGCGATCAGGTACAGCGGGAGCAGTGCCTTCATGCCGTAGAAGCTGTAGCGCTCCCACATTTCGGTCATGAAGAGTGTGGCCAGTCCGCGGGGGTGGCCGAAGAAGGTCTTCTCGGTGCCAGGGGTACTGGCGGAGTCCTTCGTCAGGCTGGACGCCATGGTCGATCCTCGTGGGTTCGGGACGCGCTGGCAGGAGCGTGTGCGCGCCCGGTGGGGGGCGGTCGGCACCGTCGTCGCGGCGTCCAACCCCACGCCCAGGGGAGATTCGCCCCCGTGAGAAGGGGGCGAGGGACGGCGACTCCGGGATCCACACCCTGGCGCATCCTCGCGCTCAGGGCCCGACCACAGGTCATTCCTTTCAAGGCTGGCCGGAGCCGGCCCGCACATAAAAGAGACCTAAGGCGCGCACAGCGGGCCAAAGGTCCTTGAGTAGTGCATCAGGCGTTGGGTCACCATACGACACCGCAGGGAGGCATATGGAAGGACTTGAGACATGGATCACAGGTGTCGCTGCAACCAACAGCACACATTCAAAGGTGTTTCACAGAATCGCGTCCCACAGGCGCAGGCGCGGCTCTTCACTGTGCGATCACCTCCCGACCGTTGTCCAGTGCGGACTACCATCACTCCATGACCCGTGTACTGCTCGCCGAGGACGACGCGTCCATCTCGGAGCCACTGGCCCGCGCCCTGCGCAGGGAGGGTTACGAGGTCGAAGTGCGTGAGGACGGCCCGACCGCTCTCGACGCCGGGCTGCAGGGTGGTGTCGATCTTGTCGTGCTCGATCTGGGGCTGCCCGGCATGGACGGCCTGGAGGTGGCCCGCCGACTGCGGGCCGACGGGCTCACGGTGCCGATCCTCATCCTGACCGCGCGCGCCGACGAGGTGGACACCGTCGTCGGTCTGGACGCGGGCGCCGACGACTACGTGACCAAACCCTTCCGCCTCGCCGAGCTGCTCGCCCGGGTGCGGGCGCTGCTCCGGCGCGGCTCCACCGAGCCGAAGGAGGCGCCCGCCACGCACGGCGTGCGGATCGACGTGGAGTCGCACCGGGCCTGGATGGGCGACGAGGAGCTCCAGCTCACCGCGAAGGAGTTCGACCTGCTCCGGGTCCTGGTCCGGGACGCGGGGCGGGTGGTCACGCGTGACCAGCTGATGCGGGAGGTCTGGGACACGACGTGGTGGTCGTCGACCAAGACCCTCGACATGCACATTTCCTGGCTGCGCAAGAAGCTGGGCGATGATGCGGCGAATCCTCGTTACATCGCGACGGTGCGGGGCGTAGGTTTCCGCTTCGAGAAAAGCTGACGGCTGGGCCGCCGGGGGTACGGGGGGTCTCTGCGGGCCGTGGCTGGCTGGGCGCGCAGTTCCCCGCGCCCCTGGCTGGGCCCGTGCCGGGCCCCTTTAGGGGCGCGAGGAACTGCGCGAGCAACCCAGGTGCATCCCGCACTCGCCGTCCAAGGCGCCGCAGGCAGACGCGTCTGCGTATGCGGGTACCGGGGGCCTCTGCGGGCCGGGGGTGGCTGGTCGCGCAGTTCCCCGCGCCCCTGGCTGGGCCCGTGCCGGGCCCCTTTAGGGGCGCGGGGAAC
>NZ_JBHVZA010000054.1:0-28589 GCF_042880275.1 Streptomyces sp. NPDC058308
CCCGGGTCGAGGCGCACATAGTTGGTCCTGCCCCAGTGGTAGGTGTCGCCGGTGAGCTCGTCGCGCACCGGCACGGTCTCGTGCCAGTCGAGGCCGAGTTGCGGCATGTCCAACGAGACCGTGGCCTCCTGGGTGTGGTGAGGGTCGAGGTTGGCGACCACCAGAACCGTGTTCGAGTCGTGCGCTGTGCCGGCGGACTTCGAGTAGGCGATCACCGTCTCCTTGTCGGTGGGGTGGAAGTGCAGGTGGCGCAGTTGCTGCAGGGCGGGATTGGCACGGCGGATGCCGTTGAGCGCGGTGATCAGCGGGGCGATCGTGTCGCCGCTGCGCGCCGCCGACTCCCAGTCGCGGGGCCGCAGTTGGTACTTCTCCGAATGCAGATACTCCTCGCTTCCGGGCCGGAGCGCGCTGTTCTCGCACAGCTCGAATCCGCTGTAGACGCCCCACGTGGGCGACAGCGTGGCGGCGAGCACGGCGCGCACCTCGAAGGCGGGACGGCCACCGTCCTGGAGATAGGCGTGCAGGATGTCGGGGGTGTTCACGAAGAAGTTCGGCCGCAGGAAGTGGGCGGTCTCGCGCGACAACTCCGTGAGGTATTCGGTGAGTTCGTCCTTCGTATTGCGCCAGGTGAAGTACGTGTACGACTGCTGGAAGCCGACCGCCGCGAGGGTCTGCATCATCGCGGGCCGCGTGAACGCCTCGGCGAGGAAGATGACGTCCGGGTCGGTGGCCCGGATGTCGGCGAGCACCTGCTCCCAGAAAACGACCGGCTTGGTGTGCGGATTGTCGACGCGGAACACGCGGACCCCGTGGCCCATCCAGAACCGCAGCAGCCGCACCGTCTCCGCGATCAGCCCCGGCAGATCCTGGTCGAAGGCGAGCGGGTAGATGTCCTGGTACTTCTTCGGCGGGTTCTCCGCGTACGCGATGGAGCCGTCCGCGCGGCGGCGGAACCACTCCGGGTGCTTCTCCACCCAGGGGTGGTCCGGCGAGCACTGCAGGGCGAAGTCCAGGGCCACTTCGAGACCCAGCCGCCCGGCCTCGCCCACGAAGGCGTCGAAGTCCTCCAGGGTGCCCAGGTCCGGGTGGACGGCGTCGTGACCGCCCTCGGGCGAGCCGATGGCCCACGGCACGCCGACGTCGTGCGGCCCCACGGACAGCGAGTTGTCCGGGCCCTTGCGGAAGGTGGTGCCGATGGGGTGGATCGGCGGCAGGTAGACGACGTCGAAACCCATGGCGGCGATGGCGGGCAGCCGCGCCGCCGCGGTACGGAACGTCCCGGAGACGGGCGCCACCCCCTCCCGGACGATCGCGCCCTCCGAACGCGGGAAGAACTCGTACCAGGAGCCGTAGAGAGCTCTGCGCCGCTCCACGAGAAGCGGCAACTCATCCGAGGACGTGACGAGTTCACGCAGCGGATGGCGGTCGAGCGCCGCCGTCACCTCCGGGGTGAGGGCGGCGGCGAGCCGGGCCGCGGGGGAGCGGCCGGTGTCCCGCAGCGCGCGGGCCGCGTCGAGCAGCACGGTCCGGGCGGCGCCGGGGGCACCGGCCGCGGCCCGTTCGTGGAGGCGGGCGCCCTCCTCCAGGACCAGGTCGGTGTCGAGTCCCGCCGGTATCTTGATCCGCGCGTGGTGGCGCCAGGTGGTGACCGGGTCGCCCCACGCCTCCACGGCGTAGGTCCAGCGTCCCTCGGTGTCCGGCGTGACGTCGGCGCCCCACCGGTCGGTGCCGGGCGCGAGCTCCCGCATCGGGGTCCACGGCCCGGGCCGCCCACCGGGGTCGCGCAGCACGACGTTGGCGGCGACCGCGTCGTGTCCTTCGCGAAAGACGGTGGCGGTGACCTGGAACGTTTCCCCCGGCACCGCCTTCGCCGGTTGTCGCCCGCCGTGGACGGCGGGGCCGACGTCCAGGACCGGGATGGTGGGCTGTGCGGGTGAGCCTGGCGGGGATGAGCCAAGAGGCATGTCTGACCGCTCCTGTCCGCGTGCACGGATACGTGGGTGGGGAGGGGTTCCGTGGTGCGCGCCGGCGCTGCGCCGACGTGCGTACCGAAAGAGCCTTCCCACCCCCTTCGGGTGGGCAATCCGGCGCTTTGTTAACTACTAGTGCGTAAGGGCGCATGCAAGACCGGCCTTGTCATCCATGGCAAGAGCGGGGCGAATTCGCATATGCCTTATGGCCTGTTGAGCTGTTCGCCTGTGCACTGAGGGCGGGCCCGCTCCGTCACCTCGGTCGTTCATGAGCGCACGAGAGGACGGGACCGGCCACCTCATCGGGGGCAGCCCGCGAGGTGTACGCGAACCGGCCGAGGCAGACGTCCGAAAACCGCCGGTGCGGGGCGGGACCGCGCGGTCGGATGGGGACATGACTGCTCAGACGGATGCCAGGACCATGACGGAGTCGGTGCGGGTGCTGACCGGCATGTACGCGGCCGAGGAGAAGTACCTGGCGGCGGGCGGCCCCGGCCGCGCCTCCTTCGGCCTGCTCGCGCCCTACTTCTCTCCCGAGGTCGTCCTGCACCAGGCGGAGGGCCTGCCGTACGGCGGGACGTGGCGCGGTCACGACGGCATGGCGCGGTTCTTCCTCGCGATGAGCGAGGCGTGGGAGACCTTCGACATCACGCGGCAGGAGTTCCTCGCCACCGGGCCGACGGCGGTGGTCCACAGCGACATCCGGGCCCGCGCCCGCGCGACGGGCCGCGAACTCGCCTTCCCCATCCTGCAGACGGTCACGGTACGGGCCGGACGGATCACCGAGGTCCGTCCCTTCTACTGGGACACGGCGCTGCTCGCGGAGGCGTGCCGTGAATGACCGGGACACCGGGACACGAGGACGCCGGGACACCGGTACGCCTGAGGGGCACTTCTAGGGGGCGTAGCCGGAGAGGATCCTGCCGTCGTCCGTGGCGGTGAACAGGGCGCCGCCCACGTACAGCGGGAAGCCCAGCGAGGGCGGGTCGTCGTACTCCGTCCGCCCGTCCGCCAGAGGGATGTCCTTCCTGCGGTAGGAGTCGATGTCGTCCTCGGTGGAGCGGCCCCACATCTCGTACAGGCCGACGGCGAGGACCCGGCTGCCCGCCAGGGCGAGGGACACGGTGTCCTGCGGGCCGCCGTAGCGCCACAGGCGCTTGCCGGTGCGCCAGTCGAAGGCCGTCATGGAGTGGGTGACCGGGTCATCGGGATCGGGGCTCGCGGTGGCCACCACGAGGACGTCCGCGTCGCCCACGACCGGCGGCAGCGCGGGCTCCAGGCCGGGGGCGAGGGTGCGGCGCGTGGCGAGGGTGGTGGGGTCCAGTTCGCGGATGCCCGGGGTGCCGTGGTCCCAGCACACGAGGGACCCGCGGTGGGCCAGGAGGCCGTAGCAGGGCTGGCCGGGGGCGCGCCGGGTGACCTTGCCGTCCTCGGTGGAGAGGGCCAGGACGCCCTTGCCCTCGATGGCCGCGTACACCCGACCGCCCCGGACGAGGAGCGCGTGCTGCACCTTCGCGGGCAGTGCGGGCGACTCCCACAGCTCGTGGCCGTCCTTCGCGCGGCGGGCGCGCACGACGGCGCGGCTCGGGCCCGTCGTCTCGTCGGCGAAGCCGAACTCGGCGGTGTACACGACCCCGTTCGCGTACGTCAGGCCCGTCACCGCCGTGTCCGCGGCCGTCGGCCCGCGCCAGCGTTCGGTGCCGGAGGAGAGGTCCACCGCGATCACGCCGCGCTCGCTCGGGACGTACACCCGCTCGCCGTCGCTCTCGGGCGCCAGCACCTGGACACCCTGCAGGTCCTCGTCGGTGACCGGGAAGCCGCGCGAGGTCCAGCGGTGGCCGCCGGTCGCCGCGTCGAGGGCCGTGGCGGCGCCCTTGCCGTCCCGGCACACCAGCGTCGCCGCGACCAGGACGCAGCCGTTTCCCCGGTCGTCCAGGCCCTTGGGGCGCGCCACCGACCAGGGTTTCCAGCCCTTGGGGCGGGCCGACGCGGGGGACTTCGCGGCGCCGAACTCGCCGGAGCGGCCGGGGTTTCCGTACTCCGTGACGATGCGGGCGGGCCCGCCGGAGGCGGATGGTCCACGGCCCTCGTTCCCGTTCCCGCCGCTGCCGTTGCCGCCGCTTCCGCCGTCGCCCGGCAGCAGCACCGCCGCCACCGTCACCGCGGCCGCCACCGCCGCGGCGGCGGCGAACCACCACCGACGGCGCCGGGGAGCTGTCGGCCCTGGGGCGTCGGGGGCCGCGTCCGCACCCGTACCCGCGTGCGCACCCTCACCCTCACCCGTACCCGCGCCCGTCACCGTCGCCGCGTCCGCGAACGAGTCCCGGTCCGCAGCCCGTTCGCAGCGCGCCACCGCCTCCCTGTGCTCGGCGAAGAGGCTGAGCACGGGCGCGGGCCACGGCACGAGGGCCCCGGCACCGCCCGTCAGACGGGCGGCGAGCTCCGCTGCCGAAGGCCGGTCGCCGGGGTCCTGGCGCAGGCAGTCGGCGACGACTTCTCGCAGACCGTCGGGGACCGCGGAGAGATCCGCGTCACCCCGCGCGATGCGGAAGATCACCGAGGCCAGTTCCTGGTCGTCGAACGGGCCGCGCCCCGTCGCCGCGAAGCAGAGCACCGCACCCAGCGTGAAGACGTCCGATGCGGGCACCACCGCGTGGCTGCCCGCCAGGTGCTCGGGCGCCATGAAACCGGGCGTGCCCACGACCATCCCGGCCGCCGTCAGGGCCGTCGCGTCGAAGGCCTGCGCGATGCCGAAGTCGATGAGGGTGGGGCCCTCGGGGGTGAGGAGTACGTTGCCGGGCTTGAGGTCACGGTGCAGGACCTGGGCGGCGTGCACCGCCGCCAGGGCGCGGGCGAGCCCGGCGCCGAGCGCGCGCACCGCGTCGGCGGGCAGCGGACCGCAGCGGCGCACCGCGTCCGCGAGCGAGGGCCCGGCGACGTACTCGGTGGCAAGCCACGGCACGTCGGCGTCCGCGTCCCCGTCGAGCAGGGCCGCCGTGCCCGCGCCCGAGACCGCGCGCGCCGCCGCGATCTCCCGGCGGAACCGGATCCGGAACTCCCGGTCGATGTCCAGGTCGGGCCGGACGGTCTTGACCGCGACGAGCGGAGCGCCGGGCTGCTCGCGCGCCAGGTAGACCTCACCCATGCCGCCCGCGCCGATCAGGGCGAGCAGCCGGTACGGGCCGACCTGGCGCGGCGGCCCGGACAGGGGGTCGAGCACGGAACCTCCAAGGGGCGCTGTGCGTAAGGGAGATCGGGGACGGGCCGGGGCCCCGGGTTCAAAGACAGGCTCTCAGGAGGGCAGCTCGACCGAGACGACCGTGCCCTGGTCGTAGACGATCGTCGCGACGCCACCGAGCGGCAGCACCGTCGGCGGCTTCGGCTGGTCGGCGACCGCCGTGCCCCCGTCCTCGGGCGGCTCGGCGACGCGGTTGCCGGGGGCGCCGGCGACCCGGACGGTGCGGACCTTGCCCGCGGCCGTCAACGGCACCGTCCGCAGCGTGGAGTTGTCGGCGGTCAGGGCGCGGTCGCCGATGACCAGCGCGCCGGAGGAGACAGAGCGCCCGATGGCGTAGTCGACCACCGAGAGCGGCTCCTTGCGGACGAGCCTGCCGTTCTTCGGGTCGGCCACGAGCAGCTTCGCGCCCGTCGTGTCGTACGCGAGGGCGGCGCCCGGAGCGACCGCGCTCACCACGATGTCCAGGCCGGGGTTCCCGTCGGAGCCGGTCGGCGGGGCCTTGAAGCCGAACGTGCCCTCGACGGCGAGCGTGCGGGCGTCCAGGCGGGTCACCCGGGTCTGCGGATCGGCGGTCGGGGCGTCGAGGTCGCCGCCGACGCCGATCACGTGGGTGCACAGGACCTGGTCGTCGCCCGGGTCCGCGGGGGCGCGCGTATCGGCCATGAGGGAGCGGCACTGGCCGTCGTCGAAGACGCCGCCGACGCGGTCGCCCCTCTTCTCGTCGAGCGCGACGACACCTTTGCGGGAGTCGGCGTAGACGAGACCGCCGTGGGCGAGCACGGCGGTGTAGTTGCGCCGCTCGGCCATGGACAGGGGCTCGGTGCTGAGGTCGTACGTCCACACGGGATCGCCGCCGCGCTTGAGGGGGAACGCCTGGAGCGTGGCGCCCGTCGGCCCGTCCGTGCCCGCGCCCGTCCCGCTGCCTTCCGAGGAGACGATCAGGTGGTCGTCGGTGAGCAGGGCCGAGGTGACCTTCCGGCCGGCCGGAGGGCCGGCCGTCCACCGCACGTCGCCGCTCCGGGAGTCGCGGACCTGCACACGGCCCTTGTGCGCGATGACGGTCGTGCCGCCGCGCACCGCGGGGTTCAGTTCGTCGCCCGGCATGAAGAACGCCCCGGACGGGCTGATGTACGCCTCGCCGCCCGGCCCGTCGTCCTGCCCCGAGCGGCCGTCCGACGTCCACAGGCGGTGCCCGTCGGCGGCGCCGCGCGCCTCGTACGTCCCGTTCGTCAGCAGACACACGACGGCCTCGGTGTCCGCCGAGCAACTCATCGGCGCATGGCCGAACGTGGCCCGCCAGGGCCGCCAGCCCTCGGGGCGCTGCGCCGCGTACTGCGGGACGTGGCCGTTGCGGTCGTCGCCGCCGGACGCGCCGACGCCGGCGGTGGCGACCAGCCGGGCGGGGGAGACGGAGGGCTTCGCGGCCCCGGGGGAGGCGGGCCGGCCCCGGTCGCCCCCGGGGCTGCCGGAGGCCCGGCCGCCGCCGTCGGAACCGGAATCGGAGCCGGAATCGGAGCCGGAGTCGGGCCCGCGCAGGGCGAGCAGTCCGCCGACGACGGCGCCCGCCACGGCCACGGCGGCGACGACGAGGACGGCACCACGACGGCCCGGCCCCCGGCGGGGCGGCGGTGCGGGGACGGCCGAGCCCATGGTGGGCAGGGCGTGCGCGGACAGGTCGTGTGCGGGCAGGTCGTGTGCGGACCTGGCGTGCGCCGACAGGTCGTTCGCGGGCAGGCCGGGAGCCGTCGGGGTCCGCGTAGGGGTCTGGGTCGCCGGGTGCGCGGGGCCGTCGGGCATCGGGGGCAGGGGCAGCAGGGGGCGCCCGGAGGCGCACAACTGGCCGGTGTCGCGGCGGACTTCGGCGATGTCGCCGAGGACGGTGGGGGGCCACCCGGCGTCAGGGGCACCGTCGCCGTCGTCGTCCCGCAGCGGGCCCAGCCGCTCCGCCACCTCCGCCGGCCCCGGCCGCTCGCCCGGCTCCCGTGCCAGGCAGGCGGCGAGGAGGTCGCGCAACTCCTCGGGGACACCGTCGAGCCGGGCCTCGGCCCGGGACACGCGGTACAGGACCGCCGCCATCGGGCCGTCCCCGAACGGGTCGTCGCCGGACGACGCGTAGGCGAGGACGGACGCCAGACAGAACACGTCGGACGCGGCCACCACGTGGCGGCCGCCCGCCACGTGCTCGGGGGACATGAAGCCGGGCGTGCCCACGAGCAGGCCCGTCGAGGTCATCGTGGTCGCGCCGAGCGCCCGTGCCACGCCGAAGTCGATGAGCTTGGGCCCCTCCGCGCCGAGCAGGACGTTCGCGGGCTTCAGGTCGCGGTGCAGGGCGCCCGCCGCGTGCACGGCGGCCAGCGCGCGGGCCACCCCGGCGCCGAGCGCGGCGACGGCGGCGACGGGCAGGGGGCCGTGCCGCCGGACCGCGTCGGTGAGGTTCGGCCCAGGGACGTACTCCGTGGCGAGCCAGGGCTGCCCGGCGTCCGCGTCGCCCGCGACGAGGCGGGCCACGTAGGGACTGTTGACGGACGTCGCGACGGATATCTCGCGCCGGAACCGGGCGCGGAACCCCGCGTCGCCCGCGAGGTCCGTGCGGATCGCCTTCACGGCGACGAGCGCGTCCGGGTCGTAGGGGCGGCCGGGGGGCTCGTGCGGACCCGGCGCCGCCAGGAACACCTCGCCCATGCCGCCCGCGCCGAGCCGGGCCAGCGTCTCGTACGGACCCACCCGCCGTGGAGACGACTCCCGCAACTGCCCGATCATCCGCCGTCGCCCCCCGTTGCCGCTGTTGTCCGCCGTCAAGTCCCGTGCCGCACGGGCAGGTTGCAGATTACAGCGGGCCCGCCGAGAGCAGCGGCGGATACGGCAAGGACCCGCGCCCTTCCGCCGCACCGGCGGCCGGCGGCGCCGACGCCGACAGCGGTGAGGTGTCCGGCCCGGCCGGGCCGCTCTTCTGCGCCCGTCCGCGCGCCGTAGTTGCCGGGGGCCGGTCACCGCTACCGTCGACGCGTAGGTCGATTCGTAACGCATCCCCCGGTAGAGGTGGAGTCGCTGTGAAGGCCATCCGTCGTTTCACCGTACGTCCCGTCCTTCCCGAACCCCTCGGCAGGCTCTCCGAGCTGGCCCGCAATCTGCGCTGGTCCTGGCATCCGCGCACCCGTGACCTCTTCGAGTCCGTCGACCCCCGGCTGTGGGCGGCGTCCGGCTGCGACCCCGTACGGCTCCTCGGCGAGGTGCCGTCCGCGCGGCTCGACGAGCTCGCCGGCGACGCGGACTTCCTGCAACGGCTGGGTGAGGCGTCCGACGACCTGCGCGAGTACGTCAACGGGGAGCGCTGGTACCAGGAGCGGGCCCGCGACGACGGCCACCTCCCGCGCGCCGTCGCCTACTTCTCACCCGAGTTCGGCATCACGGCGGCGCTGCCGCAGTACTCCGGCGGCCTCGGCATCCTCGCCGGGGACCACCTGAAGGCCGCCAGCGACCTCGGCGTCCCGCTCATCGGCGTCGGTCTGCTCTACCGGCACGGCTACTTCCGCCAGTCGCTGTCCCACGACGCCTGGCAGCAGGAGCACTATCCGGTCCTCGACCCGAACGAGCTGCCCCTCGCCCTGCTGCGCGAGGACGACGGGATGCCCACGACCGTCGCGCTCGCCCTGCCCGGCGGGCGCTCGCTGCGGGCGCACGTCTGGCAGGCGCAGGTCGGGCGCGTACCGCTGCTCATGCTCGACTCCGACGTGGAGGAGAACGGCCCCGGCGAGCGTGGCGTGACCGACCGGCTCTACGGCGGCGGCAGCGAGCACCGGCTGCTGCAGGAGATGCTCCTCGGCATCGGAGGGGTGCGCGCCGTCCGGGCGTACTGCCGCCTGACCGGCCACCCCGAGCCCGAGGTCTTCCACACGAACGAGGGCCACGCCGGGTTCCTCGGCCTGGAACGCATCCACGAACTGGCCCTGGAAGGCGTCGAGTTCGACACCGCCCTCGAAGCCGTCCGCGCCGGGACCGTCTTCACCACCCACACACCCGTGCCCGCCGGCATCGACCGCTTCGACCGCGAACTGGTCGCCCACCACTTCGGCCCCGGCGCCGAACTGCCCCGCATCGACGCGGGCGACGTCCTGCGGCTCGGCATGGAGACCTACCCGGGAGGCGAGCCCAACCTCTTCAACATGGCGGTGATGGGCCTGCGCCTCGGCAGCCGCGCCAACGGCGTGAGCACCCTGCACGGCGCGGTCAGCCGCGAGATGTTCGCGGGCCTGTGGCCGGGGTTCGACGCCGACGAGGTGCCGATCGCCTCCGTCACCAACGGCGTGCACGCCCCGACCTGGGTGGCCCCCGAGGTCTTCCGGCTCGGCGCGCGCCAGATCGGCGAGCGGCGCACCGAGGACGCGCTCTCCGTCGGCGGCTCCGACCGGTGGGACGCGGTGGCCGACATCCAGGACGCCGACATCTGGGAGCTGCGCCGCACCCTGCGTGAACAGCTGGTCCACGAGGTCAGGCGGCGCCTGCACGACTCGTGGCGGCAACGCGGCGCGGCGAGCGCCGAGTTGGGGTGGATCGACGGTGTGCTCGACCCGGACGTCCTCACCATCGGCTTCGCGCGCCGCGTCCCCTCGTACAAGCGGCTCACGCTGATGCTGCGCGACCGCGACCGGCTGATGGAGCTGCTTCGCCACCCCGAGCGGCCGGTGCAGATCGTCGTCGCGGGCAAGGCGCACCCGGCGGACGACGGCGGAAAACGGCTCATCCAGGAACTCGTCCGGTTCACCGACGACCCGCGGGTGCGCCCGCACATCGTGTTCCTGCCCGACTACGGCATGGCGATGGCGCAGAAGCTCTACCCGGGCTGCGACGTGTGGCTGAACAATCCACTGCGGCCCCTTGAGGCGTGCGGGACGAGCGGGATGAAGGCGGCCCTGAACGGCTGCCTCAACCTCTCCGTCCTGGACGGCTGGTGGGACGAATGGTTCGAGCCCGACTTCGGCTGGGCCATCCCGACCGCGGACGGCGCCGCCATCGACGAGGACCGCCGCGACGACCTGGAGGCCGCCGCGCTCTACGACCTCCTGGAGCGGCGGATCGCACCGCGCTTCTACGAACAGGGGCCCGGCGGGCTGCCCGACCGCTGGATCGAGATGGTCCGCAGGACCCTGACCCGGCTGGGCCCGAAGGTTCTCGCGGGCCGCATGGTGCGCGAGTACGTCGAGAAGCTGTACGTGCCCGCCGCCCGCGCCCACCGGAGGCTCGACGTCACCGCGGCGGGTGAGCTGGCCGCGTGGAAGACCCGGGTCCGCGCCGCGTGGCCACGGGTCGCCGTGGACCACGTGGAGGCGTCGGCGACCGGGGCGACCGCCGAGCTCGGCGCCACGCTGTCCCTGCGGGTGCGGGTGCATCTGGGGGAGCTGACGCCGGACGACGTCGAGGTCCAGGTGCTCGCGGGGCGGGTCGATCCGGAGGACCACATCGCCGGGGCGGATCCGCTGCCGTTGAAGTCCACGGGTGGGCCCGACGTGGAGGGGCGGCGGGTGTACGAGGGGCCGTTGGCCCTCGACCGGGCGGGGCCCTTCGGGTACACGGTGCGGATTCTTCCTTCGCACCGGTTGCTTGCCAGCGGGGCGGAGATGGGGCTTGTGGCGGTGCCTTCTGAGGGGACGGGGGAGGGGGCGGGGTTGTTGATGCGGTGACTTGGCGCGGGCCTAAAAGAATGCGCAGTTCCCCGCGCCCCTGATCAGGGGCGCGGGGAACTGCGCGAATCTTTTGTCTGTTACTTGACGTTGACGCCGGTCCAAGCGGCCTCTACGCCCTTGTACTCCGCGGAGTCCGCACCGTACAGATCCTTCGCGGCGCTCAACGTGCCCTCGCGGGCCGCCTTGTAGTCCGTCGTGGACGTGAAGTACGTCGTCAGGGCCTTGAACCAGATCTTCTCGGCCTTGTCGCGTCCGATGCCCTCGACCTTGGAGCCGTCGGCGGTCGGCGAGTCGTACTTGACGCCGTTGATCTCCTTCGCGCCGCTGCCCTCGGACAGCAGGTAGAAGAAGTGGTTGGCGATGCCCGAGGAGTAGTGGACGTCGACGTTGCCGGCGTCCGCGCTCCAGCTGTCCAGGGACTGGCCGTCCTTGGAGGGCTTGTCCATGTAGCGCAGCGGGGAGCCGTCGCCGTTGATGTCGATCTCTTCGCCGATGAGGTAGTCCCCGATGTCCTCGGGGCTCTTGGCGTTGAACTCGACGGAGGAGCCGAAGATGTCGGAGGTGGCCTCGTTCAGGCCGCCGGACTCGCCGCTGTACTCCATGTTGCCGGTGGCCGAGGTGACGCCGTGCGACATCTCGTGGGCCGCGACGTCGATCGAGGTGAGGGGCTTCTTGTTGCCCTCGCCGTCGCCGTACGTCATGCAGAAGCAGCTGTCGTCCCAGAAGGCGTTGACGTAGGAGTCGCCGTAGTGGACGCGGGAGGTCGCGCCCTTGCCGTCGCCCTTGATGCCCTCACGGCCGTGCACGTTCTTGTAGTAGTCCCAGGTGACCTGGGCGCCGTACGCGGCGTCGACGGCGGCGGTCTGCGGGTCGTCCGGCTTGCCGGTGCCCCACGTGTCGTCGTCGTCCGTGAAGAGCTTGCCCTCGCCCTGGCCGTTCTCCAGGTTGAAGGTGGAGTGGCCGCCGCGCGAGTCGTCGGTCAGGTCGAAGCCGCTGGCGCCCTTCTTCGAGCCGATCTCGACCTTGCCGCTGTACTGGCTGTTGCCGGTGCCGTTCTCGATGGCCTGGTGCTGGAAGAGCTTCTTGCCCGTCGCGGCGTCCGTGATGACGTGCAGTCTGCTGGGCGTGCCGTCCTTCTGCGTGCCGGTGACGACGGTCTCGTACGCGAGGACGGGCTTGCCGGAGGCGGCCCAGATCACCTTGCGCGGCGACTGCGCGTCGGCCTTGGCGGTCTTCGCCTTCGCGGCGGTCGACTCGGCGGACTTGGCGACGGCGGACTTGCCGAGCTTCGCGTCGGTGGACGCGACCTTCACGCTCGCCTTGGTGGCCTTCGTGACGCTCTTGACCTTGCCGCTCCTGGCGGTGTGCACCACGAGGTCGCCGCCGAGGACGGGCAGTCCGTCGTAGGTGCGCTCGTAGCGGGTGTGGACCGTGCCGTCGCGGTCCTTGACCACGTCGCGGACGACGAGCTTCTCCTTGGCGCCCAGGCCGATCTTCTCGGCGGTCGCGGCCTTGCCCGCGTCGGCGTCCTTCAGGAGGCCGGCCTTGGCCGAGGTGGAGAGGGCGGCGGGCGCGCCGGAGGGCGCGGCCGGCTGGGCGGAGGCGCCGGTGGTCAGTCCGGCGGCGAGCAGCGCTCCGGAGGCAACCGCGGTCGCGATGGCCAGGGTCGAACGCTTACGGGATATGTGGGGGGTCACGCAGGCTCCTTCTGTGGGGGGCCCGGGCGGCATGGGGGACTACCCGGGCATGAAAGATGCGGTGCGGGTGTGACGTGTGGTGCTGCGAGGAGAGTGTCATTCGAGCCAGGTACATGTCAGCCCTTGGGTGGATGTTGGCCGGAAATAGTTCGTTGAGCGATGGTCAACATACGTAATGCGAACAAGGTGTGAACGGCGCAGGGGCGTGAACGAGCGCGCCGCCTCGGGGAGTTGATCGACCCGGGGCGGCGGCGTTCGTCGTGCTCAGAGATGCGCCGGAGGGGCGCCCCGCCCGTCGTGCACGGGCGGCGCGTCCCTCCGGTGTGTTTGCGAAGGGGACTTCGGGCACCCTCGGGCGCCTTCAGGCCGGTTTACGGGAAGGTGACCTTCCAGCTGTTGATGTAGCCGGTGTCCTGCGCGGCCTTGTCCTGAACCTGCAGCTTCCAGGCGCCGTTGGCCACCTCGGACGAGGCGTTGACCGTGTAGGTCTCCTTGACGTTGTCCGCCGAGTCCGAGCTGCTGGTCGCCTTGAGCGGGTAGACCGTCCCGTCGGGGGCCAGCAGGTCGACCTTCAGGTCACCGCGCCAGGTGTGGACGATGTCGACGCCGACCTTCAGGGCGCTCGGCGCGTTGCCGGTGCGGCCGGTGACGTTGACCGTCGAGGTCACCGCGGGGCCGTTGTCCGGAATGGCGACGTCCGTGGTGTTCTCGAAGGACGTGCCGGGCTCCTCGCCACCGGGGCGGCTGCCGACGTTCACGGCCGCCCAGGCGTTGGCGACGGCCTTGTACTCGGCGCTGGTGGTGCCGTACAGCTCACCGGCCGCCGCGAGCGTCCCGGTGCGGGCCGCCGCGTAGTTGGTCGTCGTGGTGAACTTCGTGGTGAGCGCCTTGAACCAGATCAGCGACGCCTTGTCCCGGCCGATGCCGGTGACCGGGAGGCCGTCCGAGGTGGGCGAGTCGTACGAGACGCCGTTGATGACCTTGGCGCCGCTGCCCTCGCTCAGCATGTAGTAGAAGTGGTTGGCGATACCCGACGAGTAGTGCACGTCGACGTTGCCCACTCCGGAGTACCAGGAGTCCTTGGACGCGCCGTCCTTGCTCGGCTTGTCCATGTAGCGCAGCGGACTGCCGTCGCCGTTGATGTCGATCTTCTCGCCGACGAGGTAGTCGCCCTTGTCCTGGGCGTTGTTGGCGTTGAACTCGACCGCGGCGGCGAAAATGTCGGAGGTGGCCTCGTTCAGGCCGCCGGACTCGCCGCTGTACTGCATGTTGCCGGTCGCCGCGGTGACGCCGTGCGTCATCTCGTGCGCCGCCACGTCGATGGAGGTCAGCGGCTTGGCGTTGCCCGAACCGTCGCCGTACGTCATGCAGAAGCAGGCGTCGGACCAGAACGCGTTGACGTAGTTGTTGCCGTAGTGGACCCGGGAGTACGCGCCGACGCCGTCACCGCGGATGCCGGTGCGGCCGTGCACGTTCTTGTAGTAGTCCCAGGTGAGCTGGGCGCCGTAGGCGGCGTCGGCGCCGGCGGTCTCCGCGTTGGAGGCCTGGCCGTTGCCCCAGATGTCGTCCGGGCCCGAGAAGAGCGTGCCGGTGCCGGACGTACCGTGGTTCAGGTTGTACGTCTTGTGGTTGCCGCGCCCGCTGTCGGTGAGGGTGTAGTTCGACCCCGACTGGACGCTGCCCACGGTGACCTGGCCGCTGTACTGCGTGTTGCCCGTGCCGTTCTCGATGCCCTGCCACTGGAAGAGCTTCTTGCCGGTGGCGGCGTCCGTGATGACGTGCAGCTCGTTCGGGGTGCCGTCGTGCTGCAGCCCGCCGACCACGGTCTCGTACGCGAGGACCGGCTTGCCCCCGGCCATCCACACGACCTTGCGCGGCGCCCGGTCCGCGTCGGTCTTCTTCGAGCCCGCCGCCTTCGCGGCGGCCAGCGCCTGCTTCTCGGCGGCCGACGCCTTGACGTCGGCGCTCATGTCGACGCCCTTGAGCTGCGCCTTCGCGGCCTTGGTGACGCCCTCGGTTTTGCCGGACCTGGCGGTGTCGACCACCAAGTCGCCGCCGAGGACGGGCAGGCCGTCGTAGGTGCGCTCGTAGCGCGTGTGGACGGTGCCGTCGCGGTCCTTGGTGACGTCGCGGACGACCAGCTTCTCCTTGGCGCCGAGCTTGAGGTCGTCGGCGGTCTGTGCCTTGGTGGCGTTGGCGTCGCGGATGAGCTCCGCGCGCTGGGCGGGGGAGAGCTTGACGGCGAGCGCGCCGGGGTCGACCTTCCCGAGCTTCTGGGCCGCGGGGGCGGGGGCCTTGGCCGCGGGGTCGTCGGCCGAGGCGGGGCCCGCCTGGACGGCGACGGCGAGGAGTGCGGCCACTGCGGAGAGGGCGCCGACGGCGGTCGCGCGAGTGCGGACCGAACGGCTGTGGGAGGTGTGTCTGTGGGAGGTGCTTCTCAACACGGACTCCTTCTGCGCGGCCGCGGGGATGCGCGGCCAGAGCTACCGGACGGCTGGGTCGCCGACCGGGCAGAACAAGGCGGAACGCAGAACTGGGCGGTGCACAACGGGTATTGCGTGAAGAGGAACCGTCGCCTTGTTGAAAGTCGTGCGACGGTCGAGGGGAAGAGTGACACCAGAGTCCGGCTGATGTCAGGTGCGCGTCAGGAGTTGGCCGAAATTGGTCCGTTGGCCGGTGTAGGACGTTCACTATGCGGAGCCTGGCCGGAAGCCTGCGGCGGCGCCGGTGCGGTCACACGCCGGCGCTGGCCTGCGCGGCCCACTCCTCGGCGTGCTCGACGGTCAGGTCAGCCGCGGACCGGGCGCCGGCCACGTAGGCGGCCCACCAGAGCTCTTCGCACGGAATGTGGCCTTCCCCCTTGGTGTCCACCCAGATGCAGGCGTGGCCCGACGCATCCTCGGTGACATCCCACCACGACCACTTGCGCAGGCCGGGATCGAAACAGTAAATCCATTCCCCGACGTCCCAGGCATTGCTGTCCCGGGTGGTGAGGTAATGCCGCTTCCCCGTCGATTCGGGGGAGTCGCCCACGAGATCGGTGTTTCCGTCCGTGACGGAGAGAAACCAGTCGGGGAGCGATCCCGTCGAAATGTCGTCCGCGCTCTCGTCGTCGAAGTCGACGTCCTTGGTGATGTCCAGTGCTTCGCGCACGAGGGCACGCAGACGCCGTGCGTATTCCGGCACGGGGAGGGCGGGTGTCACCTTGATCAGGGCGAGCAGAGGGGCGGGTTCGTCGCTCGGCCGCCCTGTCGTGCGGCTCGTCTCCCGCTCCGGGTCGTACCTGTTCATGCGTGCCTTTCCGCTGGTCGCGGCTATTGTACTAGCCGTCCGGAGCCCGGGATGATGGAGTCCATGAGCAGCTTGTGGTAGTCGCGGCCGAAGCCGAGGGCCGCATTGTCGGGAATGCCGTAGAGGCCCGGCCCGTCCGAGCGGTCGGGGACGACCTTCCGGGCCCGGCCCCATTCCCGGTCGCTCCCCGGCCAGCCCTTCGGCTTTCTCTGCGGCAGCGAGTCCTTGGCGATGTCGTCGGCGACCGAGCGGGGAATCTTGAACTCGACGATCTGATTTCCCTTGAATTTCAGCGTGTGGGATATGTCGCCGGTCATGTTGACGTAGAGAGAACCGCTGCCGGTGAGGGAGACGTTGCCGTCGGCGTCGACGTGCATGCGCATGGTCTCGGGGAAGTTGGTGTCCTGTTTCCGGTAGACGGTGACGTCGCACTCGGGTGCGAGCCCCAGCGGGTCTGACCAGGTGAGGGGGTTGCGCACATAGCCGAGGGGGTTGGGCGCGGGCGTGAGCCCCAGCGGGTCGGGGCTGAGATAGCGTCCGCTCTCGGGGTCGTAGTGCCGGAAGACGTTGTAGTGCAGGCCCGTCTCCGGGTCGAAGTACTGGCCCGGGAAGCGGAACGGGGTGTAGGCGCTGCCGCCCGTCCGCCATCCGGTCGTGCCCCACAAGGTGGCGCGTCCGGACCAGGCGGTCTCCCCCGCCTCGTCGACGAGTTCGGTGGGAGTGCCGACGAGATCGGTGACGATGGCGAAGAAGCGCGCGTCGATCTCGTCCTGCGGCGCGTCGGCCGCGGTGATGCGCTCGCTCTGGGTGAGCGGGCGGTTGCCCTGGTGGTCCCAGGTGAGGGTGACCGGGTCGGGGGCGTCCGCCCCGGCCGTCGTCTGCTCGCACAGGACGCTGCCGTCCCAGGTGAAGTCGGTGCGCTCGACGACCGTTTCACCGTCGGCCGCCAGCCGCAGTTTGGCGGTACGGCGGCCCAGCGGGTCGTAGCGGTAGCGCCACCGGGTGCCGTCCGGAGTGACCGTGGACACCAGGCGGTCCTCGGCGTCCCAGACGTAGTGCCAGGTGTCGGGCCTGCGTGACAGCCGGCGCTTCTGCCGGAGCACGACGCGTCCGGCGCGATCGTGTGCGTAGCGGACCTGCCCCGCCCGGGTGAGGCTCGTGCCGGTGTAGGAGCGGGGGCCCGTGGCCTCGTGCCCGGGGTGCGTGTCCGGCCAGGCGGCGTGCGTCTGGTTGCCGGACTCGTCGTAGGTGTAGCTCTCGGTCCAGCCGGTGGCCCGGACTCCGGTGACCCGGCCTGCCGCGTCGACGTCGAAGCGGGACGTGCCCCTCCGCTGGTCCTCCAGGGCGGTGAGGTGGCCGTCCGCGCGGTAGGTGTACGTACGCCGGTGCAGTGTCGCGCCCTCGGCATCGGTCACGGCGTGGCTCGTCAGCCGGCCCAAGGGGTCGAAGCCGCTGCTCAGGGTGAGGCGGTCGCCGATGTGGCGGAACAGTTCCCGTCCGGCCGCGTCGTGTTCGAAGGTGAGGCTGCGGCCCCCGGTGGTCAGCCGGGTGCGGTTCCCGGCGGCGTCGTAGGCGTACGCGCTGGTCGCGCCGGAGGGCGTGGTGCGCGATACCCGGCGGCCGAGCGCGTCGTAGGTGTGGGAGAGGGTCCGGCCGTCGACGGATTCGGACAGGAGGCGGCCGGCCGTGTCGTGCCGGAGGGTCAGGACCGCGTCGGGACCGGCGGCCTCGGTCAGACGGCCCGCGGCGTCGTACGCGTAGTCGGTGACGGCTCCGTCGGCGTCCTTGCGCAGCGTCCGGCCCGCGCAGTCGCGCTCGTAGCGGATCTGTCGGCCGTCCGCCGTGGCGCGGCCGACGAGGTGCCCCGCCGCGTCATAGGCATAGGCGAGCGACCGCCCGTCGAAGTCCCGCTCGCCGACCAGGCGCCCGGCCGGGTCGAACGTATAACTCCAGGACCGGCCCGCGGAGTTGGTCACCCGGGTGAGACGCAGCTCGGTGTCGTGCGCGAACGTGTGGCGCACGCCGTTCGGGTCGGTGCGTGCCGAGACGAGGTCGAAGGCGCCGTACTCGTACCGGGAGACGCCGCCGAGCGCGTCGGTGTGGGCGACGCAGTTGCCCTCGGCGTCGTACTCCCATGCTTCGCGGGCACCGTCCGGGGCGGTACGGGAGCCGATCCGGCCCTCGGGCGTCCAGGAGAGGCTGATCACGGACCCCGTCGGGTCGGTGAGGGTGACGGGGCGGCCGAACTCGTCCCGGGTGTAGCGGGTGCGGGCGCCGAGCGGGTCGGTGATGACGAGGGGCAGACCGGCCGCGTCGGTGGTCACCTGCTGGGTGTTGCCCAAGGCGTCGGTGACGGAGGAGAGGTGGCCCGCCGCGGTCAGGGTGTAGTGGGTGGTGGCCCCCGCGGGGTCGGTCACCCGGGTACGGTTGCCGCGCTCGTCGTAGCCGTGCCGCCACTGGGCCCCGCCCGGCTCGGTGACGAGCGTCGGCAGTCCCGCGTCGTCGTACTCCGCGCGCGCCTCCTGGCCGTCCGGGAACCGCACGGCCGTGACGCGGTCCTCCTCGTCGTAGGTGTAGCGGGTGGTGTGCCCCAGGGGATCCGTCACCGCGGTGAGCAGGTGCCGCCCGTTCCACTCCCGCACCGTCACATGGCCCAGCGGGTCCGTCTCCCGCACGAGCCGCAACGACTCGTTGTGCTCGTACACCCGCGTGTGCCCCAGCGAGTCCGTCACCCGCGCGGTGCGCGTCGCGTCCTCGTAGCTCAGCGTGGCGGCGAGTGCGTCATCGGTGCCGCCGGTGGCCTCGACCCGGCCCCGGTCGTCGTAGGAGTACCAGTAGGTGGTGTCGTTGCGGTCCGTCCACGAGGTGATCCGCCCCTCGCCGTCGTACGTGTGGCGCAGCGCGTGCCCGGTGGCGTCAGTCTCCTCGGTGAGGTGGCCGGCCTCGTCGTAGCCGAAGGTCAGCACGGTGGTGCCGGGCGCCTCGGGGCGTGCGGGGTCGAGCACGCGAAGGCCGGTGATGCGGGGGAGCGTGGCGTGGTGGTCGAGGGCGACGCGGTAGCCGCCGGAGTGGACGACGGCGCGCGGCAGGTCGCTGCGGTCCTCGTCGTACTCGATGGTGACGCGGTTGTGGTTGCGGTCCTGGATGTACTGGAGGGGCAGGTCGGCGGCGGTGAGGTCGGCCGTCGGCACCGGGCTGTGGAACACGTGCGTGAGACCGGTCTCGGGGTCCTCGACCTGGAGGGAGCCCGGGGAGTCGGGCGCGTACCGCAGGGTGAGGCGGGAGCCCGGGACCTCGGGGCGCACCGGGGCGCAGGTGTCGGGGTCGGGGCGGGGGAAGCAGAGCCGGGCGCCGTCCGGCGCGGCGTAGACGACACCGTCCGCGTCGATCTGGAGCCGCTGGTCGAGGGTGGATGCCCAGGTGGGCCCGTACCAGCCGCCCCAGCGGTAGGAGGAGAGGTGGGTGCGCTCCAGGATGAGCGGGAGCACGCCGGGCAGTTCGACGTCCCGGCGCGTGAGCACCATGTCGCCCGTGGCGACGTCGACGGGGTCGCGGACGAACTTCTTCAGGCTGTTGCGGACGGAGGCGGGGAGCTTGTCCCAGCCCGGGCGCATCCGCATGCGCTCCAGGGTCGAGCAGTTGAGCTTGAGCTTGCCGAGGCCCTTGCCGAGCAGCTTGCCCAGACCACCGAGGCCGAGGCCGAACGCGGCGCCCAGGCCCAGGGTCTCGGCGAGCTTGCCGGGATCCTTGAAGGTGGCCGGGTCCTGCAGCAGCGCGTCCAGCGCGGCGAACTTGGCGCCGTCACCCGCCAGTTTGCCCATCTTCGCGATGGACTTGATCTCGCGCAGGGCCTTCAGCGTCCGGGACAGGCCGCGGATCACCTCCAGCACGGCGCGGATGGTGCGGGCCATCGCGGTACCGGCGTGCTCGATCCGGCCGATCAGCGCCATCGCCTTGGCGAAACGGGCGCCCGCGGCGAGATTGCCGACCACCGCCGAGACGCCCCCGGTGAGCACCGAAAGGCCCAGGCTCACCATCTCGACCTCGATGATCTCCAGAATGATGACGTTGAGCTCGGTGAGGAGCTCGTGGGCCTGGTCCGCGAAGGAGTCGAGGGCGTCGGCCCCGTCGCGCAGGGCCCCGGCCATCTTGGTGGCCTGCGTACGGGTCTTCTTCGCGCGCTTGAAGAACTCCCGGGCGGCCTTGCCCTCCCACGTCACGTCCTTCAGCGCGCGCTCGGCCTCGTCGGCGGACGCGTCGACCGCCTTGGCCAGGGCGCGCCACTTCTTGGCGATCTCCCGGACGCCGTCGGGGTCCACGGCCGGGTCGGAGATCCCGAGGAACTCCATCATGCTGGCCATGTTGTCGCCGGCCATGTGGTTGAACTTGTTGATGTAGTGCAGGGGGTTGAGGTCGACCATCGCGTGCGGGCCTCAGCCCTTCTTGCCCTGGGCGGCGGCTTCGAGCAGCAGATCCAGCAGGTCGAAGGCCTCGGAGAGATCCGTCATCAGCTTCGCCTCGTCCCGCCACGCCCCGGAGAGCTGCTCGGCGGCCTGCGCAAGCTCCTCCATGCCTTCCCGGACGTCGTCTGTCGCGCTCATCAGCGCGCCGAGCGCACCCAGCGCCGAGAGGTCGTGCGAGGCGGCCTTGAAGTCCTGCAGCGGCTTTGCGATGTGATGCGGAGACTTGCGCAGCAAAGGGGCGGCCTTCGCTATGGACTCCGAGTCCTTGCCCAGATCGCCCATGTGTCCTGCCCCCGGTGTGTTCGTGGATGTCGCTGACGTGCGGTCACTGTAGGCGAGTCGGCCCAGGTCGGGGGCGCTGCCGGGGGTCCGCAGGCGCCCTTGGGCTCCCCTGGTGCCGCTACCGGTTCCCGCCTGCGGGCACGGACCGGCCCCCAACGTCTCGCCCACCGTGCGGAGTTCACCCTCCGCCGTTGCGACCGCCACGCCCCTCGTGTGTGTGCGGCCCACCGTGGAGATCGGCCAGGCGTACGTGAGGTGCTCCTCGCACGCCGTCACGGGCTCGGTGCCCGCGGTGCCGGACAGACGGACGGCGCCGTCAGCTCACGACACTGTCCCGCCACGCCCGGTGCAGGTCGGCGAATTCGCCGGTGCCCGCGATGAGTGCGTCGGGGCTGCCGTCCTCCACGACCCGGCCGTCGGCCATGACGAGTACCCGGTCGGCTATCTCCACGGTGGAGAGCCGGTGGGCGATGACCACGGCGGTGCGGCCGCGCAGCACCGTGTGCATGGCGCGCTGCACGGCCCGTTCGCCCGGGATGTCCAGCGAGCTGGTCGCCTCGTCGAGGATGAGCACCGCCGGGTCGGCGAGCAGAGCGCGCGCGAAGGCCACCAACTGCCGCTGGCCTGCCGAGATGCGGCCACCGCGCTTGCGTACGTCGGTGTCGTACCCGTCGGGGAGCGACATGATGAAGTCGTGGGCGCCGATGGCCTCGGCGGCGCGTTCGATGTCCTGCCGGGTGGCGTCGGGCCGGCCGATCGCGATGTTCTCCGCGACGGTGCCGGAGAACAGGAACGCCTCCTGGGTCACCATCACGACCCCGCGCCGCAGCTCGGCGCCCGAGAGTTCGCGCAGGTCGACGCCGTCCAGGAGGACCCGGCCTTCCGTCGGGTCGTAGAAGCGGGCGAGCAGCTTGGCCAGCGTGGACTTGCCCGCGCCGGTGGAGCCGACCACGGCGACGGTCTGCCCGGCGGCCAGCGTCAGGTCGAAGCGGGGCAGCACCTCGCCGCCGGTGCGGTAGGCGAACCGCACTCCGTCGAACCGCACCTCGCGGCCCGGCCTGCCGGATGCCGGGGCGGGCAGCGGGCGGGCGGCGGCCGCCGCGGGCTCGGGCACGGCCGGGGTCTGCGCGAGCAGGCCCGCGACCTTCTCCAGGGACGCGGCCGCCGACTGGTAGGAGTTGAGGAACATGCCGAGCCGGTCGATCGGGTCGTACAGGCGCCGCAGGTACAGCACGGCGGCGGCCAGCACGCCGAGCGCGAGGCCGCCGTCCGCGACGCGCTGGGCGCCCCACAGCACGATGGCGGCGACGGCGGTGTTGGCGACGAGCCGGGAGCCGACCACATAGCGCGCCATCTCCAGCATGGCGTTGCCGTTGGTCCGCTCGTGCCTGCGGTTGAGCGCGCCGAACTCCGCGTCGTTGGCCCGCTCCCTGCGGAAGGCCCGCACCGGCCGGATGCCGTTCATCGTCTCCGCGAACTTCACGATGACGGCGGCGATCGCGGTCGAGCGGTCGCGGAACATCCGGCCCGCGCGCCGCTGGTAGAGGCGTACGAGGAGGTAGAGCGGCACGAACGACGCCACGGCCACCGCGCCGAGGCCCAGGTCGAGCCAGAGCAGCATCGCCGAGATGTAGACGAAGGAGAGCAGGACCGTGATGAGTTCCTGCAGGCCCTCGCTGAGCAGTTCGCGCAGCGACTCGACGTCGGTGGTGGAGCGGGAGATCAGCCGCCCCGAGGTGTACCGCTCGTGGAAGTCGACGCTGAGCGCCTGCGCGTGCCGGAAGATGCGGCCGCGCAGGTCGAGCAGGACGTCCTGGTTGACGCGCGCCGAGGCGATGATGAACGCGTACTGCAGTGCGCCCGAGGCGCCCGCGCAGCACAGATAGCCGATGCCGACGGCGATCAGCGGGCCGTAGTCGTCGGCGCGGACGGCGGGCACGCCGCGGTCGATGGCGTACGCGACGAGCAGCGGCCCGGCCTGCACCACGGCCTGCTGCACGAGCAGCAGCACGGCGGCGAGCGTGACGCGGGCGCGCAGCGGCGAGAGCAGGGAGCGCAGCAGGGCGCGGGTGGCGCCCGGCGGCGCGGGCAGCTCGTCCCTGTCGAAGGGGTCCTCCGGCGCGGCCGGGTGCGTGGGGCGGCCGGGTGCGCCGGATCCCTCGGGCTGCTCCGGGTCGCCGGGACCCGGCGGTTCTTCGGGGTCGGCGGGCTTCTCCCGTACGGAAGTCGACGAGGTCATCGGGCAGCCTCCTCGGCGGGGCGGTGGGTGGCCGGGGGAACGGTGTCCGGGTGGGCGGGGTCGGTGCCGGCGCCCGACATCAGCCAGGCGTACTCCGCGTTGTCCCGCAGCAGTTGCTGGTGGGTGCCGACGGCGGCGACGCGGCCGCCGGAGAGCAGGGCGACGCGGTCGGCGAGCAGCACCGTGGAGGGACGGTGGGCGACGATCAGCGCCGTCGTGTCCGCGAGGACGCGCCGCAGCGCCGCCTCCACCAGCGCCTCCGTGTGGACGTCGAGGGCGGACAGCGGGTCGTCGAGGACGAGGAAGCGGGGGCGGCCGACGACCGCGCGGGCCAGGGCGAGGCGCTGGCGCTGGCCGCCGGAGAGGCTCAGGCCCTGCTCGCCGACCTGGGTGCCGGTGCCCTGCGGCAGGGCGTGCGCGAAGCCGGCCTGCGCCACGTCGAGCGCGTGGCGCAGCTCGGTGTCGCCCGCCGTCTCCTCCGCGCCCATCAGGACGTTCTCGCCCACGGTCGCGGAGAACAGGGTCGGCTCCTCGAAGGCGACGGCGACGAGCCCGCGCAGGTGCTCGCGGTCCATCGCCGTGATGTCCTCGCCGTCCAGCGTGATGCGGCCGCCGGTCACCTCGTGCAGGCGCGGGACCAGCGCGGTGAGCGTCGTCTTGCCGCTGCCGGTCGCGCCGACGAGCGCCATGGTCTCGCCGTGGCGCACGTGCAGGTCGATGTGGGCGAGGACGGCGGGGGAGTCCGGTGGGGCGTCGGGGTACCTGAACTCCACGCCGTCGAAGTGGAGTCCGCCGGTCTCGGCGGCGGCGTCCGGCGCGGGGGAGGCGCCACCGGCGGGCTCGGTGCTCTTCGGTGCCGGGTCCTCCGGTACCGCGTCCATCACCTCGAAGTACCGCTCCGTGGCCGTCGCCGACTCCTGGCTCATCGCGAGCAGGAAACCGATCGACTCCACCGGCCAGCGCAGCGCGAGCGCCGTCGACAGGAAGGCGACCAGCGTGCCCGTGGAGAGGTCGCCGTCCGCGACCCGCACCGTGCCGAGCACCAGCGCGGCCCCGATCGCGGCCTCCGGCAGCGCCGTGATCACGGCGTAGATCGCGGCGAGGATGCGGGCCTTGGCCAGTTCGGTCCCGCGCAGGGTGTGCGACAGCTCGCGGAACGCCCGCGCCTGGCTGCGGTGGCGCCCGAAGCCCTTGATGATCCGGATGCCGAGCACGCTCTCCTCGACGACCGTCGTCAGATCGCCGACCTGGTCCTGCGCGCGCCGCGCCACGGCGGTGTACCGCCCCTCGTAGTACGCGAGGGCGATCACCATCGGCGCCACGGGTGCGAGCAGCACCAGGCCGAGCGTGAAGTCCTGCCCGAGCAGGATGACCATGCCGACCACGATGGTCGCGCCGTTGACCAGCAGGAACGTCAGCGGGAAGGCGAGGAACATGCGCAGCAGCATCAGATCCGTCGTGCCGCGCGAGAGCAACTGCCCGGATGCCCACTTGTCGTGGAAGGCCACCGGGAGCCGCTGCAGATGGCGGTAGAGGTCCGCCCGCATCGACGCCTCGACGCCCGCGAGGGGCCGGGCGATCAGCCACCGCCGCAGCCCGAAGAGCACCGCTTCCGTCACACCGAGCAGAAGCAGCAGGAGCGCCCCCAGCCACACCCCGGTCGGGTCCCGGTCGGCCACGGGCCCGTCCACCATCCACTTGAGCATGAGGGGGAAGACGAGCCCTGTGCAGGAGGCGACGACCGCGACAACCGCGGCGGTGATCAGTCGAGTTCGGACCGGGCGCACGTACGGCCAGAGCCGCAGCAGCGTCCGTACGGTGGACCGTTTCCCGGCGGGTGTGTGTGTAGATGGCATCAGGAGCGAGCCTACGGATCGCCACTGACAGAGCCCACCGAGTTTTCCGCACGGCAGAGCGGCACGGGAGGGGGTCGTACCCCGCCGTCAACCGATCGGCTGATGCCCCTTCGAGCGTGATGGGCGATGTACGCACCCCCTCCCACCGGGGATTCTCGGCACATGCCCCTCATCGAAGTGCACGGACTCAAAAAGGCCTACGGCGGCCGCGCCGTCGTCGACGGCGTCTCCTTCGCCGTCGACGAAGGCGAGATCTTCGGCATCCTCGGCCCCAACGGCGCGGGCAAGACCACCACCGTCGAATGCGTCGAGGGCCTGCGCGTCCCCGACTCCGGCACCGTCCGCGTCGCGGGGCTCGACCCGGTCGCCGACCACGACCGGCTCACCCGCATCCTCGGCGCGCAGCTCCAGGAGAGCGAGCTCCAGGCCAAGCTCACCGTGCGCGAGGCCCTGGAGCTGTACGCGGCGTTCTACCCGCGCCCCGCGGACTGGCGGCCGCTGGCCGAGCGCCTGCGCCTGACCGACAGGCTCGACAGCCGCTTCGGCAAGCTCTCCGGCGGCCAGAAGCAGCGCCTGTTCATCGCGCTCTCGCTGATCGGCGACCCGAAGATCGTCGTCCTCGACGAGCTGACCACCGGCCTGGACCCGCGCGCCCGCCGCGACACCTGGGAGCTCATCGAGGACATCCGGGACAGCGGCGTCACGGTCCTGCTCGTCACCCACTTCATGGAGGAGGCCCAGCGCCTCTGCGACCGCGTCGCCGTCATCGACCGGGGCCGGGTCGCCGCCCTCGACACCCCGGCGGGCCTGATCAGCCGCTCCGCGAGCTCCACGGTCATGTCGTTCACGCCGTCCGCGCCGCTGGACGAGCGCGCCCTCGCGGCGCTGCCCGCGGTCACCTCCGTCGAGCACCGCGCGGGCCGCTACACCCTGCACGGCACCGACGAGACCGTCGACGCCGCCATCACCCTGCTCGCCCGGCACCACATCACCGCCCGCCAACTCCGGGTCGTCGACGCCACGTTGGACGACGCGTTCCTCGACCTGACGGGAGCATCGGCATGACCACGGCCACCGCTTCACCGCACACCACCGACCGGAACGCGGGCAACAAGGCCGCCGCGGCCGTCCTCCGGGCCGAGCTGCGCCTCTTCCGCCGCGAACCGGGCGCCCTCTTCTGGATCATGGCGTTCCCCACCCTGCTCCTGGTGATCCTCGGCTCCATCCCCTCCTTCCGCGATCCGGACGACTCGCTCGACGGGCTCCGCCTCGTCGACGCGTACGTGCCCGTCACGGTGCTGCTCTCACTGATCATGGCCGGGCTGCAGGCCATGCCGCCGCTCATCACCGGCTACCGCGAACGCGGCATCCTGCGCCGCATGTCCGCCACTCCCGTACGCCCCCGTGCCGTGCTCGGCGCGCAGATGGGCATCCACGGCGCGGCCGCGCTCGTCTCCGCGCTGCTCTCCCTGGCCGTGGGCCGGCTGGCCTTCGACGTGGCGCTGCCGCGCCAGGCCTTCGGGTACGCCCTCGCGCTGCTCCTCGCCATCCTGTGCGGGCTCGCCCTGGGCGCCCTGGTCTCGGCGCTCGCCCGCACCACCAAGGCCGCGACCGCGATCGGCTCCGCCGTCTTCTTCCCGATGATGTTCAGCGCGGGCGTCTGGCTGCCGGTGCAGGCGATGCCGGACGGGCTCGCCCGCGCCGTGGAGGGCACCCCGCTCGGCGCCGCCTCCCAGGCCCTCGCCGACGCCGCCGCCGGAAACTGGCCGGGCTTGGCGCACCTCGGCGTCCTCGCGCTGTGGACCGTGGTCCTTTCGGCCGGGGCCTCGCGCTGGTTCCGGTGGGAGTGACGCGGTGACGCGGACGGCCCCGCCCGTCGACGACACTGGGCCGGTGAGCACGAGCACGGCGGACGCCACGAAGATGATCGAACAGCGCTGGGGCACCTTCCACCGCTGGGGGCCCTACGTCCTGCTGTTCTTCGGCGTCCTGATGTCGGCCGCCACCAGCGGTGTCGTCGGCATGGACCGCGGCGAGTGGTACGTGGCCGGGGCCCTGGTGGGCGGCGCCGTCGCGCTCCAGCTGTGGTGGGGCACGCAGGTCCGCACCCGCCCGGGCCCCTCGGCCGCGGGCACCGTCTACTACGCCCTGCGCTGGGCCACCGCCTTCGTCCTGACCTGGATCAACCCGTTCTTCGCGTTCTACGCCGTCGTCGGCTACTTCGGCACCGAACGGCTGCTGCCCCCGCGCCTGGTCAAACCCGGCCTCTTCGCCACCGCCGTCATCATGGCGGGCTCCCAGTCCGGCGGCCTGCCACCGCACGGCGGACTGGGCTGGGGCGTCTTCGGCGGGCTGCTCGCCGTGAACGTCGCCCTGCTCACCGTCTTCGCCCACCTCGCGGCGCAGGAGGACCAGCGCGCCCTCGACGCGGCCGCCACCATCGCCGAGCTCGAACGCACCAACACCGCCCTCCAGCAGGCCCTCGACGAGAACGCCGCCCTGCACTCCCAGCTCCTCGTCCAGGCCCGGGAGGCGGGCGTCGCCGACGAGCGGCGCAGGCTCGCCGCCGAGATCCACGACACCATCGCGCAGGGCCTGACCGGGATCATCGCCCAGCTCCAGGTCGTTGCGGGCGCCCGCGACGAGGAGCTGGCCCGCGAGCACCTCGGCAGGGCCGCCGACCTCGCCCGGCACAGCCTGGGCGAGGCCCGCCGCTCCGTACACAACCTGTCGCCCGCGCCCCTGGAGAACGACCGGCTCCCCGAGGCGCTCGAGAAGACCGTCGCCGAGTGGGCGCAGCGCACCGGCGTACGGGCCGGCTTCACGGTCACCGGCACCGCCGAACACCTCCACGACGAGATCGAGGCGACCCTCCTGCGCATCGTCCAGGAGGCCCTGTCCAACGCCGCCCGGCACGCCGCAGCGACCCGCCTCGGCGTCACCCTGTCCTTCATGGGCGACGAGGTCAGCCTGGACGTCCGCGACGACGGCCGCGGCTTCGACCCGCTCGCCACGGTGGAGCGCACCGGGTCCGGCGGCTTCGGCCTCGACGGCATGCGGGCGCGGGCCGAACGCATCGCGGGAGCGCTCACCGTGGAGTCGGAGCCGGGCGGCGGCACCGCCGTGTCGGCTCGCGTACCGTTGGTGCGCCATGAGCACTGAAGTGATCACTCTCCTCGTCGTCGACGACCACCCCGTCGTCCGCGACGGCCTGCGCGGCATGTTCCAGTCGGCCCCCGGCTTCGAGGTCCTCGGCGAGGCGTCGAACGGCGTGGAGGCCGTGGCCCGCACCGCCGAGCTCGACCCGGACGTGGTCCTGATGGACCTGCGCATGCCGGGCGGCAGCGGCGTCGACGCGATCACCGAGCTCACCCGCCGCGGCGCCCGCTCCCGCGTCCTGGTCCTCACCACGTACGACACGGACTCCGACACGCTCCCCGCGATCGAGGCGGGCGCGACCGGCTACCTGCTCAAGGACGCCCCGCGCGACGAGCTGTTCACCGCCGTGCGCGCCGCGGCCGAAGGGCGCACGGTCCTCTCGCCCGCCGTCGCCTCCCGCCTCGTCTCACGCGTGCGCGCCCCCGGCAACGAACCGCTGAGCACCCGCGAGAGGGAGGTGCTCGCGCTCGTCGCCAAGGGCACGTCGAACCGCGCCATCGCCGCGGAGCTCTTCATCAGCGAGGCCACGGTCAAGACCCATCTCACCCATATCTACGGCAAGTTGGGCGCCAAGGACCGTGCGGCGGCGGTGGCCACGGCGTACAACAGGGGAATCCTGGGCTAGGCCCTGTCGTCAAACTCGCGTCTGCCTCGCGACGCCTGGCACGCACGCTCGCCGCGTTGTCGGGCTCATCCCGGTACGCCCAGTACCG
>NZ_JBHVZA010000055.1:0-23717 GCF_042880275.1 Streptomyces sp. NPDC058308
CTAGCCGGGCCGCGGGGGTGCCGGCCCGCGGCTCTTCGGCGTGTGGGCCGCCCCTCACCAGAGGGGCGCCCCATCGGCGTACGTGCCGACTGTGTCACCAGGCCTGGCGGGCCTTGTCCTCGGAGGGCAGCAGGACCCACAGCGCTATGTAGAGAAGGAACTGCGGGCCGGGCAGCAGACACGAGACGACGAAGATGACGCGCATCATCCTCGCGGAGGTGCCGAAGCGCTTGGCCAGGGCTGAGCACACTCCGCCGATCATCCGGCCGTGGGTGGGGCGGGCAAGGGCGGTCATGTCGGGCTCCTTCGTGAACCGCGGGGGCGAGGCCTCTCTGTGTGCCTCGATACCTCGACGGTACGTTCACGAAGCGGGTCAAAGCATCGATCTAGGGTGCGATGCCGACCCTGGGAATCGTCGGGGTCACACCCTGAGACAGGTCCTCCCGGGGGAGGGCCGGGCGGCGCTCCCCGTCCTCGTCACGACGGATCCTGGCCCTGACCGCGGGCACCACGGCGAGATGCATGACAGTCACCCCGAGGGTGTTCAGAAGCAGCGAATCGATGTCGACGACCTGACCGGGGACCCCGGTCTGCAGCAGTTCGATGCCGAGGGAGAGCAGCGCTCCGGCGGCGACGGTGCGGACCAGGGAACCCCATGGCGAGACCACCACCCGGCCGCCGGCCAGCGGCAGCAGCACACCCAGCGGGGCGAGCAGCAGCACGCTCTCGCCGATCCGGCGGGCCGCCTGGACGCCGCCCATCGCCAGATCAGCCTTGATCCCGGCGAGCGGCCGCAGATTCGCGGCGCTCACCCACGGGACGTCCAGCGGACGCAGCGTGATCCACGCGACGAGCAGAAGGTGCGCGACGAGGAGGAATCCCCCCGCCGCGCGGAAGCGGATGGCGGCAACACGGCCGCCCGAGCCTTGACGCACGCCCCCCAAGACGTCACAGGCGGCAGGATCGGTTCCGTGTACGCGACGGCGGCTACCCGACGGTCTCCGTCGGCGGCGCCACGCTCCCGGGCCGGGAGCGGACCTCCGTGGTGCACTCGTAGCGCCGCAGCCCGCTGTTTCCCGGGCCGCCCATGACCACCGCCCGGTCGTCCGACGCCGCGTTGTCGGCCAGCGTGCACACGATCTGGGCGAGCGCGAACGACGACAGGCCCTCCGGGGGCGTACTGAGCCGCAGCGCGTCCTCCGGGTCACCCTTGCGCGGCCCGAAGACGGTGGTGGCGCCGCGCACGTCCGTGGCGAAGCCCGCCTGCTTCTCGGGGTCGGAGGGGGGCGTCGCCAGCTCGTCGAGGAGCGCCTGGGCGATGCGCACCCGGTCGTCGGCCGCCTTGTCCGTACGGATCTGCAGGTTCCGGTCGACGGCCACCAGCTGCGCCGCGCAGACCATGAACACCTCCACGGGCACCCCGCTTCCCGACCGCGAGGCGATGCCGGAGCCCGAGAGCACGCACGGCACCCGGGACGGCGCCGCGCCGTAGTCGGTCGGCACCTCGGTCGGCCTGATCCCGCACCCGGCGAGCACGGCGGTGAGCCCCGCGGCGGCGGCCACGGCACGCATCCTTCGCCTGTTCACGCCTCGCCCCCTTCGGTGTCCTCGTCCTCGGTCCCGTCGATGCCCTCGCCGTCGCGCGGCAGCCACAGCGTGAAGACCGCGCCGCCCTCCGCGCAGTTGGCGGCGGTGATCCCGCCGCCGTGGATGTGCGCGTTCTCCAGGGCGATGGAGAGGCCGAGGCCGCTGCCCTCGGACCGCGGGCGGGACGCGCTCGCCTTGTAGAAGCGGTCGAAGACGTGCGGCAGGACCTCCTCCGGGATGCCGGGGCCGTGGTCGCGTACGGCGATGACCAGCTTCGCGTCCTCCAGGCGCACCGAGACCTTCACCGGCGAACCGCCGTGCTTGAGGGCGTTGCCGATGAGGTTCGCCAGGATCACGTCGAGGCGGCGCGGGTCGAGACGGACCATGATGCCGCGCTCGGCGTCCAGGTCGACCGCGTCCAGCCAGGCACGCGCGTCGATGCAGGCGGTGATCTGGTCGGCGATGTCGACGCTGTCCAGGACCAGGCGGGCGGTGCCCGCGTCGAAGCGGGTGACCTCCATGAGGTTCTCCACGAGGTCGTTCAGCCGGCGGGTCTCGCTCACCACGAGCCGTACGGCCGGCTCGATCATCGGGTCCACCGAGCCGGTCTCCGCGTCGAGTTCCTCCTCCAGGACCTCCGTCACCGCGGTGATCGCGGTCAGCGGAGTGCGCAGCTCGTGCGACATGTCGGCGACGAAGCGCCGGGACGCCTCGTCGCGGGCGCTCATGTCGGCGACCTTCTTCTCCAGGTTCTCGGCTGTCCTGTTGAACGTCCTGGACAGGTCCGCCAGTTCATCCGTCCCCGACTCCCGCAGCCGGGTGTCCAGCTTGCCCTCGCCGAGCCGCCGCGCGGCGACCCCCAGGCGGTGCACGGGTTTGAGCACGGTCGTCGCCGCGGCCTGCGCGAGCAGCGCGGAGCCGATCAGGGCGAGCCCCGTGGCGATGGCGAGGGACCAGCCCAGCGAACTGAGGTCCTTCGCCTCCGGCTCCAGGGACTTGAGCATGTATCCGGTCGGGCCGCCGCCGATCACCGTGGCGCCGCCCACCAGGTACGGGGTGCCGTGGTCGTCGATCCGCTGCCAGTACAGGTGGTACGGGCTCTTGTTGCCGGAAGTGAGCTGCTGCTTGTCCCGCACGGCCTTCTGCAGCGAGCCGGGCACCTTGGCGAGCGTGAAGGCGTCCAGATCGGAGTAGCCGACGAGCTGGCCGCCGTTCTTCTTCTCGGCGACCAGGAGCACGCTGTAGCGCTGGCCGCTGCTCGCCATCTGCTCGGCGGCGGACTGCAGTTCGTCCTGTGAGGGACGGGTGGGAAGCGCACCCGCGCGGCTCTGCAGCTGCTGCCGGAAGTCCTTGAGCGCCGCGTCCTGGGCGCGCGTCAGCACGGCCTCGCGGTTGAGCCAGTACGCGATGCCGGACGCGGAGACGGCGGCGGTGAGCGCCACCAGGCCGAACACCACGACGAGCCGCAACCGCAGACTCGTGAAACGCAGCCCCGCCAGTATCGCCTTGCGCGCCGCGGCCCAGCCGCGGAGCTTGTCGTGCGGTTTGGTCACTGAGGGGTGTCCAGCCGGTAACCGACGCCGCGCACCGTACGGATCAGGGTCGGCGACGAGGGCACGTCCTCGACCTTGGCGCGCAGCCGCTGCACGCACGCGTCGACGAGCCGCGAGTCACCGAGGTAGTCGTGCTCCCACACCAGACGCAGCAACTGCTGGCGCGACAGGGCCTGGCCGGGCCTGCGGCTCAGCTCCAGGAGCAGCCGCAGCTCGGTCGGCGTGAGCTGGAGGTCGTCGCCGTTCTTCGTCACGGTCATCGCGGCGCGGTCGATGACGAGCGAACCGAACGTCGCCGCGTCATTGGCCTCGCGCTCGCCGCGCCGCAGCACGGCCCGGATCCGGGCGTCGAGGACGCGCCCCTGCACGGGTTTGACGACATAGTCGTCGGCGCCGGACTCCAGGCCCACCACCACGTCGATGTCGTCGCTGCGCGCGGTCAGCAGGATGATCGGCAGCTGGTCGGTGCGCCGGATGCGACGGCACACCTCGAACCCGTCGATGCCCGGCAGCATCACATCCAGCACGATCAGGTCCGGCCGCTGCTCACCGAGCAGCTTCAGGCCGTCCTCGCCGGTGGCAGCAGTGGCCACCCGGTGCCCCTGGCGCGTGAGCGAAAGCTCCAGGGCCGTCCGGATGGCGTCGTCGTCCTCGATCAGCAACAGGGAAGGCACGGACGTCATTCTGTCCCATGCCACGGCCCCAGTTCGACTACTGGCCCCTCCCCGGGCCCTGAAAGGCCTGGTAGGTACCCGCACCCACACGCGACCTTCACAGGTGGAAGCCCTCCCGAACCCCTGTGACAGGCCTGTGACAGTCGGCGGACACCGTCATGAAGTGGCTCCGGCAGAGTTCTGGTCACAAGCAAGAAGCACGGAAGCAAGACGGAACAAGACCGGACTCCACCGACGGGGGGCGCAAGATGAATACGCTGCACAGCACCAGCTCACGCGCAGTTGTCACGCGTCTCCACGACGTCGGACGGGGCTCCGAGAAGTCCGGTGCCGTGAGCCGGGGGTGCGTTCTCGGTACCGGACGTCAGCACACCGCGATCATGACGGTGGTCGACACGTTCCAGGGGAGCCACGGGGGACACGCGGCTCACGGGGGAACGGACGGGGCAGTCGCGTACGGGGAGGGCTCGGGGGAGCGGAAGTCCCTGTCGGAGGCGGAGTTCACCGCTTACGTACAGGAGCGCCGCGCCTCTCTGTACGCAACCGCCTACCACCTGACCGGCGACCGCTTCGAGGCCGAGGACCTGCTGCAGAGCGCCCTCTTCTCGACGTACCGGGCCTGGGACAGGATCAGCGACAAGGCCGCGGTCGGCGGTTATCTCCGCCGCACCATGACCAATCTGCACATCAGCGCGTGGCGCCGCCGCAAGCTGAACGAGTACCCGACCGAGGAACTGCCGGAGACGGTGGGCGACACGGACGCGATGCGTGGCACCGAGCTGCGCGCCGTGCTGTGGCAGGCCCTGGCCCGGCTGCCCGAACTCCAGCGCACGATGCTGGTCCTGCGCTACTACGAGGGCCGCACCGACCCGGAGATCGCGGACATTCTCGACATCAGCGTGGGCACGGTGAAGTCCAGCATCTGGCGGTCGCTCCGCCGGCTGCGCGAGGACGAGGTCCTCAGCTTCGGCCGTGACCAGGAGGAGTCCTTCGGCGAGTTGGTCGCCTGAGGGCAGGGGGAAGCACGGGGGCCGCCGCTCCGGGGGGACGCGGCGGGAGCAGGGGGGAAGAACACGGGGGAAAGCACGGGGGGGATCAAGCAGCGGGACCGGAAGGCCGGGGGGTCTTTCCGGTCCCGCTGCGTTTCAGGCCTCCCGGTCCTTCTGCGTCCTTCTGCGTTTCAGGCTTCGCTTCCCGGCCCTGCTCTTCTCGGTCCCTGCCTCTTCGGTCCCCGTCGTTCAGGCCTCGGCCCGTGCCCGTACGTGCCGGCCCGCCGCCGCGGCGGCGACCCGTCCCAGCGCCTCTTCCTTGTCGCAGGGGTACGCGCCCAGCGCGGTCTGCCGCGCCACGATGGTGCGCTCGGCCCGCATGAGGCGCCACCCCCGCCGCAGCAGGAACGGCACGGACTTGCGCGCCTCGCGCAGGTCCCTGAGGAGCCGCCGCCGGAACGTGGTCGCGGGCCTGCCCCGCAGGCAGATCGCGTCGGCGAGCACGCCGAGCTCCTCACACCGCCGCACGATGTCCGCCGCGAAGATGCCCTCCGCGATGAACAGTGGCGTGCGCCCGACGTCCAGCGTTTCCCGGCCGACGCGAGAGCTGGTCGCGATGTCGTAGACCGGTACCTGCGTGCGCCCCGTACGACACAGCTCCTCGATCGCGGCGACCGCCACGTCCGCGTCCCAGGATCCGACGGAGTCCCAGTCGATGTCCGAACTGCCCGGCACCTGCGGCAGTGTGGGATCGTCACCCTCCTTGTAGAAGTCGTCCAGACACAGGACGGGCAGCCCGCAGCGGGCCGCGAAGGAGGACTTGCCCGAGCCGGAGGGGCCCGCGAGCAGCACGACGCGGATCGGTACCGGGGGAGGGGAACCCAATCCTGTGACCCTTTTCACCTGGGGTTTTGCTGGCGAATCGGTCATTGGTGCTGTTTTCCCTCCGGTTCAACCCAGGCGGCCCGTTGGTCCGCATCTCCCGACACGGCCCGTCAGTGTGGTCGGGAGCCATTATCAACCGAAGCTCCAAGCGCGCCCAGACGGGTGACGAGCCGTTTCGTCAGCAGGTGCTGGCCGGCCGCCGGCGTTGAGCGACGAGCGCATGGAGCGTGGCGACCTTCTCCTTGGCCATCCCACCAGCCTTTCGACTGGAGCCGCGCGGGTTTGCCCTTCACGTGACGGCGAGCCTTGCGGCGCTCCCAGGTGCGGAGTCGATGCCTGGCGCGATCGAGGTGACGGGGATTGGCGTACAGGTCGGTCGTGGCGTTGGGGCCGATGACGAGAGGAGTCGAGGTCGCAGCAATCACCTCGACACCGAGGTCGACGCCGACGGTGCCCTTCACGGGAGACCGTAACGCTCTTGATCACACCGCCGTTCGCGAGGAGACGAGCGTGAGAGCGAGTGGAGCGATGTAAGCGCACATGAAAAGCCTTCTGCCCTCCTGGGCGCCGCTCACCGCCGATGCGGACATGCCGAAGATCATCGGAGGACAGGCGCACACTGAACATGCGGAAGGAGTCTCGGCTCTTCTGCGGGTGCTTGGGCTTCGGGTACGCCATGCGTGGCCCACGCCGCTTCCCCGACAGAGATGACTGCCAGTTCGCCCACGCAGTATCCACGTCGCGAAAGGCCTGCTGGCACACCATGGCGTTCACGCCATCCCACCAGCGGAAGCGGTACACCGGGCCCTCGACGCCTTCGAGGTAGGGGCCCATGAGCGGCTTGTCCCGCACGGCGAGGGAAATGTGCTGGATGTCGAACTGGCGCGGCGCCTTCGGCCCCTCCGCCTTGGTCCTGGCCGTCGCCTCCTGCCGCGACAGCCCTTTTCGCCTCCAGCGTGGCACGGTAGTGAAACCAGCGTTGCTGTGCAGCGTTCTTCAGCCCGAAGGCGAAGTTGTAGCAGCAGCGCGACACCGTCGCGTACCGCTGCAAGATCTCGACTTGGCCCGGAGTCGGGTCAAGCGGCAGTCGTACGAGGCGAGTTGTCGTCTCATGGTCCTTGGCCGCGGCCCGGAGTGTTCCAGCCGCCACTGACAATTGGTCGTTCGGTAAGGGGTGTTGAGGCATTCACTGATGGTCAAAGTGCTTCCCGCGCGCCCGGGGGGGGCAAACTCAATGCCGCCTATTTGAACGTGGCCACTTCGATGGCGTAGTGACCAGGGTCACCACAGGCTCAGGGGCTTGCCAGCCGCAGCCGCGGCTCGAACGCGATGAGCGATCTGCCCATCGGATTCGCCGCGTGCGAGCCCGGTGCGTATCGCCGAGCCGATAACCCGCGAGCGGCCGGCGGGTCCGCGGAGGTCGGCGAGAGGGCTGGCGGGGTTGCGGCGGCGCGCGAGCCATTCCGCCCGGTTCTCCGCCGGGGTGCCGAGCCGTAGGTGATTCGGCTGCTGGCAGGAGTGGTTGTCACAGGTGTGGCAGACGGTTGGGCTGTCGTTGCCCCAGCCCAGGCGGGGGATCACGCCGCTGCGCGAGCTGGTACGACCTTTGCCCAGTACCGGGCCTGCACCGACTCGTCGGTGAGCCAGGTCTCCCACTCCACAACCGGGATACGCACCGGGGACGGCTCGCCGATCAGCGCGAGCTGTTCCGGCCTCCCCTCCTCCGGCGCCAGCCCGGACCCGTGCACCGCCGACAGCGGAAACAGGCCGGGCCCGACATCATCCTGAGGCGGCATCGGTACGGCTGCCGCCCGGGCCCGGGGCCTCCCCGACGGCCACTGCCGGAGCCGGCACCGTCGTGACCGCGGGGCGGGCAGACCGCGAGCGGCGAGGACGAGGGCGTTCCGCGCGAGCACGAGAAATCAGCAGGCCGAACGCCTGCGAGCCCAAGTCGGCCGAGGCAGGACGGCGTCACTGCCCTGGGCAGACCCGATGTCAGGAGTCTGTCGTCTGGTACGGCGCTAATCGTCGGCCGGCTCAGTCGGCAGGGCGGGCCGGGGGCCCTCGTCGGGCACAACTACCAGGCGTACGGCCATGTGCCGTGAGTCGGATGGGTTGTCACCGGGCTCCGTCAGGTATTTGCGTAGAAGCGTCTGGTACTCCTCGACGAACGTGGCGACCTGCTCCTTCGTCATCCGCAATCCGGCGCGGTAGATCTGGTTCCAGCCTGCGGAGGAGTCGTACCCGGCGTATGCGCTCACGACCAGGTTCAGGTCATGGGTCATCTTGAGGGCGCCGATCTTCACCGCGGCCTCGCGTTCGTCGGCCGTCAACTCCAGGCCCGGCGGCGTGAAGATGTCCGTCATGAGTGACTTCCACCAGCGTTCCCGGCCGGTGGACCGCTCCTCGATCTCAGCAATCAGCTTGAGGTCGGCGAGTTTGCGCAGGTGGTAGCTGGTGGTGCCAGTGCTTTCACCGAGGGCCTTGGCGACGCTCGTGGAGTTCGCTTCGCCGTGCTCGCCGAGGTAGCTCAGGATGTCGCGGCGCACCGGGTTGGACAGCGCCTTGTAGAAGGCTTTGAGGTCCGGGCCGGTGAGCACTCTCTTCTCGGGGCGCTCGACCATGCCGACCAGCGTACTGCAGAGACTCTCTGCAATCGTTACAGAGATTGTTTGCAGAATATCTCTGCAATCACTACTTTGGTTCAAGAGGGCGCCAGCGGGCGCCGGGACGCTCGGGGGTCGAGATGCGAAAAAACCTGATCGGGAGGCTGTTACTGGCCGCAGGGCTGGCGTTGGTGCCATGGCTCGCGGTGCTGTGGACGACGCTGCCTGACACCTATCCGGCGCAGCACTGGCGGGTCGCCTGGGTTGGCTTCGATGCGTTGGAGATCGCCGGCCTGCTGACGTCGGCGGTGCTGGTCCGGCGCAGTGACCACCGGGCGCCGCTGGCGTCAATCGCGACAGCTGTGTTGTTGCTGGTCGACGCCTGGTTCGACGTCATGACGGCCGGGCACTACGTCTTCATCTCACTGACGCTGGCCTGCACGCTGGAACTGCCCCTGGCGGCATTGTGCGCTGTCGTCGCGCTGCGGCCACCGACGGCGGCTTCCGTTCAGGCGACTGCGGTGCAGCGGGTGGCCGTCCATGTCTGAATCACTGGATGCCCAGATGCGGGACGAGATCGACGATCAGGTCGCGGAGGCGTTCGACGCCTACCTGGCCGACAGGTTGGCCGAACCGGGGCCACTGCGCGCGTCACTGGCATTGAGGCGCAGCACCAGGCTAGTGCTGGGCACAGTGGTATTGGGCGCGCTTGCCACGGCGCTGGCGCCGGACGGAAGCGCCGTCGTCTGCTGGATCTGGGGAGCGATCGCGGTGATAGATCTCGCCTGGTTGCTGACCGCGCGCCGCCGTTGACGGTCCGTGGACCAAGCCCCGCTTGCCAGTCGATCTGACTGGGTCCATGGAGTTGGGCTCTCATTGCGACCAGCCGAACAAGGCGGAGCTGAGAGCGAAGATGTACGTCGCGCACAGGCAATTCCCCATCGACACCGAGGGATGTTCATGGGGCAGCTCGTCTGGGACGCCTCCCAGCGACATGACCACGAGCCAGCTAAGACGTACTACAAGGAGGGCGCGGAGGTCGCGCGCCATCTGCGGGACCCCAACGCAGAGGGGCACGCGCTCTTGCGCATCTCCTATGCCGCCCTCTACGGAGCGGCGAACTACCGAGAGGGACTCGGCCTTGCGCTCCAAGTCGCACGTACGTCGCGACGTACAAACCACGTCATCACTGGACTATCGCTGTTGCACGCGGCAGAAGCGCTCGCCTATTTAGGTGAGGCCCGTGATTGCGAACATGCCCTTGTGGATGCCGAGAAGCACTTGGAACGCAGTGGGCCTGCACGCCGATGAAGTTCGGGGTCCGGCCGTGCGTGGTGTCGTTGAGGACGGCTCCCCGCGCATCGAGCGTCTGCCAGACACGCTCACGAACTCGCTGTTTCTCGTCATCCACCTGTGTGCGCACGCCGGGCTCCTTCATGCCGTGGTCACGTCACTTCCATCAACGTCATGAGCTGGTCCTGGGCTTCCTGAACCGCCAGCTCGTCGCGCCACGGACGCAGTTCTCGGGCGGCACTGAAGGCAACGTTCATCCCACCACCTCCGCGTGTGCTGTGCAGTTCGTTTACGGCAGTGCTGAATGCGACGAGCGCCGCATCCATCTCGCCCCGCCGGATCCTGGCCAGGGCCAGACTGCCTGGGCCGACAGCCCGCGAGTTCCGTCGGTCGTGCAACTCGTCCGTGGTCTTGGTCAGCAGCCGTTCGGCTCGGCGAAAGTCGCCCAGTGACAAGTAGCAAGATCCGGTGAAGCGGCTGATGTGCACGGGCGAGAACAACTCGTGTGCAGCGTCGGTATCGTGAAGGCTCAGTTGCCCGTCCGGGCGCGTGCCCTTGCCGAGGGCAAGACGGTGTTTATGGCGGTTCCGAAGCTCGCCGACGCACGGCCGTTCTACCTCCTCGACCCGGCGAAGCTGTCGGTCTCACCGGATGAGGCAGCATCGAGCGAGGTGGCTGCCCATGTGGCGCCGCGAGTGGACGTCTCCGCACTGGGGCCCATGGACATGGTTGTTGTGGGAAGTGTCGCGGTGAATCGTCGGGGCGTACGAATCGGCAAGGGCGCGGGCTACTCGGACCTGGAGTTTGCCTTCCTGATGGAGGCAGGCCTCATCAGTGAGCAGACTGTCGTCGTATCGACGGTCCACTCCTTTCAAGTGCTCGACGAAGAGTTGCCGGCGACCGAGCACGGGCATCCTCCTCCATGCTTCCTGGCCCCCGTTCCGCCTGGACACGCTGAGCAACCCGCCGCGGCGCTGCTCAAGGCCGCGGCCCAGGCTGGGACGAGGGAGGGCTTTGCGAAGACGGAGGGCGAAGTGTGCCCAGACCGCAAGGCGGGCCCACGTTCGGAAAACGCCTGCCTCGGAGTGGGTCTGCCGATCCGGAGTGAGCGTTTCAGCGGCCGTTCGAGCCGCCGCACCTGCTCACCATCGGGGATGGATCTGTGCCCGGAGCCGGCGGTCGTACAGGCCTTCAAGGGCAAGCAGCGTGGCGTCGGGCAGTGCCGGCAGGTGCGCGGATGCCGCGTTGCTGCGGGCCTGGCCGGGGGTGCGGGCGCCTGGGATGACCGTCGTGACGCCGGGCTGCTGGATGACCCACCGCAGGGCGTTCTGCGCCGGGGTTGAGGCCTGGGGGGTCAGTTCCGCGAACTCGACCGCCGCTTGCAGGCCCGTTTCGTAGTCCACGCCGGAAAACGTCTCGCCGACGTCGAATGACTCGCCATGCCGGTTGTAGGTGCGGTGGTCGTCGGCGCCGAACACGGTGTCACGGCGATAGCGGCCCGACAGCAGGCCTGAGGCCAGCGGGACCCGGGCGATGATGCCGACCCCGGCCGCCGCGGCGGCGGGCAGTACGCGCTCCAGAGGCTTGCGGCGGAAGACGTTCAGGATGATCTGTACGGACGCGACATTGGGGCGTGCGATTGCGGTCAGCGCTTCCTCGCACGTCTCCACGCTGACGCCGTACGCCGCGATGCGCTTCTCGTCCACCAGGGTGTCCAGGGCGTCGTACACCGCGTCGGAGGAGAAGACGGCGGTTGGCGGGCAGTGCAGCTGCACCAGGTCCAGGGTTTCGACACCGAGATTCGACCGCGAACGGTCGTTCCAGCGCCGGAAGTTGTCCAGGGTGAACTCTTCGGGAGTCTGCACGGCGCGGCGGCCCATCTTCGTCGCCACCTGAATGCCGTCGGCCTCGTCCGTGCCGACCTCCTGCAGGTACTGGCCGATCAGGCGCTCGCTTCGGCCGTCTCCATAGACGTCGGCGGTGTCGAAGAACGTGATGCCCGCGTTGTGTGCGGCACGCAGCACCGCCAGGGCTTCGTCGTGGTTCACGGCGCCCCAGTCCGCCCCGAGTTGCCAGGTGCCGAGTCCGATGACCGACAGACGTCGGCCGGTCCTGCCGATCGTGCGGTGCTCCAGCTGCGGTGCTGGGGAGGGGTGCGTCATCTCAACCATCCTTGGGTGAGTCGCGGTTCGTTTGCTCTGCGGGTCGCGGTCACCGCCAGTCTGGCATAGTTGTGCCTACGATAGGCAATGAGTTGCCAACTTCGATCTGGAGGCTGTGAATGAGGATCAACGGTGCGACCGTGCTGCTGACCGGTGCGACCGGCGGTATCGGGCGGGTCCTCGCCCGTCGCCTCGCCGACGGGGGAGCTTCGTTGATGGTGACCGGCCGCAGAGAAGACACCCTGCGAGAGGTGGTCCAGGAGACCGGCGCCAGGTCCATGACCGCCGACCTCGCCGACCGGGACGACGTTCTCGCGCTCGCCGACGCGGTCGGCGAGGTCGACATCTTGGTGGCCAACGCTGCCCTCCCGGCCAGCGGTGACCTGCTCGAATACACCACCGAGCAGATCGACCGGGCGCTCGCCGTGAACCTCACCGCGCCGATCCTGCTGGCTCGTCTCCTCGCCCCACGCATGGCTGAGGCCGGCCGAGGCCATCTCACCTTCGTCGGCTCGATGTCGGGCAAGGCCGCGACCCCGTACTCCTCGCTCTACACGGCCTCGAAGTTCGGACTGCGCGGCTTCGCGCACAGCTTGCGGCAGGATCTGGCGGCGGCCGGTGTCGGGGTGTCTCTCGTCCAGCCCGGATTCGTGAGCGAGGCGGGCATGTTCGCCGATACCGGGGCCGAGGTGCCCCGTGGCATGCGGACCGTCTCGCCCGACCAGGTTGCCGACGCCGTCATCCACGCCATCACCGCCGACCGAGGTGAGATCAACATCGCCCCGGCCAAGCTGCGGTGGCGCTGCGCCGTCGCCGGCCAGTTCCCCGATTTCGCCTCCAGGGCCCAGCGCGGTGTCGAACCGCCGGAGTCGGTGCGCCGGATCGTGGCGGCCCAGCGAGCCTCACGCTGAGCGAACACGGAACCGGGGGGCGGCCATGTCGGCCGCCCCCCGGTTGCACGACGCGTGCCGGGCGACTCAACGCATTCGGTACAGCAGGTCCTTGAGGTCATCGATCACAGCGCGGTCACGCAGCAGAGCCTCCTCGTCGGCGCCGGCCATCAGGACACGCAGCGGACTGGAGGTCAGGTCCGTGGTGGGCCGGATCCGCTTGCCGGGACCTGAGCGCAGCGACACCGCATACACGCTGGGCAGCGTGGAGAGCTTGTCCAGCACGGCTTCGTCGACGCTCTCCACGATCCCGTCGAGCGCTGTGGGCACTTCGTAGACGGCGGCGGCCCGCAGCGGCCGGTAGACCTGACCGCCATGGGTCCTGGCGAAATCCTCCGGCCGGGTATAGGCATGGGCGACCAGACGGGCCGCGTTGGTGCCGAGAACCGTGTCGTAGAAGTCCGGGATCATCGCGCCGTTCATCCGCGCGCCGATCTCCACCAGGGCGGGACCCTGCGGAGTCATGATGATCTCCGCATGGGCGGCACCGTGACGTATGCCGAGCGCGTCGAGGACCTCGCGCACATACGAGAACAGCGTGGTGACGGGCTCGGTGCCGGGATTGAGCAGAACCGCCATGTCGTAGATCTGGCGCCCGCCGCCGATGGCCTTGCGCCGCGACTCCCAGACATCGGCCAAGTGGTGCGCACCGCCCGCGGACACGGTGTCCACGGAGAATTCCGGGCCCGAGAGGAAGGACTGCACGAGCACTTCGGTGTTCCGCTCGTTGAACACCGTGGTGGACGCCAGGATGCGGCCGACCGCGGTGGTCACCTCGTCGGGGGTGTGGCAGATGTAGACGTTGTCGGCCGAAGCCGACGCGAGCGGCTTGACCACGACGGGCGAGGAGCCGAGGGCACGCGCCCAGTCGGCGGCCTCCTGGGCGGAGCTCGTCTTCATCTGCTCGGCGCACCGGATGCCCGCGGCACGCAGCGTCTCGATCATCTCGTACTTGTCACGGCGCGCCCGGGACAGCGCCGTGCCGTTCCCCATGAGCCCCAGTCGCTCACCGAGCGTGTCCGCGAGCCGGACGCCCGGCTCCTGGCCGGGAATCACGGCGATCGGGTCGAGCGTGGCGAGGCGGTCCACGGCAGTCGGCACGGCGGCCTCGTCCGGGCAGACCAGCCAGTCCATGTAGTCCTCGGGCCGGGGCTGGACCATGGCTGCGTGCGGCTCGGCCGAACCCAGGACGTGCACGGCCGGGTATCCGTGTGCGGCGAACGCGTCGATCAGGGCCGGGGCGTTGGAGTAGCCGTCCACGATCACGACGGTCTTGGAAGGGGGATTGCTGGCCATCATCTTCCTCACTGGGGAGGTCCGGTCGAGGGGTGGGGCGGCGTTGCTCAGCGCGCGAGGCGGGAGCCGAGGGCTAGGACACGGCGGAATGCCTCTGCGATGTCGTGCATGTCCGACGCGTCACCGAGCAACGCGCTGTGGTGGAAGGTGAGAAAGGCATCGGCCGCCCGCCGCGCCTCGGGCAGGTCGTACCGCCCGGGAGCGATCCGCTCGAGATGACCGGGGCCGATGGCGAACCGGGGCCGCGAGGCCGGGTCGTACAGCGGGCTGCTGTAGAGCGGCTGATACACCGGCCGGACGTGCAGGCCCAGCTCGGCGGTAACTGCTCGGGCGACGGCCGTGGACGGAACGGTGCGCAGCACGTGGTCGGGCAGAGCGGCCGCGTAACCGAAGTAGGTGCGCTCGGTGGTGCCGCGCGAAGTGCGCTGTGGACGGAGGCCGAGCTCGCCGAGCAGCTCGTCGAGCAAAGCCGCGTTGGCCCGACGGACCGCGTTCTGCTCGTCGAGGTCGGTCAGCTGGGCGCTGAGCAGCGCCGACTGAAACTCCGACAGGCAGCGGTTACTGCCCATGAGTTCGCCGGTCTCCACCAGCTCCGGCATGCCGGTACCGGGGAAGTCGGGGTTGCGCACGCGCCCGTCCGCGCGCAGGTGCTCGATGCGGCGGGCGATGTCCGGGTCATCCGTGACCGCGGCGCCGCCCTCACCACTGCTGAGCACCTTGGTGTGGTGCATGCTGAAGGTGCCGACGTCACCGAAAGTACCCGCCTTGAGCCCGCGGTAGGTCGCGCCGTGGGCCTGGGCGGCGTCTTCGATCAGGGCGAGTCCGTGTCGGCCGGCCACCGACTGCAGGGCGTCCAGATCGGCGAGAGCCGAGTACAGATGGACGACCACGATCGCCTTGGTGGCCGGTGTGATGGCCGCCTCGGTGGCGGCGGGGTCCAGGCACAGGGTCTCCGGGTCGATGTCCACGAACACCGGTACGGCGTTCACACCGAGTACCGTTGACGCCGACGCGGCCCAGGACAGAGCGGGCACGATCACCTCGTCGCCCGCGCCCACTCCGCACGCTTCCAGGGCCGTCATCAGGGCAGCGGTGCCGCTGGCGGTGGGAATGCAGTGTCCGGTGCCCAGATAGGAGGCGAAGTCGTCCGCGAAGCGCCGCTCCCTGGTCGGCTCCCCCGTGCAGGGGCTGGCGATCGACCAACGTCCCGAGTGCAGTACGTCGAGCAGCGCCAGTCCGGCACCCGAGGCGGGCTGCGGCCAGGGTGGCCACGGGCGGCCCCCGCGCACCGGGGCGGCACCATCCACGGCCAGTCCGGTTGTCATCTTCCAACTCCTCCGAGAGCGGGTTACAGAAGGCCGCGGACGGTGCCGCCGTCCACGCCCCAGACCGAGCCGGTCACGAACGACGCCGCGTCCGAGGCCAGGAACGCGATGACGCGCGCGACCTCGTCGGGCGTGCCCATCCGGCCGAGCGGCAGCTGACGCTTGCTCATCTCGTACTCGACCGCCTCCCTGGCGTCCCGGCCGTGCACGTCACCGAGGGTGTCGGCGAAGCCGCCGGGCCTGGTCCACAGCGGAGTCCACACCGGGCCGGGCGCGACGGCGTTGACCCGGACCGTGGGACCCTCGGACAGGGCCAGGCTCTTGGTGAGGCTGAGCAGTCCCACCTTGGAAACCTGGTAGTCGGCCGGTCCGGCCTCGGGCTGACGGGCCAGGTCGGAGGCGTTGGTGACGATGGAACCCCGGCCACGCTCCCGCATGCCCGGGAGAACGAGCCGGATGGTGCGCACGGCGCTGAGAAAATTGATCTCGAAGGTGCGCAGCCAGTCCTCGTCGGTCAGCTCCGCGAAGCCGCGGGCCCGGCACTGTCCGACGTTGTTGACGAGGATGTCGGCGCCACCGCCCAGGGAACCGAGAGCATCGGTGACCGCTCGGGTCACCCCGGCCGCGTCACCCAGGTCGCCGACCACGCCGGTCACTTCGGCGGCCTCGCCGAGCTCCTTGACCACGAGTTCCAGCTGCTCGGCATCGCGGTCGATCAGGGCGAGCCGGGCGCCCTCGGCCGCGAGGACCCGTGCGGTCTCGGCGCCGATGCCGCTCGCGGCGCCGGTGACCAAGGCTGTCCGGCCGTCAAGTCCGAGCTTCATGCCACGCCCACTTCCGTGCTGATGACCCGGAGCGGGCCGGCTCCGGTGTTGACCAGGCGGTGGGCGTACTTGGGCGGTACCGCGACGGAGAGCCCCGGCCCGCCGGCGTACGCGTCGGCGGCGACGTGGATGACCGCGGTGCCCTCCAGGACGTGCAGCACGATGCTGCGGTCCGCGGGCACCTCCTCCTCGACGCTGTCACCCGCGGCCAGGTCCAGCAGGCGGAACTGCCGCCAGTCGCCGGTGAAGTGCGGGGTGAGATCGACGTGGGCCACCCGGGTGCCTGCGCCTGCCCCGAGCAGGTCGGGTACGTGCAGCCGCGCGGGGGCGGCTGCGGGGCCGTGTCCGGGGAACACCTCGGTGACGAAGAAGTGCATGTCCTCGTCGCTGCGGTTGGCGATCGAGTGCGCCGAGCCGATCGGAGTGGTGACGAGATCGCCGGCGCGCACCGCGATCTCCTCACCGTCCATGGTCACGACAGCCTGGCCGGAGACGATGTAGTAGATCTCCTCCGTTCGCAGGTGAACGTGCTCGCCCACCGAGCCGCCGGGCTCGATGACCACGTACTCGACGCAGTTCCACTCACCTTCCAGGTGCATGCCGTTCATCAGCATCTTCCAGCGGCACACGCCGTTGCCGCCGACCTGGCGGTGGGTGCGGGCGGGGCCGGAGATGTCGTTGGCGATGGGCCCGAAGGGGACGCGTTCGCCCCGGACGACAGTGGCCATCAGACACCCGCCAGCGCGTAGCGGTCGCTGAGGACGGAATCGATGCCGAGCCGCACCGTGTCCTCGTCGACCTGAGTGATCAGTTTGCCGGCGGAGCGATGAGCGCGGCCGAGCCCTTCGAGGAGGATGAAGTCGAGCGTTCCGGCCCGTCCGGGCACGTAGCCCCGCTTGTTGTCGAGACGAATGACCTCCAGGACGGCGTCCGTGCCGATGCCGTCAGGCAGCCGGAGCGGGGCGCCGTTGAGTTCCAGCAGACGACGGTGGGCCCGCTCGTCGGAGTGGTCCAGGAGACCGAGCTCCCGGGACATGCGCGCGGCCGCGAGCATGCCGATGCCGATGGCGAAGCCATGGCGCAGCCGGCCCCCGGTCAGCAGCTCCGCCGCGTGCCCCGTGGTGTGGCCGTACTCGAGGACGAGTGCCCCGTTCTTCTCGGTGTGGTCGTCGTGCATCACGGAGGTCTTGGCGTCGACGCACAGGTCTATGAACCGCGTGATGACTTCCGGGGAGTAGCGGGCGTCGCTCCGCAGCAGCCCGGCGACCTCGTCGTAGCGGTCAGGGACGATACCGAGCACGTTCTTGATCATCTCGCAGAGCGCGGAGCGGATCTCGTCCGCGGGCAGTGTCTGGAGGAAGTCCAGGTTGTTCCAGACCAGGGTCGGGGTGTGGAAGGTGCCCAGGTGATTCTTGCCGCAGCGGGAGTTGACGGCCTGCTTGAGCGAGAGCACCGAGTCCGACATGCCGAGCAGTGTGGTCGGCATGTGCACCAGCCGCACACCGCGGAACAGCAGCGCCGCGAGGAGGCCCGCGATGTTGCCGATCACACCGCCGCCGAGTGCGACCACCACGGATCGGCGGGTGATGCCGCTCTTGAGGGCCTGCTCGGCGAGCTGGTCAAGGACGCTCAGAGTCTTCGCGGTCTCGTCGGCATGTGCCTGGACGACCAGTGTCGGGGCGACGGTGCTCAAGGCCAGTTCGGTGGCGGCCACCAGGCTGTCGGGCAGACCGCTGTCGGCGACGACGACGAACCGGTCGGCGTCGAGGGCGTCGAGGCGGGTCCGCAGGTCGCTCCAGGCGGCGTCGCCGTGTCGGACGTAGAAGTCATAGCTGACGTCACCGAAGCGGACTCGTCGGTCGAGTCCGGAGTGCAGTCCGGTCGAAATGGTCATGGCAACTCCATCTGTATGCAAGGGAATCGGGGCTTGGCCTTGAGGTGGGGGCCCGTCGGCAGGAACATTGCCAGATGTGACTGGCGCTTGGCAATATTTGGCAACACTCATTATCGAGAGAGGGACGGCACCCTGGTCGCAGCCCAGAAGTGCCAGGCGGACGGGAGGCAAACGGTGCCCCCGCTTGCCTCACGTCGATGTCACGGCCGTGCGCGGAAAGAGCTCGGACACGAGGGCGTTACCGAACTTCCCCGCGGGGTCGTGGTCATCGAGCAGGCGCCGGAAATCGGCAGCCCGCTCATAGCCGGCCGCCAGATCAGCCGCGGGAATCATGGTGAGCTTGCCCCAGTGCGGTCGTGCCCCCAGTGGCACCAGGAGCTCCTCCACCGCGGCGATCGCCTCGCGGGCGGCGGCGTCCTTGACCCAGGTGAAGTGGAAGGTGACCGAATCGCGCTCATAGGCGGGGCTCAGCCAGAGAGTGTCCGCGCGCACCGTGCGCACCTCGGCGATATGCAGGTACGGGGAGAGACGCTCGGCGACGCTGCGCAGCGCCGTCATGGCCTGTGCCGCGACGGCCCTGGGCAGGTAGTACTCGGACTGCAGCTCCTCCCCGGCGCCTGGCACCAGGTCCGCTCTGAAGTGGGGCAGCCGCTCGAACCAGGGCCCGGGAACCCCGAGTTGCTGCGTGCTGTTCCCGGGCGGCATGCCGGGCACGGGATGCAGCGTATGCCGTGCGGGCCGGCCGCCCGCCCAACCGCTGCCCGGCCGGTCGGCACGCCGCTTGAGCCACACCGTGCCGTGTTCGCGCCGCCAGTCCGTGAACACGCTGACGCTGTAGGCGGCGGCGAACACGGCGTCGGCACACTCGGCGATCTCCTCCAGTGGGACGTCGACGCGGACCTCCTGGGTCACGTCGAAGGTGCCCTCGACGTCCAGGGTGAGTCGGGTGACCACGCCGAGAGCACCCAGGGCGACCACGCTTCCGTCGAACGTCTCGGGGTGGCTCTCCCGGTCGAGGTACATCACCTCGCCGTGCGGTGTCACGAGTTCCAGGGCCCGCACGGACGCCGACAGGCATTGGTTGCCGTCCCCGGAGCCGTGGGTGGCGGTGGCGACGCACCCCGCGACGGAGATGTGCGGCAAGGAGGCGAGATTGGGCAGGGCGTACCCGGCGCGGTACAGCGGACCGATGACGTCGGAGTACCGCATACCCCCGGCGACGGTCACGGTACGGCGGGTGGAGTCGACATCGAGCACCGCGGGCAGACCGTCGAGCCGGACGAGCTCGCCCGGACTGTCGGCGACGAGATTGAACGAGTGCCCCGTCCCCAGGCCGCGGATGCGGTCGCTGCCCGCGACCAGTGCCCGCAGTTCGGCCACTGACGAGGGGCGGTGCACCCGGGACGCCTGGTAGGTGACGTTGCCCGCCCAATTGGTGACGGGCGGGCAGGTGGTGGAGGCAGCAGGCATGGACACCTCGATGGGTCGGGCGGCGTCGGGCCACGACGCCGCGATGGCGAACGGTGGTGGGTACGTACGCAATCCGGGCGCGCGACGGGCAGGGGCGCCGGTGCCGGTCGGCTGACGGCGCCGGTGCCCCTGCGGGGATCCGTCGGCCGGCCCGGGGAAACCGGGTTCGGCGGCGGCTCGGCCACGCTGTGGATGTGCGTGGCCGACGGCGAGTGAAGGGAGACGCGGTTCCTCAGCCCGTGGCGAGAGCCGGCTGCCCCGTGCCGTGTGGACGGGCCAGTTCGTCGACGGTGACGAAGCGATACCCGTCGGCGAGCAGACCTTCGATGACGGCGGGCAGCGCGGCGACGGTCTGGGAGCGGTCGCCGCCGCCATCGTGCAGGAGGATCACCGACCCCGGCCGGACGCTGTCGAGGATGAGCCCGGCGATGGTGTCGGCCCCGGGCATCGCCCAGTCGTCGGGCGCGACGTCCCAGAGCACCACTTGTGATGCCGTCTCGGCGAGCCAGCCGAGTACCTCGGGGGTGCGCGCTCCGTAGGGTGGCCGGAAGAGGCGGGAGACGGGCCCGCCTCCCGCCTCCGACAAGGCGTCCTGAGTGCGCTCCAACTGCTCGCGAAGCTGGCCGTGGTCGAGTTCCGGCAGCATCGGATGGGACCAGGTGTGGTTCGCCACCGTGTGTCCCTGCTCGCGCATCCGTGCCACTTCTTCCGGATAGGCACGGGCGTTCATGCCGACACAGAAGAAGGTGCCGGGCACACCGTAGCGTTCGAGTATGTCGAGGACCTGTCCCGTGTACGGGGGCAGGGGGCCGTCGTCGAAGGTCAACGCCACTTCCCGGCGATCTCTGTCGCCGTGGCTGAGCGCCAGGCCGTCGCGGTCGAGCCGGGCAAGCATGTCGGTGCTCGAGGCGATCCAGGAGTCGATCTCCTTCTCGCGGCCCGTCTGAGTGCCACGCGTGCGCACCAGCCGCGTCAGGTTGTGGGGCGATCGGCGGCCGGCCTCGGCGAGGGCCGCGGCGGGCACGGACCCGAACAGGGGGCGGGCGGGGAGCAGCCGGGGGTCGGCCCGGTGGACGACGAGCCCGGCGGCCATGAGCCGTCCGTCGAGGATTCCGTTGGTGCTCTCCACCACAGTGAACAGCTCGGGTCCCAAGCCCCGCAGATAACTGATCAGGTCCTCGACGCGGCGCGGTGCGAACACCGTCGTGGGGCGCAGGGCACCGTCGTCGGAGCCGAGCACTGCGACCTCGTAGCCCGACGAACTCCAGGATATGCCCGCATAGGCCATGGCCCTTCTCCCGTCCGGGTCAGTTGCCATGGCTGTACTCGGTGAAGTGCCGGTCGGCGAACAACTCGGGCCACTGGACATCGTCGCCCAGGCCGAGCTCCCGGGCGCGTCCCAGCATGTGGCGCCAGTACGGCTTGACCGGCGGCCACATCGTATTGGCCGAGCAGTAGGAGGCGTCGACGAAGTAGCGCGGCTTTCCTGTGCCGCCCGGCTGCGGGCGGCGCGCGTGGAAGAGAGCCGAGTGCAGCAGAACCGTGGACCCGGCGGGCAGGGAGTCGATGACCACCTCGCCAGGCAGCGGGGAAGTACCGTGATCGGCCAGCGCGGACTTCTCGGCGGTCTTCAGGTGTGAACCGGGCAGCACGGCGAGCGAGGAGACACTCGGGTCCAGCCCGTCCAGGTAGTGCAGGGCGTGGACCATGAGACTGGAACGGTCGGTGCCGACGCCCTGTTCGAAGTCGTGGTGCCATGGCTTGCCCGGAACGTCGGGAGCCTGCCGGTCGCTGTGCAGGTGATGGAAGACGAGGTCGCCCTCCATCACCTGGGAGATCAGCGAGAGCAGCGGCCGGTGGCCTATGAGCTCGCCATGAGCGGGCAGTTCGAGCTCCATGAGCGGGGGAGCGCCGTGTCGGGCGGGGTCGACGCAGGACGCGATGGACCGTGCCCGGAACCCCTGGTCGACCCAGTGATCGACCTCGGGCCTGAGGCGTTCGACGAGGCGGGCGGGGAGGAAGCCGGGCAGGACGAGATAGCCGCTGCGACTGAACTGGTCGAGCTGGTCTCTCGTCAGCCTGGATTCGTCCAGAAGTGCGGCGGATGCAGTAGGTGCCATGGCGACGGAACTCCGTTCTCAGGACGGGACGGGCAGTACGTGCGCATACCAACGAGGTGACGAGGAGCCACCTGCGTCCTTGCATAGGCAAAAGGGGTGGGAGAGACGCCGGGAACAGCAGCCTCGGAGCCGAAGGAACAGCGCGTGATCGCTCACCGGGCCGCTGGTTCCGGCGCTGGTGACCGCTCAGGGCCAGTCGATGTCTCCGGCATTGCCCGCATCAGCTGCGGCCAACGTCCGAGCACCCGGCGCGGGCCAGTCAATGTTGCCTTCGGTCGATCGATCGATGTTGCCAGCGGAACGCTCGGCGGTGCTGGCGGCCACGGTTGCCACCGATTCGGTGCCTGGCGAAGGCCAGTCGATGTCCCCATCGGACACACCGAAACCAGCCGCCGCGAGGGCAAGTGATGTGCCGACGAGCAGGGTGCGGGCAGCTCTTTTCATGATTGTCTCCAGAAATGCGCAGGTGAGATGCGCGCAGGGTGGCGTAATACCTGGCTGATCATGGGCGGACACTCTCGGTGCCCACCGGCTGAAACAGGACCGTAGTCGCCGTCGCGACGACTTGGCAAGATCTTGCCAAGCATTGGCAAGTCTAGACCATCCGGTCCGATGCAGTTTGAAGAGTTGCGTGCGTACGTCGGGCAAGGACTTGCCTGAGGTCGTGGCCATCCGTACACTCAGGTCCTGAGAATCACCCCATGGGGGGCTGGGGAATTCTCATTCCCATTCCGCGCGCATGGGTGCTTTCAAATGCCCCTCATTCACTGGGATCAAGATGATGGAACAACCGCTCTTCGGTCGGCGTCTCAAGGAATTGCGACTCGCGCGCGGGCTCTCGCAGTCGTCCCTCGCGGCCGACGAGATTTCCACCGGCTACCTGTCGCGGCTCGAATCGGGCAGACGGCAGCCCACCGAGCGGGTCGTTGCATACCTGGCGAAGCAACTGGACGTCGATCGCGGCGCGTTCGAGGTCCAGTCGACGAACACGTCGCTCGCCCAGGCACTCAGCCTTGCCTCATCCGCCGACGGCACTGGCTCCGTCGAAGCGCTGATGGCCGCCCTGGAGCAGCCCGACACGGGCGATCCGTCACTGCGCTGGCAGGCGCTGTGGCTGGTCGCCCGCCACTGGCGGCAGCTCGGCGACAGGGCCGAGGAGCTGGCCTGCCTGAAGGAGCTCGACAGCATCGCCGAGGAGCTCGACCTGCCCGAGCTGCGCTGCCGGGGCTGGGCCGCGCTCGCCCGCTGCCTGCGCTCGGTCGGAGAGGTGAACCAGGCCATCGAGGTCGCGAGCAAGGCGGTGCAACTGGCCCGGGAGGCCCAGCTTTCCCTGCCTGACACCAGTGCCGCACTGATGGCCCTGGTCTCGGCGGAGGCTGAGGAGGGGCGGCTTCCCGACGCGCGCGCCCACGTGGACGAACTGGTCGAGCTCGTGGGCGAGAGCGGCGGTGTGCTGCGGGCCGAGGCGCTGTGGTCGGCCGCGACGGTGCGGCTCCGGCAGGGTGATCAGGAGGCCGCGCGCGAGTACCTGGAGCGGGCCGTCGAGTTCTTCGACAGTCGGACCGACCTGACTCTGTGGGCCCGTCTCCGGCTCGCCGCCGCCTCGATGTACCTGCAGAGTTCCCCGCCGCTGGTCGACCGGGCCGCCGAGCGTCTGCGGGAGGCGGAGGTCGCCCTGGGTTTTGTCGGTTCGCCGCTGCTGAACCAGGAGCTGCTGACGCTCAGGGCACATCTGGCCTTCGAGCAGGGCGACCATGCACAAGCCCGCGCCCATCTCGCCAAACTGCACGAGGACGAGTTGTGGCTGACCTATCGCGACCGCGTGAGGCTCGGTGTGCTCGAAGGGCGCCTGCTGATCCTGGAGGGGGACATGCAGGAGGGGCTGCGGCGCCTCAAGGAGCTGGGGGAGGAGGCCCGTCGGGCCTCCAACGTGGACCTGGCGGCGGAGATCTGGCGCCTTCTCTCCGAAGCACTGGAGAGTGCTGCGGAAAGGGTGGTGAGTAGCCCCGGCGGCAAGGACGCCTAGGGCTCCGGGTCGGCCGGTCGGCGAACCGCACAGGGGCGGGGCCTGGCACACGATGTCGTGTGC
>NZ_JBHVZA010000056.1:0-23201 GCF_042880275.1 Streptomyces sp. NPDC058308
CTCCCGGCCCGGGCGGGAGGCCCGCGCCCCGCCCGGGCGGCCGGCCCCGGCCCGCCGCCCGGGCCGGGGCGCCACCCGGCGGTGCCCCCGCGGCCCGCGGCCCCGCCGGTACGACCCCTGCCGAAACGGCGGCGTACCCCTGCCGCCTCCCGGTAATCCGCCGCCTCACTGTTCACCCTCTACACAAGGAAAAGGCTGTGGCCATGGAAATGACCTGTATCGATACGGACCAGGAATTAGCGGAGACCGCACGCCGCACCAGCAAGAATCTGCTGCAGAGAATGGAACAGCATCTGCGCACATTCCTTTCGGCCGAACACGAATTATGGACGGCGGTGGACGAGCGGGCGGTCGGCGCCGTCGACGCCCTGTCCGAACTGGTCGCGGCGGGCGGCAAACGCATCCGGCCCGCCTTCTGCATCGCCGGCTATCTCGCCGCCGACGGCGACCCCGAGAACCCCGCCGTCGTGACGGCCGCCGCCGCCCTGGAGATGCTGCACGTCTCGGCCCTCATCCACGACGACATCATCGACGCCTCCAGCCACCGGCGCGGACTGCCCACCGTCCACGCCCACCACTCCGCCCTGCACACCCGCCGCGCCTGGCAGGGCGAGGCCCGCCGGTTCGGCGAGGGCGTGGCCCTCCTCGTCGGCGACCTGGCCCTGGTCTACTCCGAGCAGCTGATGGCCCACGCACCCGCGGCGGTGGTCCCGGTGTGGAACCGGCTGCGCTCGGAGCTGATGATCGGCCAGTACATGGACATGAGCGCGGCCGCCGAGTTCTGCGTGGACCCCCAGCTCTCCCGCTGGATCGCGCTGGCCAAGTCCGGCCACTACACCATCCACCGGCCGCTGGCCGTCGGGGCGAGCGCGGCCGGCCGGCCCGACCTCGCCCCCGCCTTCGAAAAGTACGGCGAGGCGGTGGGCGAGGCCTTCCAGCTCCGCGACGACCTGCTGGACGCCTTCGGCGACTCCGCGGACACCGGCAAGCCCGCCGGCCTGGACTTCAGCCAGCACAAGATGACCCTGCTCCTGGGCTGGGCGATGCAGCGCGACGAGCGCATCCACAGCCTGATCACCACCCCCGGGCACACGCCGGAGGAAGTACGCCGCCACCTGGTGGACACCGGAGTCCCCCACGACATCGAAAAACACATCGCCGACCTCGTCGAGCAGGGCTGCGCGGCCCTGGCCGACACCCCCATCGACCCGGTGTGGCGCACCGAACTGACCCACATGGCCACCCGCGTCGCCTACCGCACCGCCTGACCCCGCCCCCGCCACGCCCCCGCACCGCGGGGGCGTGGCGGGAGAGCGGACCACCGGATCGCCGAGCAGCTCTTCCCCCGCAGGTTCGGGGCGCCCGCACGGGCCCGGGGCGGCTGACAGGCACTCAGGGCGCCGTTCGGCGCCTCCGGCTGCGGTCCCGCCGGGGGCGTCCTCGGCCGACGGCCGGGCCCCGCCCGTGCGGGCGCCGCCGCACACCGCCGGTCCGCCGGCGAGGGCGGCTGACGGGCGCTCAGCAGGGCCGGCGCCCCCGGCAGCGGCCCGGGGGAGGACCGGGCGTTCTCACCCCGCGGCAACCCGCGGCCGGGCCCGGAATCCTTGGCCGGTAGCCGGTAGCCGGTAGCCGGTAGCCGGTAGCCGGAATCCTTGGCCGGTGGCCGGTGGCCGGTGGCCGGTGGCCGGTAGCCGGGTCAGGCGTCCTCGCCGAGTACCCGCCGTACCGCCTGCTGGGCCGCGTAGAAGTCGGCGTCGGAGACGGCCGGGTCGTCCTCGACCCCCTCGAGCCACTGGGCGATCTCCTCGGTCGACCACAGGTCGAATCCCTGGGGAATGTCCAGGGTCGTGGTGTCCGTACGCAACTGCTCGGCCGCCGCTGCTTCCTTGACGCTGCGCGTGTTCACTTCGATCACCGCGGCTCTCCCTTCGGCACGTGGGGGGAACGGACGGGCGACCCTGCCAGAGGCCGGCCGGGGATGTCCAGCCCGTCGCCCGCGCGTTCGCCTCCCGCCGCACTGCCCGAGCCCCGCAGCCCGCCACCTCGCCGGGGGCTCAGGCGCCGCTCTGGGCCACGACGTCGCTCAGGGCCCGCCCCAGCGGCAGGTCGATCCGGTGGTCGGCGAAGCGGTCCCCGCGGGTGGGGCCCTGGTTCACGATCAGCACCGGGATACCGGCCTGCGCGGCCTGGCGCACGAAGCGCAGCCCGGACATGACCGTCAGGGACGAGCCGAGCACGAGCAGCGCGGACGCCTGCGCGACACGGCGCCGGCAGGCCGCCACCCGCGCGGGCGGCACGTTCTCGCCGAAGAAGACCACGTCCGGCTTGAGGATCCCGCTGCCGCAGGCCTTGCACGCCACCACCTCGAACGCGCGGACCGCCTCCTGGGGCAGCTCCACGTCGCCGTCGGGATTGACCCGCGCCGCGCGGTGGCCGGCGGCGCGGGCCTCGAAGTGCGGGTTGGCCCGGCGCAGCCGCTCATCGAGCTCGGCGCGGTCGCCGAGGTCCCCGCAGTCCAGGCAGACCGTCCGGCTCAGGCTGCCGTGGAGCTCGATGACCTCCTGCGTGCCCGCGGCCTGCTGCAGGGCGTCGACGTTCTGGGTGATCACGCCGGTGACCAGGCCCGCCCGGGCCAGCGCGGCCAGCGCCCGGTGGCCGGTGTTGGGCCGGGCCCGCGCCATCACCCGCCGGCCCAGCTGGCTGCGCGCCCAGTACCGCCGGCGGGCCTGCGCATCGGCGGTGAACTCCTGGAACGTCATGGGCACGTGGTGGCGCCGCAGCGAGCCGTGCGCCCCGCGGTAGTCGGGGATGCCCGACTCCGTGGACAGGCCCGCCCCGCTGAGCACGACGACGCCGCCCGCGCGCACCGCGGCGACGACCGCCGCCACCTCGCGCGAGGCCGGCGCCAAATCGTCCTGGCCGCTGGGGGGCTCCCAGCTCAGCGTGGGGCGCATCCGCATGACCGCCAGCTTAGGCACCCACCCGCCACGGGGCACCGCCCGCCCGGGGCACCGCCCGTCATGGGGCGGCCGGGCGGGCGGGCCCGTCCGGTCAGGCGGTGCTGAGGGGGTGCGCCGCGGTGGCCGAGCGCGGCGGCCAGGCGCGCGGGGCCAGGATGCCCAGCACGTAGGCGCGGGCGATGAGGGCGGGCCGGCTCGCCGCGCCCAGCAGCTGGCGCAGGCGGCTGAGGTGATAGTCGAGCGTCTGGCGCGACAGCTTCAGCGAGGCGGCGATGTCGCTGTTGCTGCTGCCCTGCGCCAGCAGGCACAGGATGCGGATCTGCGTGGCGGTCAGCGGGGGATGGGCCTCGTGGGCCAGCCCCTGGTGGGTGATGACGGCCCACACCTGCCGCGCCCGGCCCGCGGCGGACCCGACCGCGGCCAGCTGCAGCCGGGCGCGCCGCTGGCGGCCCTGGGCGTCCAGGAGCACCGCGGACATCTCCACCCGTCTGGTGCGGCGGGCTATCAGCCCGCTCCACCGGGCGTGCAGCTTCTCCAGGCCGGCAGCGGGCGCGAGCAGGCTGTGCGCGCGGCGCCCGACCAGGTCGGGCAGGGCGAGATGGAACAGCTCGGCGGCCGCCGCACTGGCCTCCAGCACCCGGCCGCCGGCCGAGAGCAGCGCACAGGGCAGCCCGCTGTGATCGCGCAGCGCCCGCAGGCTCTCCTCGGCCTCCTGGCGCTGGACCAGGGCCCGCAGATGGTCGGTGATGTCCACGTAGATCCCCGCGACACACGTCTGCGCGTTCTCGCGCACCGGGAACCGGTGCCCCACCGCCCGCCCCGCGCTGCCGTCCGGGCGCCGGTAGCCCAGGGTGTGGCGCACCGGCGTGCCGCGGGTGAGGATCTCCTGGTCCAGCGCCCGGAACCGGGCCGCCTCGGCCGGGGCGTCGAAGTCCTCGATACGTTTGCCGGTCAGCTCCTGCGCGGTGGTGTTGTACAGGTGTGCGTAGGCGTGGTTGGCCCACAGGTAGCGGCCCTGCCGGTCCCGGATGAACGCGGCGGCCGGCGCCAGGTCGGCGAGGTCGGCGAAGGCCGCGTAACGGCGCGGCACGGGCGGGCGCGCCTCGACCTCCACCGCCAGGCCGTGCGGGCCGCGCCGGCCGCGCCCGGCCTGGCGGGGCCAGCTCACATCGAAGGTGCGCCCGTCGAACCGGGCCTGCCAGCGGTCCTGGCGCGGCGGGTGTCCAGGGCCTGCGGACTCCTGGTGCATCCGCTCCAAAAAGCGCTGCGCGGTGGAGGTGTCGGCGAACGCGCCGCCGCCCCGCTCGCGCACCTGCCAGGGCTGGTCGACCTCCCACCAGAACACCGGCAGGTCCTCGAGCAGTTCCTTGAGACTGGAATCGTCCACAGCGCTCTCTCCGTCCGTATCCGGCCAGTTGACGCAACGTCACCACGCGATGCGTATCCCGCCCCGCTGCCGCGCATGCCCGCTTCTCGGCCGAAGTGCCGCCCGGACACACCTACTTGCCGCCGCGCGGCCGGCCCGCACCGCCGCCCGCACCGGACTCCGGCGGGGGCAACACGGCGTGCGACTCAGGCATTTGCCTGAGCGGCAGACCCTCCCGCCGGTGCGGCAGGCGCCTGCCGCCTGGTCCCCTTGAGTGTGCGGGTGAACACGCCCCGCAACCGACATCCGGTGATCCCCGCGCCCGGCGCGCGGCGGCGCCGGCCCGTACGGGGGCACAGTCCGACCGGACGAATGGAGACGAACTTCAGTGAGCACAGTGCTGTTGGTGCATGCCAAGGGTGGCCCGCCGCTCGGTCACGTCCTGTCCCGGGCGGCCGCCAAGGCGCGGGTGCACCTGCTGGCGCTCAGCGCGCTCCCGCCCGCCACGACCGGCCCCGCCCACACCCTGTGCGCCTCGGTGCTCACCCCCACCGGCCCCCAGCGCCGCGACCTGGTGTCCCTGATCGTCGCGCAGGCCCGGGCCGTCGGCGCGGACGCGGTGCTCACCTTCTCCGAGTACGCGGTGGTGGCTGTTGCCCAGGCGTGCGAGGAACTGGGCCTGGCCGGCGCGGGCAGCGCCGCCGCGCTGGCCCGCGACAAGCGCCTGATGCGCCGCACCTGGCAGGAACACGGCCTGCCCCAGCCCGCGTTCCGCCCCCTGGCCAGCGAGGACGACCTGCACGCGGCCGCCGCCGAGCTGTCCTTCCCGCTGCTGCTCAAGGCGGCCTGGAGCGCGGGCTCCACCGCCCACCAGATCATCCGCGCCCCGCACGAGGTGAGCGCCGCCTGGCACCGCTCGCGCCAGGTGATGGCCGAATCCGCCCAGCTGGGCTACGCCGAACTGCATGTCGCCCGGGCCCAGGCCGACTTCGTGGTCGAGGAGATCGTCACCGGCACCGCCGCGTCCTGGTTCACGGAGGAGGGCTGGGGCGACTACGTCAGCGTCGAGGGCGTCGTCGCCGACGGCGCCTTCCACCCCGTCTGCCTCAGCGGCCGGATGCCCACCGTCGAACCCTTCACCGAACGCGCCAGCATCACCCCCGCCCTGCTGCCCCCCGGCGCCCAGGAACAGATCGTGGACCTGGCCCGGCGCTCCGTGGACGCCCTGGGCCTGCGCGACTGCGGCACCCACACCGAGATCAAACTCGGTGCCGACGGCCGCATGTGGCTGATCGAGACCGCCGCCCGGTTCGGCGGCGCGATGACCGTCCCGCAGGTCGAAGAGGTCTTCGGCCTCGACCTCGTCGGCATGCTCATCGACCACCTCCTGCGCCGCCCCGTCGCCTGGCCCGCCCACGCCCTGACCCCCGCCCAGGCCCGCGGCGCGGCCGGCTCCCTGGTCGTCCTCGCCGTCGACGCCGCCGGCCAGGCCTGGCCCGACCGCAGGATCTGGGACTTCTCCGCCGCCGCCCGCATCCCCCTGGCACCGCACAGCACGCTCTGCGCGGTCGCCGAGAGCAGCCTGGCCGACGGCAGCCCCGTGCCCGTCTACGACCCGGCCGCCGGCGCCAACACCATGGCCGCCCTGTGCCTGCTGTCCGCCCCCGATCCCCACAGCGTGCTGCGCGGCTTCGAAACCCTGATCGCCGCCCTGCCCCAGGCCCTGCCCGCCGCCCGCCCCGAGGAGGCCCGCCGATGACCGCCCCCCTGCTCACCGGCGCCCCCCAGCCGGCCACCGACCGCACCGTCACGGGCGAGAACCTCTCCCTGCCGCTCTTTCGCACCCTCTCGGGCGTCCTGGCCGGCCACCCCTACCTCAAGGTCGTCGTCGACCGCGCCGCCCACACCTGGCACCTCCTGGACACCGCCGCCCACCCCTTCCACGTCAACTACATCGCCACCCGCATCCTGGGCATGGACCTCGCCGCCCTCGACGCCGACCTGGACGCCTTCAACGCCTCCGTCTACATGGACCCCCAGCGCCGCTTCCTGCTCGGCGTGCTCTCCCTGCACACCGACGAGGACCTCGAGGGCCGCGAACGCACCTTCCTCGTCCTGGAGACCACCGAAGCCGACACCATGCACGGCGAACTCCTCGCCTCCTTCTACGCGTTCGTCCGCGAGCGCGTCGACGGCCGCCTACCGCTGCTCCTCAAACCCGCCAACCACGGCCAGGAGGAGGAACTGGCCGCCATCAGCGAACAGCGCGTGCCGCGCATCCTGAGCCACGAACTGTTCGGCACCCGCACCCGCACCCCCCTCAACCCCGGCGAAGCCACCGGACGGCTGCGCTACTTCGCCACCCACGAGGCCTACGCGGCGGCCGAACCCGCCCTGGGCTGGGCGGACATCGTGGCCATGCCGTGCCTGCCCGACGACGTGCCCCGGGTGGCCGGATTCCTCAACACCCAGCCCATCACCCCGCTCTCCCACACCAACGTCCTGGCCTCGGGCTGGGGCATACCCAACGCCATCGTGCGCGACCTGGACCGCCTCCTGGCGCAGGACGCCCTGGACGGCGCCTGGGTGCACTACCGGGTCCGCGAGGACGAGATCGTCCTGGAACGCCTGGAGCAGGAACCGGCGCTGGCCGCCCCCGCCTGGCACCAGCAGCGCATCCGCCTGGAACCGCCCCTGCTCCAGGACGCCCCCGTCCTGGCCCTGCACCGCCTGCGCAGCGCCGACCGGGACCGCTACGGCACCAAGGCCGCCAACCTCGGCGAACTGCACCACGTCCTGGACAGCCGCACCGCCGACCTGACCGCCTTCTACGGCCGGCCCCGCCCCCCGCGCGAGGACCTGACCGCCCACCTGGCCGCCCGCCTCGGCCTGAGCGCCCCCACCCGGGCCGAACTCAACGCCCACGCCGCCCGCTTCGTGGCCGCCACCGTCGGCGCCCCGCACGGCGTCGCCCTGCCCTTCGCCCTCCAGCAGCACTTCCTGGCCTCCTGTGCGCCCCTGCAGCAGGGCATCGGCAAACTCAAGATGGCCCTCGAACTCGACGCCGGCGACGTCCTGGACGCCCTCTGCCTGCAACTGCAGCACCTGATCCGGCACACCCCCCTGCCCGACTCCGTCACCCGCCAGATCAGCCAGGCCTTCCCCACCGCCCCCAGCGGACGCCTGGTGGTGCGCTCCTCCTCCAACGCCGAGGACCTGCCCGGCTTCTCCGCCGCGGGCGTCTACGACTCCGTCACCACCGTCAACTCCACCGGCGAACTCCTGGACGCCGTACGCCAGGTGTGGGCCTCGCTGCTCTCCCCGCGCAGCGTGCGCCTGCGCCACCAGGTCGGCATCTCCCTGGACGACACCTACATGGGCGTGATCATCCAGGAGTACGTGCCCGCCTCCCTCGGCGGCGTCCTGGTCACCTGCGACCCCACCCGCCGCGAGGACTTCCGCAACGTCTACCTCAACTGCTCGCCCGGCTCCCCCGAACAGGTCGTCGAGGGCTCGGTGCTGCCCCAGCAGTACCTGTACAACACCGTCGAGGGCGGCGGACGCACCCTCGCCCTGGGCTCCTTCGGCCAGGCCCTGCCCGCCGCCACCCGCACCCGCCTGGCCGAGCTGTCCCTGACCGGACGGCTCCTGCAGTCCCACTTCAGCGGCTCGCACCTGGGCGGCGCCGACGTCGACAAGCCGCTGGACATCGAGTGGCTGATGACCGAGCAGGGCGACTTCCGGCTGGTCCAGATCCGCCCCTACGCCCTGTGAGCGCGCACCCCCGGCGCCCCGGCAAGAACACCGGCGCCGGCCCCACCGCCACCGCCCGGCGCATCATCCGCCTCAACTACGGCTTCCAGCTGCTGTTCAACCTGCTGTGGTGGATGCCGGTCTTCTACGCCTACCAGAAGAGCGCCGGACTCAGCGACGCGCAGATCTTCGGCATCCAGAGCATCTACTACGTGGCGTTCTGCCTGTTCGAGATCCCCACCGGGCTCATCGCCGACCGCATCGGCGCCCGCAACTGCCTGCGGGCCGGCGCCATCGTCATGACCGCCGCCAACCTCGCCCCCGTCCTCAGCGCCTCCTACCCCGGCTTCCTCGTCCACTTCCTGGCCATCGCCGCGGGCCGCTCGCTCACCTCCGGCGCCGCCAGCGCCTACCTCTACGACGGGCTGCGCGCCGAAGGAGGCGACGCGCACTACCTCAAGGCCGAGGGCACCGCACGGGCCCTGGGCCTGGCCGCGAAGGTCGTGTGCTGGCCGCTGGTCGGCCCCCTGATGGCCCTGGCCCACCCGGCCCCCTACCTGCTCAGCGCGCTGAGCGCGGCCGGCTCCCTGGCCTGCGCGCTCGCCCTGCCCCGCCTGGCCCGCCCGCAGCACGCGACGCCGAGCGCCCCGGCGGGCACGGGGCCGGGCAAGGGCGCCGGGCGCCGGGGCGGGGCCTTCCTGCGCGACGCGGGCGCCGCGCTGCGCTGCGTGGCCTCCTCCCGCCGGCTGGCCCTGGTGATGGTGCAGGGCGTGGCCCTGTTCACGCTCTCCCGCATCTGCCAGGTCAACCTCTTCCAGCCGATCCTCCTCGACCACGGCATCGCGGAGTCCTCGCACGGCGGCGTGCTGGCCGCGATGACGCTCGCCGAGGCGGTGGCCTCGGCCCGCCCCCAGTGGCTCAGCCGCCGCCTGCCCCCGGTCACCTGGGTCTCCCTGCTCAGCCTCGCCCTCGCGGGCACCCTGGCCGCCATGACCCTGGGCGGGCCCTGGGCCGTCGTCGCGCTGCTGTGCCTGTTCGCCGCCGCGACCGGCTTCGCCTACCCCGTCCAGCGCAAACTCGTCAACGACGCGGTGCCCGCCCACGCCCCGCGCGCCACCCTGCTCTCCATCGAGAGCATCGTGGACCGCGCGGTGTGCGCCCTGGCCGCGGTCGCCGCGGGCGCCTACCTCTCCGCCGGCCACCTGGACGCCCTGCTGTGGCACAGCGCCCTGGCCACGGCACTGCTGCTGGGCGCCTTCCAACTCCTGCTGCGCACCGGCGCGGTACGCCAGGACCGACCGGCCCCCGACAGCCCGGCCCCGGACCCGGCGGGTGAGGCCGGCCGGCAGACCGCCGGCGGCCGCTGACACCCCCCGGCCCCCGGGAGGCGTCACGTCAGCGGGCGCGGTGGCCCAGGCGCTCGAGCACAGCGAGCGGGAGGTAGGCGGGCCGGTGCGGGCGGGCCACCTGGTAGGGCACGAAGCCCAGCGAGGCGGCGACCTCGACCTCCTGGGCCGTCTCGGCCTGGTAGACCAGCCGGCAGCGGCCCGGACCGGCCTTCGCGCGCTGCCACAGCGCGGGAGCCGGCTTGCGCTCCGCCTCCGTGCGCGGCGTCAGGACCCGCTCGCCGAAGTCCGCCCAGGCGAACGGCGCGGCACCCCGCCACGTCGCATCGACCTCGCGGCGCAGCCGGGCGGCCCGCTCGGCGTCCGTCGCGCCCCACGCGGGCGGCACGTTGGTGATCAGACCGATCCTGATGTGCCGCGCGCGCAGCGCCCGCAGATAGGCCGCCGCACCCGGCCGGTAGCCCGTGCTGCCGTCCTCGGCGGTGTGCACCAGAGTCTCACCCAGATCGAAATACACCACGGGGCAGCCGCGTTCACCGCCCGCCCGCGCGGCGGAGACCGCCACCGCGCCGCCCGCGCTCTCCTGCGGGGCGGCGGCACTCGCCGTGGCCCACAGCACGGCCGACACCAGCGCCGCGCCGAACGCGAGGCCGGTGCGCACCGGGCCTCTGGAGACGGATCTGTTCACGGCGTCGCCGCCCTTCTCCTGGCGCACCACAAAGGATGCGCGGAACACACATCGCATGACTGTCAGGTCCATGCCACCCGGCCGCCGCAAGGTACCCCATGCGAGGCCGCACCGCCCGCCCTTTCCCTCACCACCGCACCGCTCTCCTCACACCCTGCCCCAGAGCAGCACCCGCCACGCGGACCCCACCCGCGCTCCACGCCCCGCACCGCCCGGACCCCGGGCGGGGGAGCGGCGCGAACGGCCGCACCCGGCTAGGGAGTTGTACCGCGCCCCGCCCCGCAGGCCCCGCCCGCCCCTTTCCGGCCCCCCCTCCGCAGCCAACTCCCGCCCACCGGCGTACTGTTCGCCCCAGTGCTGCTGCCGCCCGCCGGACCGCCGGGGCCGGGCGCCCCGCCCCGGCGGTCCGGCGGCCGGGAGCAACTGCACCCGCACACAGCGCCGTTCGGCGCCGTACCGTCTGCTCGACGTCCGCCTCAGGCCGCGTCGTGAGTGCCTTGAGGGCCGCTTGAACGCGCTCTGCGTGCCGCCCCGCGCGCAGCCGCGCGACGCCCCGCCCTGCCGGGCCCGCGGATACGCCCTCACCAGGCGTATCGGGGCCCAACACCCCGGCCGGGGACGGCGGCGGGCGGGCCGGCGGCGGGCCCGGGGCACCGGCGGGGGCGGGGCGGGCAGGTGGGCAAAGGCCGCCGCGCAGGGCGGCGCACGCCGCATGATGCAACCACAGATGCACCCGAAGGGCGGCCCAGATGAGTCCGGACGCACGCGGCGTCGACACACACGGCAGTGCCGGCCGCGGCCACGCCGTGGTGATCGGCTCGAGCCTGGCCGGGCTCACCGCCGCCCGGGCCCTGGCCAACTCCATGGACCACGTCACCGTCATCGAAGCCGACCGCCTGCCGCGCGGGACCGGACGGCGCCGCGGCGTGCCCCAGGCACGGCACACCCACAGCCTGACCACCACCGCCCAGCAGGGCCTGGAACAGCTCTTCCCCGGCATCGGCCAGGACCTCCAGCGGGCCGGGGCGATCCGCCTGCGCCTGCCCCAGGACATGCTGCTGCTCGGCCCGCACGGCTGGCTGCCCCGCTTCGACTCGGGCCTGTCGATGCTCAGCGCCGGCCGCGACCTGATCGACGCGGTGATCCGCGACCGGCTGCGCGCCGAGTCCAAGGTGCGCTTCCTGCCCGCCCACGAGGTCGTCGCCCTGCAGCCCGGCCGCAACGACACCGTCACCGGCGTCTGGGCCCGCGCCCGGGACCGCCGCACCCCCCAGGGCTGGGGCCCCCGGCAGCTGATATCCGCCGACTTCGTGGTGGACGCCTCCGGAGCCGGCTCACGCGCCCCGCACTGGCTGGCCGAACTGGGCTACGAGCCGCCCCGCGAGAGCGTCACCCAGGCCCGCACCACCTACGTCTCCACCGTGTTCGCCCCGCCCGTCGGCCATGTCGCCGACTGGCAGGCCCTGTTGCTGATGGCCTCGCCCGACAACCCCCGCCAGGGCACGCTCCAGCCGGTCGAGGGCGGCCGCTGGTCGGTGACGCTCTGCGCCGGCGACACCGAACGCCCGCCCACCGACCACGCCGCCCTGCTGCACGCCGCCGGCGCCCTGCGCCACCCGCTGCTGCGCGACGTCATCGAGGCCGCCACCCCGCTGGGCCCCGTCTACGCCTGCGCCCGCACCGAGAACCGCTGGCGCCACTACGAGAAACTGCGCCGCTGGCCCGATCAGTTCCTCGTCGTCGGCGACGCCCTGGCCGTCCTGGACCCCGCCCACGGCCAGGGCCTGACCCTGGCCGTGCAGGGCGCCCTGGTCCTGGACCACGTCCTGGCCGGCCACGGCACCACCGTCGGCCTGGGCTACCGGCTGCGCCGCGCACTGGCCCACCGCCTGGCCCCCGCCTGGCAGTCCAGCACCCGCCACCTGCGCACCACCCTGGACGAGGACCCGCCCACCGGCCCGCGCGCCCGGCTCGCCCGGCGCTACACGGCCCGCGTCGCGGCCGCCTCACCCACCGACCCGCACGCGGCCACCCAGCTGGTCGCCCGCCTCCAGGCGGCCGGCCCGCTGGCCGCCGTGCCGCGCCCGCGCACCCAGCCGGCCGCCCCCCACGCCCCGGCCGCGCCGCCCAGCCTCACCCACGGCCCGGCCGCCCGCCGCCGCGCCCCCGCCCCGGCCCCGGCCGCGCCCGCCATCGGGGTGGCCACCGGCTCCGCCCGCCGCCGGCCCCAGGGCTCCTCGGCGCAGTGGCCGCCCGTGGCACCGGCCGGGGAACGCCCCCCGCCGGTGACCTGGTGAAGGGGGGAGGCGGCCGCGAGCGGCGAACCGCGTGGACATAGGGTTCAGGCATGACAAGAGCGCAGCAACTACCTGCTGTAGAGGCCGACTTGAGCGACCCGTGGCGGACGTCGGGCAGCAACGCCCCAGCCCGTACGCGCCAGTTGGGTGCCCGGTGGGCGGCCGCCCTTGCGGATGACTCGAAACTCGCTCGAGAACCAGTGGAGTTGGGGCCGGGTTCCGGCTTGAGCGTGGTTGTCCGCCCGTTCGGGGAGTCGATAGCGTTCCTCCCGCTCAAGGGCACGGGCCCGTTTGCGCCGCTGCAGGCCGCCCCCACCACCGACCGCCCACCGGCCGGCCCGGGTGTGCCTGTGACCACTGAGCGGCGAGGGGAGGGCGCGCGGGCATGAGCATCACCGAAGATGCACCGCAGCGGGAGCGGACCAAGGCGCCGCAGGGCGAACGCATCGCCGACTGGGCGGACGGACGGCTCGGGATCTACCAGTGGCGCACCCTGATGCGCAAGGTCTTCCCCGAACACTGGTCCTTCATGTTCGGCGAGATCGCGCTCTACAGCTTCATCATCCTGATCCTCACCGGCCTCTACCTCACCATGTTCTTCAACCCGAGCATGAGCGAGACGGTCTACGAGGGCCCGCACGTCCCGCTGCAGGGCGTGCAGATGTCGGAGGCCTACGCCTCCACGCTCCGCATCAGCTTCGAGGTGCGCGGCGGCCTGTTCATCCGCCAGCTGCACCACTGGGCGGCGCTCACCATGATCGCCGCGACCATGGCGCACACCCTGCGGCACTTCCTCACCGGCTCCTTCCGCAAGCCGCGCGAGCTGAACTGGCTGATCGGCGTGGTCCTGCTGGTCCTGGTCACCCTGGAGGGCTTCCTGGGCTACTCGCTGCCCGACGACCTCCTCTCGGGCACCGGCCTGCGCATCGCCGAGGGCGTCACCCTGGCCATCCCGCTGGTGGGCACCTACCTGACGATGTTCCTGTTCGGCGGCGAGTTCCCCTCCACGGACGTCATCCCGCGCTTCTACAGCCTCCACATCCTGCTGCTGCCCGGCATCATGCTGGCCCTGGTCACCCTCCACCTGATCCTGGTCGTCTACCAGAAGCACACCCAGTTCCGCGGCCCCGGCCGCACCCAGCAGAACGTGGTCGGCCAGCCGCTGATGCCGCACTACGCGGCCAAGGCCGGCGGCTTCTTCTTCCTGGTCTCCGGCGTCCTGTCGCTGATGGCGGGCATCGCCCAGATCAACGCCGTCTGGGTCTACGGCCCCTACCGGCCCGACCAGATCTCCCAGGGCTCCCAGCCCGACTGGTACATGGGCTTCCTGGAAGGAGCCCTGCGCGCCTTCCCCGCCTGGGAGTTCGCCGTCGCCGGCCACACCGTCAACATGGGTGTCCTCATCCCCGCCGTCGTCCTGCCCACGCTGCTGATCGGCATCGCCTGCCTGTGGCCGTTCATCGAGGCCTGGATCACCGGCGACAAGCGGGAGCACCACCTGCTGGACCGCCCGCGCGAACAGCCCACCCGCACCGCGTTCGTCTGCTCCCTGGCCGCGTTCTACCTGGTGCTGTTCTTCGGCGGCGCCAACGACATCCTCGCCGAGCGCTTCCACCTCTCGATGAACGCCATCACCTGGGGCGTGCGCATCGGTGTCTTCGTCGTCCCGGCCCTGACCTACGTCATCACCAAGCGGATCTGCATGGGCCTGCAGCTGCGCGACCGCGACAAGCTCCTGCACGGCCGCGAGACCGGCCGCATCAAGCGGCTGCCGCACGGCGAGTTCGTCGAGGTCCACGAGCGCCTGGAGCGCGAGCAGGAGTACATGCTGCTCTCCCGGGAGGTCCACCAGCCGCTGCCGGCGCCGCTGCGCGAGGACGACCAGGGCGTGCCCAATCCCAAGTCCCGCACGGAGCTGGTGCGCCACCGGCTCAGCCGCTGGCTGTCCGGCGGGCAGATCCCCAACCCCAGCCCGCAGGAGATGCGCCAGGCCCTGGACCACCTCGACCACACCTCCAACGGCCACGCGCCGGCCGCCCTGCCCGCCGCCGAGGGCCGCGAGGCGGACCAGCAACTGCACTGACCCCGGCGGCCCGGCCCCCACCGGCCGGGCCACCGACAGCGGCGCGGGTGACCAGGGGACGGGTCACCCGCGCCGCCTGCGTGCGCCCGGCCCCAAAACCACCGGCCCGCCCCGGCCCCTTGGTCCCGCACGCCCCCCCTCTCGCTGCCCCCGCAGCGGAACACCACGCCCAAAGCGCCCAGTTCACCGCCCGGTACGCCAACGGCCCCTGCACGGCGGCGGGTTGGCGGGCCGCGGGCCTCGGTACGGGGGCGCAGGCGGGCTCCGCATCCCTGCCTCCCCGTGCCCGGCCCGCCCCGGCCCACCGGCGGCAAGAGCCCCTGGCGCGGGGCGGCGGAGCGGGCCGCCCACCCCTCCGCTTGGAGTGACCCACGTCACTTTGAAGGGCTCTTGGTGTGGGGCCCGGCCCGTGTCACTATTTCTGCAGACCTCCCCTGCCCAAAAGCCGTGCCCCCTCCCTGTCGAGCGTGGAGCCCGTGGCCGCAGGGGAGTTGCGTCAGGGCCCTGGTGTTCCACGTGCCGGCCCGACGGCCCCTCACCCGCACTGCCCGCCCCACCGGCCGACGCCGCCGGCACCGAAGGCCGCCCGGCCCCCGCCGCGCGGCCAGGCCGCCCGCAGACGCCGCACCGGCCCCTCAGCGCCGGTCGGTGAACCCCCGCGCAGCACCCCCCCTTTTTTCCCGCGCCCCGCCCGACCGGCGCCCCCGCCCCGTTCCACCGTGCCCGCACGCCCGGCGCGTGCAGGCCCCAGACCGCCCGGCGCCCGGGGCGGAGCCGCCCGCCGGCTCCGGGGCGCCGCCCGTAACTGCCGCCGTTCACACCGGCGCCGTGATCCACCTATGGAGGAATGATGTCGGGAACCGCCGATCTGGCAGGCGTCTACGCTGCCGTCGAGGAATCAGCCGGACTGCTGGACGTGGCGTGTGCGCGCGAGAAGGTGTGGCCCATCCTGGCCGCGTTCGAGGAGGTCCTGCCGAACGCGGTGATCGCCTTCCGGGTGGCGACCAACGCCCGCCACGAAGGGGAGTTCGACTGCCGCTTCACCGTGCCCGGGGCCATCGACCCCTACGCCGTCGCCCTGGAGAAGGGGCTCACCACCCGCACCGGCCACCCGGCCGAGTCGCTGGTCGCCGAGGTCCAAAAGCACTGCGCCGTCGACAGCTACGGCGTCGACTTCGGTGTCCTGGGCGGCTTCAAGAAGATCTGGGTGTACTTCCCCGGCGGCCGCCACGAGAGCATCGGGCACCTCGCCGGGATCCCCTCGATGCCGGCCGCCCTGGCCGAGAACGCGGACTTCTTCGCCCGCTACGGCCTGGCCGACAAGGTCGACCTGATCGGCATCGACTACGCCAGCCGCACCATGAACGTCTACTTCGCGGCCTCGCCGGAGGTCGTCGCCCCCGACACCGTCAAGGCGATGCACCGCGAGATCGGACTGCGCGAGCCCAGCCAGGAGATGCTCGACTTCTGCGGCCGGGCGTTCGGCGTCTACGCCACCTTGAACTGGGACTCGCTGAAGGTGGAGCGGATCTCCTACAGCGTCAAGACGGAGAACCCGCTGGAGCTCTCCGCCCGGCTCGGGGCCAAGGTCGAGCAGTTCCTCAAGAGCGTTCCCTACGGCACCGACACCCCCAAGATGGTCTACGCCGCGGTGACCTCCAGCGGCGAGGAGTACTACAAGCTCCAGTCGTACTACCAGTGGCGGACCAACAGCCGGCTGAACCTTTCGTACATCGGCGGGCGTTCGTGACCAGCAGTCCCGTACAGCACCCTTCACACCTTTCGAAAGGGATCAGCGCATGACAACTGAAGCCACTCTCGGGCGCTTTCGCGAGTACATGGTCGGCCCCTCGCGGTTCATGAGCCTGCTGTCCGTCTTCGAGCTCGGCATCATCGACACGCTCCGCGCCCGGCCCGGCCTGACCGCCACCGAGCTCGGCGAGGCCGTCGGCGCCAAGCCCGACGCCGTGGAGCAGCTGCTGTTCCTGCTGGTCAAGGAGGGCTTCGTCGCCCAGGACGAGGCCACGGGCGCCTACACCCTGGACGCGCTCGCCGAGGTCGCCGAGAGTGACCTCAAGCGCGCCCTCACCTACATGAACATGATCAAGGTGGTGGCGCTGCGGCAGCTCTTCTACCTCACCGAGAGCGCGCGCACCGGCACCATCGTGGGCCTCAAGGAGCTGTACGGCACCGAGGGCGGGACGCTGTACGACGCGGTGGCCGGCCACCGCGACCTCAACGACGCCTGGCTGACGCTGATGAACAACGTCACCGCCAACATCGACCCCTGGTTCTTCGGCAACATCGACGTCCCCGCCGGCGCCCAGGTGCTCGACGTGGCCGGCAACACCGGTCTGGGCGCGATCCACACCTACCGGCACAAGGCCTCCCCGGGGCTGAAGGTGACCACCTTCGACCTGCCGGAGAAGGAGAGCACCTGCCTGGAGAACTTCAAGGAGCACGGCGTGCAGGAGCACTGCTCCTTCATCGGCGGCAACGTCTTCGACGAGATCCCCAAGGGCTTCGACACCGTGCTGATCAAGCACTTCCTGGACATGTTCGACAAGGACGACGTGTTCAAGATCCTCAAGGGCGTCCACCGCTCGCTGGAGCCCGGCGGCACGGTCAACATCATGGTGCCGGTCTATCCCGAGGACATCCGCGACAGCGACAACTACAACGTCGACTTCTTCCCGGCCTTCTTCATCGGCTGCACCATGGGCCAGGGCGGCCCGCAGAAGATGTCGGTCTACCAGAACTGGCTGGAGGAGTGCGGGTTCAAGGTCACCAAGGCCCTCACCAAGGACCCCGCCGAGGTGCCCCGCGACGTCATCCCCGTCCAGGCCATCCTGTGCGCGACGAAGATCGCGTGACCGGCTGATCCCGGGCCCCCCGCTCACCGCTGCGAACAAGCGCCAACCGGCACATGGAGGATAAATGTCCGGAGTCACGGGGATCGACGAGGTGTACGCGGCCATCGAGGAGGCGGCCCGCCTGGCGGGGCTCTCCTGCGCGCGCGAGAAGGTCTGGCCGATCCTGAGCGCCTACGCGGACGGTCTTGCCGAGGCCGGGGTCGTCTACAGCGTGTCGAGCGGCCAGGACTCCCCGGCGGAACTCGACTACACCGTCACGGTGCCGCCCCGCAGCGGCGATCCCTACGCCACCGCCCTGGCGCACGGCTTCGTCACGGCCACCGACCACCCCGTCGCCTCCCTGCTCGCCGACCTCCAGGCGCGGTGCAGCATCAGCGAGTACCTCATCGACGGCGGCGTCGTCGGCGGGTTCAACAAGATCTACGCGCACTTCCCGCAGGACGTGCAGGGGGTGGCCGAGCTCGCCGGCCTCCCCAGCATGCCGCCCGCCCTGGCCAAGAACACCGGCCTGTTCGAACGGCACGGCCTCGGCGACGTCGCGATGACCGGCATCGACTACCGGCGCCGCACGGTCAACCTGTACTTCACCCAGCTCTCCGAGGAGAGCCGGGCACCGCACAACATCCTCGCGCTGCACCGCGCGATCGGCCTGCCGGAACCCGACGAGCAGATGCTCGCCTTCGCCCGGCGCTCCTTTCGCATCTACACCACCCTCAGCTGGGACTCCCCGCGCATCGAGCGGATCTGCTACGCCCCGCCGCCGGCCCGCGGCTGGGACCCCGCCGCCCTGCCGGTGCGCATCAGCGAGCAGGTCGAGCAGTTCGTGCGCCGCGCCCCGCGCGCCTACGAGGGCGAGCCCATCGTCATCGCGGCCGTCAAGTGGGAGCCCCAGGGCCGCTACCTCAACCTGGGCCCGTACTACCAGCTGTCGCCGCTGATGCGGAAGGTGATCGGCGCGGTCCACAACGGGAAGATCTGAGAAGCCCTTCCCGTCGGCGTCGTCGGTCGTCGGCGTCGTTGGCGTTATCCGCGTCATTGCCTGAGCCCGGACCCCGGTCCGGGCTCAGGCAATTTCTTATTCCGCACCCGCCTTTTCCATGTCGTGACGGGCTTGAGAATTGTTGCCACCGGTGCGTACACCCTCATGCCCACAATAAAGTTGAATGTTGCACCATGTTCATGAGTGTAACGTCGAAACGGTGTTGATTTTGCTCTGAGGAATCAGGCAAGATCGCTCAGTGCTCAGCAGGGGATTCCACACCCGTGGCACCCCCATTTACCCACCCGCTATTCGCAGAGGGGACATTCATGTCAGATTCCGTCACGGGCCAGGGCTTTTCCGACGCGGCCGAACTGCGCCGCGCCAACCGGGCCACCGTCGAGCAGTACATGCACACCCGGGGCCAGGACCGGCTGCGCCGCCACGAGCTGTTCACCGAGGACGGCCGCGGCGGCCTGTGGACCACCGACACCGGGTCCCCGGTGGAGACGGTGGGCCGGGACCGGCTCGCCGAGCACGCCGTGTGGTCGCTGGGCTGCTTCCCGGACTGGGAGTGGTACAACATCCAGATTTTCGAGACGCAGGACCCCAACCACATCTGGGTGGAATGCGACGGCCGCGGAAAGATCCTCTTCGGGGACTACCCCGAGGGCTACTACGAGAACCACTTCCTGCACTCCTTCGAACTGGAGAACGGAAAGATCAAGCGTAATCGCGAGTTCATGAATCCGTTCCAGCAGCTGCGTGCGCTCGGCATTCCGGTTCCGGAGATCAAGCGCACCGGCATTCCCACCTGAGTACCACTCGATTACCGCTGGATCGGAGTACGTCATGGAAGACGTTATACGGGAGATTCGTATCCGCGGGGCATTGCAGCAACCCGATTGGAGCGACCTCTCGCAGCTGAACCGGGTCGGGGAGGCCCTGGCCGCCCGCCCCCCGCTGGTCCAGGGCGACGACCTGGCCACCCTGCGCACCCTGCTCGGCAAGGTCGCCGCCGGCGAGGCGATGGTCCTGCAGTCCGGCGACTGCGCCGAGGACCCCCAGGAGTGCACCCCCCGACATGTGGCCCGCAAGGCCGCCCTGCTTGACCTCCTTGCCGGCTCGCTCGGGTTGATCACCGGCAAGCCGGTGCTGCGGGTGGGCCGCATCGCGGGCCAGTTCGCCAAACCCCGCTCCAAGCCCACCGAGATCGTCGACGGCGTCGAACTGCCCGTCTTCCGCGGCCACATGGTCAACGGCCCCGAACCCGACGCCGAGAGCCGCCGCCCTGACCCGCTGCGCATCCTGACCGGCTACATGGCCGCCGGCGACATCATCGAGCACCTGGGCTGGCGCGATCGCGCCGCCGGCCGCGAGGTCGTCGAGCCGCTGGTGTGGACCAGCCACGAAGCCCTCCTGCTCGACTACGAGACGCCGATGCTGCGCACCGACGACAAGGGCCGGCTGTTCCTGGGCTCGACGCACTGGCCCTGGATCGGTGAGCGCACCCGCCAGGTCGAGGGCGCCCACGTGGCGCTGCTGGCCGAGGTCAGCAACCCGGTGGCCTGCAAGGTCGGCCCCGCCATGGAACCGGCCGAACTCCTGGCGCTGTGCGAGCGGCTGGACCCCTGGCGCGATCCGGGCCGCCTCACCCTGATCGCCCGGATGGGCGCCGACGCCGTCGCCGGGCGCCTGCCGCGTCTGGTGGAGGCCGTGCGCGAGGCCGGCCACCCCGCGATCTGGCTCAGCGACCCGGTGCACGGCAACACCGTCACCGCCCCCGGCGGCTACAAGACCCGCCTGGTGGACACCGTCTCGCGCGAGATCACCGGCTTCGTCGAAGCGGTCCGCGCGGCCGGCGGCGTGGCCGGCGGACTCCACCTGGAGACCACCCCCGACGACGTCACCGAATGCGCCACCACCGAAGCCGACCTGGACACCGTGGGCGAGCGCTACACCTCCTGCTGCGACCCCCGTCTCAACCCCACCCAGGCCCTGACCACCGTCTCCGCCTGGCCCGCCTGAGGCCCCCCCCATCCGCCTGCGCCACCCGCAGCCACGCACCAAGCCGAGGACTGGAACCATGACCGGCATACCCCCCATCAGCCCGTACCCCCTGCCCGCCGAGGGCGACCTGCCCGCGGCCGCCGTGTCCTGGACCGCCGACGCCGACCGGGCGGTCCTCCTTGTCCATGACATGCAGCGGTACTTCCTCAAGCCCTTCCCCGACAGCCTGCGCCAGGACCTCGTCGACAACGCGGCCCAGCTGCGCGACCGGTGCGCCCAACTGGGCATCCCGGTCGCCTACACCGCCCAGCCGGGCGGCATGAGCGACGAACAGCGCGGCCTGCTCAAGGACTTCTGGGGCCCGGGCATGCGCCCCGCCCCCGAGGACCGCCAGGTCGTCGACGCGCTCGCCCCCACCGAGCAGGACTGGCTGCTCACCAAGTGGCGCTACAGCGCCTTCTTCAAGACCGACCTGCTGGAGCGGATGCGCGCCGCGGGCCGCGACCAGCTCATCCTGTGCGGCGTCTACGCCCACGTCGGAGTGCTGGCCACCGCCGTCGACGCCTTCACCCACGACATCCAGCCGTTCTTCGTCGCCGACGCCACGGCCGACTTCTCCCAGGACTACCACCGCTCGGCCCTCACCTACGCCGCCGAGCGCTGCGCCCGGGTCACCACCGTCAAGGGGCTGTTCACATGACACAGACACCGCCCACCCCCGCCCCCCACCCGGCGGGCGACCTCCTGCACCAGGCCCTGACCGGCCAGGCGCCGGCCTTCGCCCTGCTGCACCGGCCCACCACGACCGGGCCGGACGCGGTGGAGGTCCTGACCGGCGCGGTGTCCCTGCCCGCCACCCTCGCCGACATCCCGCTGCCCCCACCGCCCGCCCCGGGCGCCGGCGCCCGCCACGAGGTCCTGGTCGTCATGCCCTACCGGCAGCTGTCCGAACGCGGCTTCGCCTGCGCCGACGACGGCACCCCGCTGGTGGCGATGACCGTCACCGGCCAGCAGCAGCTGCCCCTGGCCGACGCGCTGGCCCGCCTCCCCGACGTGCCCACCCCGCTGGCCGGCGGTGACTTCGACGTCGACGACGCCGCCTACGAGGACGTCGTGCGCCGCATCGCCAAGGAAATGATCGGCACGGGGGAGGGCGCCAACTTCGTCATCAAGCGCACCTTCGTCGCCGACATCACCGACTACGGCCCCGCCAGCGCCCCGGCCCTCTTCCGCCGCCTGCTGGAGCGCGAGTCCGGCGCCCACTGGACCTTCCTGATCCACACCGGCAGCCGCATCCTGGTCGGCGCCTCCCCCGAACGCCACGTCAGCCTGCAGCGCGGCACCGCCGTGATGAACCCCATCAGCGGCACCTACCGCTACCCGCCCGCCGGCTCCACCCTCGAGGGCGTCCTTGAGTTCCTCGGCGACCGCAAGGAGACCGACGAGCTGTACATGGTCCTCGACGAGGAACTGAAGATGATGGCCCGCATCTGCGACGGCGGCGGCCAGGTGGTGGGCCCCTACCTCAAGGAAATGGCCCGCGTCGCCCACACCGAGTACTTCATCGAGGGCCGCACCGACCGCGACGTGCGCGACATCCTGCGCGAGACGATGTTCGCCCCCACCGTCACCGGCAGCCCCCTGGAGAGCGCCTGCCGGATCATCCACCAGTACGAACCCGGCGGCCGCGGCTACTACAGCGGCGCCGCCGCCCTGATCGGCCGCGACGAGCACGGCGAGCGGGCGATGGACTCCGCGATCCTCATCCGCACCGCGGACATCACCCACCAGGGCCGCATCGCCATCGGCGTCGGCGCCACCATCGTGCGCCACTCCGACCCCGCCTCCGAGGCCGCCGAGACCCGCGCCAAGGCCGCCGGCCTGGTCGCCGCCCTCAACGGCGACACCACCGAACGCTTCGCCGACCACCCCCGGGTACGCCGCGCCCTGGAACTGCGCAACGACTCCATCGCCGGCTTCTGGCTCTCCGACACCCACACGCGCACCGCCGCCCTGCCCGAACTGGCCGGCCGCCGGGTGCTGGTGGTGGACGCCGAGGACACCTTCACCTCGATGATCGACCAGCAGCTGCGCTCCCTGGGCCTTGAGGTCACCCTGCGCCGCTACGACCAGGACTACACCTTCGAGGGCCACGACCTCGTCGTCATGGGACCGGGCCCCGGCGACCCGCAGGAGGTGGCCCACCCCAAGATGCGCCACCTGCACACCGCCGTCGCCACCCTGCTGCGCGAACAGCGGCCGTTTTTGGCCGTGTGCCTCAGCCACCAGGTCCTGGGCCTCCAGCTCGGCCTGCCGCTGCGCCGCAGGGACGTCCCCAACCAGGGCGTGCAGAAGGAGATCGACCTGTTCGGAGCCCCCGAACACGTCGGCTACTACAACACCTTCGCCCTCCTCAGCCACCACGAGGAGATCACCCCCCGCGGCGTGCCCGGCCTGCCCCAGGGCGAACGCGTCCAGGTCAGCCGGGACCCGGCCACCGGAGAGGTCCACGCCCTGCGCGGACCGGGCTTCGCCTCCCTGCAGTTCCACCCGGAATCGGTCCTCACCCGCGAAGGCCCCCGCATCGTGGGCACCGTCCTGGCCGGCCTCCTCGATCCGGCCCGCACCCCCGACCCGGCCTGAACCGGCCGGCCCCTGTGAACACCGGGCCGGCGCCCTCCCCCGAGCGCCGGCCCGGCCCTCTGGCGCCCGCACGCCCCGGGCGCCGTCCCGACCGAAGGACTCACCCACCATGTCTGACCTGGCCCAGCCGAACGGGACGCGGACCGCGCCCGCAGGCGGCGCGAGCACACCGCGGCGTTCGGAGACCCTGACCGGCACCCTGG
>NZ_JBHVZA010000057.1:0-19066 GCF_042880275.1 Streptomyces sp. NPDC058308
GTCGGGCTCATCCCGGTACGCCCAGTACCGGGATGACCCTCCGCCTTGCGATCGCACGCACCAGACGCCGCGAGGCCGCCCTCCGGGCGAACGACACGAGTTTGACGACAGGGCCTAGGGGGTGGGCGGGCGGGACAGGGCCCGCTCGGTCAGCGCGGCCGCGGCCCCGGTGTAGGCGTGGGGGGCGAACAGGTCGCGGTGGCGCTCCTGGGCCAGCAGGGCCGCCACCCGCTCGTCCGCGCCCAGCACGTCGGCCAGCGGCGCGCCGGTGCGGTCGGCCCGGGCGCAGGCCTGGTTGAGCAGGTCCCGGGCCGCGGCCTTGCCCAGCAGCGGCGCCAGGACCGCGGCGATCTTCTCGGAGACGATCTGCCCGCCGCTCAGTGCGGCGTTGGCGCGCATCCGCCCGGTATCCACCGCCAGGTGGCCCAGCAGCTCCACCGCCTGGTGCGCCGCTCCCCCGGCCAGCCGCAGCAGGGCGCGCAGCGGCTCCCACTCGGCGTGCCAGGCGCCGGCGGAGCGTTCGTCCTCGCTGAGCATGCAGCCCAGGACGCCGGCCGCGAGCGGGGGTGCCTGCAGGGCGGCGGAGCGGATGGCGGTGGCCAGGACGGGGTTGCGTTTGTGCGGCATCGCCGAGGACGCGCCGCGGCCGGCGGGCGCCGGCTCGTGGACCTCGCCGACCTCGGTGCGGGTCAGCGACAGCACATCGACGGCGATCTTGCCCAGGGCGGTGCAGGTGAACGCGGTGCCGTGGGCCAGGTCGGCCACCGGGGTGCGCAGCACGTGCCAGGGCAGCAGCGGGGCGGCCAGGCCCAGTTCGGCGGCGAAGGCGGCGGTCAGGTCCTGGACGTAGGCGGCGGGCTCGGCGTCCTGTGCGTACTGGAGGTAGCCGGCCAGGGTGCCGGCGGCCCCGCCGAGCTGGACCGGTCCCGAGGCGGCGAGCGCGGCCAGTTTCAGATCGGCGTCCAGGACCAGGTGGCGCCAGCCGGCCGCCTTGCAGCCGAAGGTGGTGGGCACCGCGTGCAGGGCCAGGGTGCGGCCGGCCATCAGGGTGTCGCGGTGGGTGCGGGCCAGGCGGGCCAGTTCCTGTTCGGCGCGGGCCAGGTCGGCGCGGATCAGGCGCAGCGCCCGGTGGGCGACCAGGACGGCGGCGGTGTCGAAGATGTCCTGGCTGGTGGAGCCGCGGTGCACGTAGGCGGCCGCGGCGGGGTCCTGGGCGGCCACCAGGGCGGTGAACTCCCGTACCAGCGCCACCACCGGGTTGGCGGACTGGCGGGCCTGGGCGGCCAGCGCCGGCAGGTCCAGGCGCTCGGCGCGGGCGGCCTCGGTGATCGTGCGGGCGGCGGCCGCGGGCACCGTGCCCAGCCGGGCCTGGGCCCGGCTCAGGGCCGCCTCGGCATCCAGCATGGCCTGCAGCCAGGCGCCGTCGGACACCGCGGCGGCCACGGGGGTGTCCGCCCAGACCGGGGCGAGCAGCCCGGCCTCGGGCGGCGCGCCGGGCGTGCGGTCAGCGGGCATGCGTGACTCCTTGTCCGGGGTGAACGGCCGGTGCGGGGTGACCGGCTGGTGCGGGGTGACCGGCTGGTGCGGGGTGACCGGATGGTGCGGGAAGGGTGGTGGCGGGCGTCTCGTCCGGGGCCGGGTGCGGGTCTGGGCCGGGGGTGGCGGCGGCCAGGGCGGCGCGGGCGATGGCGTCGGCGTCGGTGAGGGTCACCGAGCCCACGCCGGGCCGGATGCCCGCGGCCGTCACCCAGTGCACCGACTCGGTGGGCACCCCGAAGGCGAAGCGGCGCGGGTGCGGCCGGCCGGCCGCGTCGAGCAGGCGGAAGGGGCGGGCGGTGACGGCCAGTCCGTCGCTGTCCAGGGGGTCCTGGCCGCGGGCGGGGAGGCGGTGGGTGGTGCACTGGCCGCTGTCCAGCAGGTGGCGCAGGAGCGCGTCACCGGTGCGGCGCAGGGTGATCGCGGGCAGCCGCGCCTCGATGAGGGTGTCCACGACCAGCGCCGAGCCGGGCACCAGCGGGGAGCTCGCGCGGTAGCCGTCCGCCCCGGCCTGCACCCGCAGGCCGGGGCCGAGAACGTGCAGGACGCCGGCCTCGATCAGCGCGATCATCTCCTCGACGCGGCGGGCCGGCGGGCCGATCGAGAGGTGGGCGTTGAGCGGGGTGTACCAGCCGTCCAGGTCGGTGCGGTGGGACGCGCCGTGCAGGCCGTTGTGGTCGACCGCCAGGCGGATCTCGTTGCGCAGGTCGCGCAGGACGTCCAGGGCCGCCTTGAGCGGGCCGCTGACGTTGCCGGCGCGGGCCTCGGCGAGGTCCTGGCGCAGGTGGTCCAGGAGCCAGCCGGTGAAGTCGTGCGGGCCGGTGAACTCCCGGTCGCGGTAGGGCCGGGCGAGCAGGTCCCAGTCCCAGCGGTCCTTCTCGCCGATGCCGTACGCCTCAAGGAGGGCGTTCCGGTGCTCCGGTGCGGCCGCCAGGTAGTGGGCCTGCAGCCGGCGGGCCGGGCGGTCCTTGCCGCGGGAGCGCAGCAGGGTGCGGTAGTAGACGCTCTCCACCTCAGCGCAGATCAGCGGCCACAGGTCGGCCCTGAAGTCCAGGCCGGCGGGGTGGGCGCGGCGCAGGGCGCGGACGCGGTCCTCGGTGAGCAGCAGCGGTTCGTGGCGGCCGTGCGGGCCCTTCTCGTTCTCGCCGCGGGCCTGGTAGGGGATGCCGCGCCGGGAGCCGGCCCACAGGCGGGGCTCCCGGCCCGAGGGGTGGTAGAGGAGGCGGCCGCCGGTGCGGGTGAAGGTGCCGCCGCGGCCGGCGGTGAGCTGGGCCAGGTAGTCGAAGAAGTTCAGGCCCAGGCCGCGCAGCAGCACCCGGCTGCCCGGGGCCAGGGCGTCCAGGGCGGTGTCGGCCGGGTTGGCCGGCGCGATGTGGCGCAGCCCGTGCCGGCGGGCGCGGGCGGCGAAGGCGTCCTCGGCGGCGTCCGGGCGGGCCGGCAGGTGGCCCTGGCACAGGATGACGGCGTCCAGGGCGGTGAGCACGGTGGCATCGCTGAGCCGCACCCGCTGGCGCGGCGTGGTGCCGGGCGGGCCGGGCTCGTCGTCCAGGCTCAGGGCCCGGCAGCGGTGGGCGGTGACCGTCACGGTGGCGGGGGCGCCCGCCACGATGCGCCGGTAGGCCCAGCGCAGGTAGTGGCCGTAGAAGGCGCGGGTGGGGTAGGTGTCGGGGCCCAGCGCGCGGGCCTGGGCCAGCACGGCGGGCGGCCAGGAGTCCGCAGCGCTCAGGGCGGCGGCCCACTGGTAGAGGCTGGGGCCCGGCTCCAGGGGGCCGTGCAGGTCGACGCTTTCGTCGGTGAACACCGAGATCTGCCCGGCCACGGTGTTCATGAGCAGGTGCGGGGACTGGTCGGTGCGCCAGACCTGGCCGGGCCCGGGCGGGTAGGGGTCGACGATGTGGACGTGGAGGGTGTGGTGCTGGGGGCGCGAGCGGGCGTTGGCGCACAGCCGCTCGAGCACGGACAGCCCGCGCGGTCCCACACCCACCAGGCATATCGTGCTGTGTGTCGCTGTCATGTCTACCGTTTCTGCAGGGTCACGCAACGGGGCGGACCGCACGCCGGGCGGGGCCGCCCCGGCACAGGGGGGCACACCGCTCGCGTCCGGCCGGGGAGCACCGTCTGGAGCGACAGGTCGGCGATGCTCCGGCGCACACGCCCCGCGGCCCGGGAGATCCCCGAGAGGGCGGGCGGTCCACCCCGCTGTGCGCCGCAGGGCGCAAAAAAAGGGGGGGTGGAGGCACGGCACGTGCGGCAAAGGGGGAACGTGCGGACGCCCGGGGGCCAGGTGTGGCTCGCGGCCGGCGGCTGCCGTGCCGTGTCTGTCCGGTACGTCCGTCCCGCGCCGCCCGTCAACCGCTGTCGCGGGGCGGGCGGTAGCCGTTCACCATGGCGCCGGGGCGGACCCCGCGGCCGTGCCGCCTCCGTGGCCCGTGTGCTCCCCGGCCGGCCTGCGGGCGGGGCCCGCGCCGAGCTCTGCGTTACCGCTCATGTGCGTGCTCCTTTCCGCTCCGGGCGGGAGATACGTGGCAAGTGACGTTGCAGGGGGCAGGGGTCTGCGGGTGTGCGGGGCGCTGTTGCGTGCCACCGTCCCGCCCCGGGGCGGGACGCACACGTGGCGGCGTGCCCCTCCCCCGCGTACCCGTACCGGCCGATACGTGTGCGCCGGGCCCCGGGTCAGGCGGGGCGGTGGCCGGCCTTCAAGGGCAGGACCCAGGTCTGGACGGCGCCGGCCTCGTGCAGGGCCCGGGTGACCGCGCTGGCCCGGGCCGAGGGGGTCAGCGCGATCATGCAGCCGCCCAGGCCGCCTCCGGTGATCTTGGCTCCGAGGCTGCCCGCGTCCAGGGCGGCCTCCATCATCGTGTCGATCCGCGCGGTGCTCAGTCCGGCGGTGCGCAGCAGGTGGTGATAGGCCGTCAGGTGGGGGCCGAGTTCTTCGGGGGTGCCCTGGGCCAGGGCGTGGCGGGCCCGGCCGGTCAGGTGCGTGGCCTGGTCCACGAAGCGTTCCTGGGTGCCGGGGTGTTGGCGGAATGTCTCGCGCAGCAGGGCGACGGCGTCCTTGGTGCGGCCCACCTCGCCGCTGTCGGCGACGATGAACAGCCCCTCGCAGCCGATGGGCAGTTCGTGGGAGCGGCCCTGCTGGAAGAACAGGGGGCCCGGTGCGCCGACCGCGGTGGCGTCGACGCCGCTGGCCCGGCCGTGGGCGACGTTCTCGGCGCTCTGCACCAGGTCGAACACCGCCCGGGGGCTGACCTGGCGGCCGAAGAGGTCGGCCAGGGCCAGGACCACGGCCCGGGCGCAGGCGGCGCTGGAGCCAAGACCGCGGCCGGGCGGGATGGCGCAGTCCAGGATCACGTCCAGGTGCACGTCCTCGGCCACGCCCATGGCCGAGCGGAATTGGCCGGTCAGCTGCCGCAGCCCCTCGGAGGCCTGGGTGGCCACCGGCCGGGAGGGGGAGCCGGTCATCGTCAGGCTCACGTCGCCGGCGCCGGCCGGGGCGGGCGCGGACCAGCCGGCGCTCGCGGTGACCGCGAGCTGGGGCACCGGCAGGGCGAGGGCGGGCGCGCCGTAGACCACCGCGTGCTCGCCCAGCAGGATCGTCTTGGCGTGGGCGCGGCCGACACCGACCGTGCGCGCCCGGCTGACGGGTGGCGCCCCCTGCGCCGGGGCCGGCGGGGTCGGCGCGCTCAGCTCCCCTGGTGTTTTCTGCATGGAGATCGCATCATCCAGACGTCGAGGAAGGGTCTGGGCCCTGTCGTCGAACTCCCGTCTGCCTCCGGGCGAACGACGCGAGTTCGACGACAGGGCCTAGGAAGAAAAAGGAGACAGGGCATCGCCGTTTTCGGATACGCCCTTGAGGGGAATTCGCCGGCCTGCGGCCGGGCCGGGCCGGTGAAAGCGTCCGGCCGGCGGCAAGAGGAAAAGAGGAAGGGCGCCCGATCTCCGGCCGCGGTAGGGCATTTGGGCAGGGTGGATGCCCGGAAATAGTGACACGCAGGGCGAGGGTGCGCCTAGAGCGCCCCGAAGTGGTGTGGGTCACTCCCCCGCATCTATGCGGAACAGGACCCCAACCGCGGGTGTGCGCAGGCGGCTTGGGGGCCGGGCGCCGAGCGGTGCGGGGTGTGCGGGGCAGGGCAGCGCACCGCCCCCGGGACGGGTGCTTCCCGGGGGCGGTGCGGGTGAGGCGGTGCGGCGGGCGCTCACCTGCGCGGGCGCGCGGGCACACGCCTCACGTACGGGCGCGGCCGGATGGTCAGGAGGCGGCGCCGGTGGTGGTGGGCTGGGCGGCGGCGTCCTCGGTGGGCTCGGCCTCGGCCTCGGCGAGCACGTTGCGCGGTGCGGCGTCGACCTTCTGCATCAGCGCGATGACCAGGACGGCCGCGGCGGCCACCAGGATGGCCCCCACCCGGAAGGCGCGTGAGGCTCCGTCGGACTGGGCGACGGTGGGCAGCACGCCCTCGCCGATGTGGTCGGTGGTGTAGCGGATGGCGATGGGGACCAGGGTGGCCAGGCCCAGCGCGCCGCCGATCTGCTGCATGGCGGTCTGCACGCCGGAGGCCAGGCCGGAGTCCTTGCCGGTGACCTGGTAGAGCGCGCCGTTGACCAGGGCGGGGTAGCACATGGCGCTGAAGATGCCGAAGACGAGCATGCCGGGCAGGACGCCGCCGACGTAGGAGGAGTCGGCCTCCAGGGAGCTGGCGACGAACAGGCCCGCGGCAGCGCCGCCGAAGCCGATGGCCAGGACCGCCTTGACGCCGATACGGGGCATCAGGGCGGAGGCGGCGCCCATGCCGGCGCCCATCGCGAAGGCCAGCGGCACCACCGCCATGCCCGCCTTGATCGGCGAGTAGTCCAGGACCTTCTGCATGTAGATGATGAGCAGGAAGGCGTAGCAGTGGAAGCTGGCGAGCAGCGCCAGGGTCACGACGTTGGAGGTGACCCGGGTGCGGTTGGTGAAGAAGCGGATGGGCACCATCGGGTCGGAGACGCGGGTCTCCCACAGGGCGGTCAGGAGCAGTACGCCGATGCCGGCCAGCAGCGGGATGAGCACGGTGGAGGAGCCCCACGCGTGGTCGGCGGCCTTGATCAGGCCGTAGACGACGGCGACCAGGCCGCCGGTGATGCCGATGGCGCCGGCGAAGTCGACGCTGCGGCCCTCGCGTTCCATGCGGCTCTCGGGCATGACCCGGGGCACCAGGAGGAGTGCGGCCAGCGCGATGGGGATGTTGATGTAGAAGATCCAGCGCCAGTCGATCCACTCGGTGAGCGCGCCGGAGACGACCGAGCCGATCACGCCGCCCAGGGCGGCGGTGCCGCCCCAGACGCTCAGGGCCTTCATCCGCTCGCGGGCGTCGGGGAAGAGGATGGGGATCATGCCGAGGGCGGCCGGGCCGCACAGGGCTTCGCCCAGGCCCTGGACGAAGCGGCTGGAGACCAGCATGCCGGAGGACATCGCGGCGCCGCAGGTGGCCGAGGCGACGCCGAAGCAGATCACACCGATCATGAAGATTTTGCGGCGGCCGAACATGTCGGCCAGCCGGCCGCCCAGCAGGAGGAAGCCGCCGGCCATCAGCACATAGCCGTTGAGGACCCAGGCGAGGTCACCCTCGGTGGTGAAGGTGAGGTCCCGGTCGATCTCGGGGAGGGCGACGAGCACGATCGTGACATCCATGACGAGCATGAACTGAATCGCGGCCAGGACGCCCAGTGCTTTCCATCGCCTCGGGTCGGACGCGGCGACGGCGTCGTTCGCCCCGCCGGGGGACTCTTTGTCGAGAGTACTCATGGCCTGTTTACTTCCTCCGGATAAGTGCGGCCCGAAAAGGCTGTCCGCGCGGACATTCCGGCCGGCGTCGGTTGAGTCGTGCGCCCCGCCGGATCGCGGGCCGGTGTCCGTCTCATCCAGTACGACGAGATGGGTCGCCGGAATGTGAGGGGCCGTTCGCGGCGCGGGCCGGCGGGGGCGGGGTCAGCCGATGAGGTAGCGCTGGATGGTGGGGGCGATGAGGGCGACGACCTCGTCCACCGAGGCGGAGGCGATCGGTTCCAGCTTCACGACGTAGCGCAGGACGGCCACCCCCCACACCTGGGCCTGGGCGGCGTTGATGTTCATGGGCGGCACGCCCAGGGCGCGGGCGACTTCGTCGAAGTCCTTGGGCGGCTCCTCCAGCGAGGCGGCGAGCTGGCGGAAGATCTGCTTCGACATGAAGTCGCGCATCTGGGCCGCGCCGTCCTCGCCGGCGAAGACGGCGCTGAAGGCGCCAAGCAGCTGCGGCCGGGAGGCGGGGTCCTCCCACTTGGCCAGGGCGGCCCGCAGGAGGCCTTCGGCCAGTTGGGCGCGTTGTCCGGTGAGTGATGCCGCCCCGGCCTGGGCCAGGGCGTCCCCGATGTCGCTCAGGGGGGTGGGGCGTGGTGCGGCCTCGGTCATCTCTCCTCCTTCAAGGGGGCGGGCAGTGGGGGGTGTTGGGCGTCATCGTCGCCCGGCCCCGCTCGCCGTCCGCTTGACGTCTGCTTAAACCGGCGGGGGGCGGGGTCAGTCGATGCCGCGCACGACGTTGGGTTCCCAGGTGTCGTCCTCGTCGATGCCGGCGAGCCGCAGCGGCGGGGTGCGCGGTGGGGCGAGGGCGGTGTCCCCGGGCGCTCTGGCGTCCTCCTCGGGGGTGTCGTGCACGTCGTCCTCCTGGTGGGTGGGGTCAGTAGCGGTAGTGCTCGGGCTTGAAGGGGCCCTCGACCTCGACGCCGAGGTAGGAGGCCTGCTCGGGGCTCAGCTTGGTCAGCTTCACGCCGAGGGCGTCCAGGTGCAGACGGGCGACCTTCTCGTCCAGGTGCTTGGGCAGCACGTAGACATCGGTGGGGTACTCCTCCTGCTTGGTGAACAGCTCGATCTGCGCCAGCGTCTGGTCCGCGAAGGAGTTCGACATCACGAAGGAGGGATGACCGGTGGCATTGCCCAGATTCAGCAGCCGGCCCTCGGACAGCACGATCAGAACCTTGCCCCCGGGATAGGTCCAGGTGTGCACCTGCGGCTTGACCTCGTCCTTGACGATGCCCGGCGTCGCCGCCAGACCCGCCATGTCGATCTCGTTGTCGAAGTGACCGATATTGCCCACGATCGCCTGGTGCTTCATCCGGGCCATGTCCGCGGCCATGATGATGTCCTTGTTGCCCGTCGTGGTGATGAAGATGTCCGCCTGCTCCACGACCTCATCCAGCGTCGTGACCTGATAGCCGTCCATCGCCGCCTGCAGCGCGCAGATCGGGTCGACCTCGGTGACAATCACCCGCGCGCCCTGGCCGCGCAGCGACTCCGCACAGCCCTTGCCCACATCGCCGTACCCGCACACGACCGCCGTCTTGCCGCCGATCAGCACATCGGTGGCCCGGTTGATGCCGTCGATCAGGGAGTGCCGGCAGCCGTACTTGTTGTCGAACTTCGACTTCGTCACCGCGTCGTTCACATTGATCGCCGGGAAGAGGAGAGTGCCCTCGCGGTGCATCTCATACAGCCGGTGGACACCGGTGGTGGTCTCCTCCGTCACGCCGCGGATCTCCGAGGCCAGCTGGGTCCACTTCTGCGACCCCTCACCGATGGTGCGGTGAAGGACCTGCAGGACCACACGGTGCTCGTCGTTCTCCGCCGACTCCAGGGCCGGGACCTTACCGGCCTTCTCGTACTCGACACCCTTGTGCACCAGCATGGTGGCATCGCCACCGTCGTCCAGGATCATGTTCGGACCGCCACTGGGGGTGTTCGGCCAGGTCAGCGCCTGCTCCGTGCACCACCAGTACTCCTCCAGGCTCTCGCCCTTCCAGGCGAAGACCGGGACACCCCGGGGATCCTCCGGCGTGCCCTCAGGACCGACGGCGACGGCCGCGGCGGCGTGGTCCTGGGTGGAGAAGATGTTGCAGGACACCCAGCGGACCTCGGCGCCCAGCGCCACCAGGGTCTCGATGAGGACGGCCGTCTGCACCGTCATGTGCAGCGAGCCCATGATGCGGGCCCCGGCCAACGGCCGGGCATCGGCGAACTCCTTGCGGATCGCCATCAGACCGGGCATCTCGTGCTCGGCGAGGGTGATCTCCTTGCGGCCGAACGCGGCCAGCGAGAGATCGGCGACCTTGAAGTCCTGGCCGTCAGTGGTGGGCTGCGAGGTCATGCGGGGTGCTCCTTGCGTTCGTTACGTTGCGGTGGATCTCGAGCGTCGCCGTCGAGCGGTTGAGGGTGATGTAGTGCAGTCCGGGGGCGCCTTCGGCCAGCAGCTGCTGGGCCATGGCGGTGGCGTACTCCACGCCGATGCGGTGGCCGTCGGCGGGGCTGTCGCGGGCGGCGTCCAGGCGGTGGGCCAGGCCTTCGGGGAAGGCGGCGCCGCTGAGCTGGGCGAAGCGGCTGATCTGGCGCACGTCGGTGGCCGGCATGATCTCCGGGATGATCGGGGTGTGGCAGCCGGCGGCCGTCACCTTCTCGCGCAGCCGCAGGTAGTCCTCGACGTGGAAGAACATCTGGGTGATGGCGTAGTCGGCGCCGGCCCGGCACTTGGCGACGAAGTGGGCGATGTCGCTGTCCCAGTCGGCCGAGCGGGGATGGCGTTCGGGGAAGGCGGCCACGCCGACGCTGAACTCCCCCGACTCCTTGACCAGGCGCACCAGTTCGTGGGCGTGGGTCAGGCCCTGGGGGTGGGCGTGCCAGGGGCCGCCGGGGTCGCCGGGCGGGTCGCCGCGCACGGCCAGGACGTCGCGGACGCCGGCGTCGGCGTACTGGCCGATGATGTGGCGCAGTTCGGCCACCGAGTGGCCCACCGCGGTCAGGTGGGCGACGGGGCGCAGGGTCGTCTCGGCGGCGATGCGTTTGGTGACCTCCACGGTGCGGTCCCGGGAGGAGCCGCCGGCGCCGTAGGTGACCGAGACGAAGGTGGGGGCCAGGGTCTCGATGCGGCGGATGGTCTGCCACAGGGAGCGGGCCGCGCTTTCGCTCTTGGGCGGGAAGAACTCGAAGGAGAAGCTGGGTTGCTCGTCCTGGATCAGGTCGCGCAGGGCGCTCATGGCCGGCCTCCGGCGTTGAAGTAGCTGGCCTGGGGGTGGTGGGTGACGATCGCGTCGGTGGACTGCTCGGGGTGGAGCTGGAACTCCTCCGAGAGGTGGACGCCGATCCGCTCGGGCTGGAGCAGCTCGGCGATCTTCGCGCGGTCGGCCAGGTCGGGGCAGGCGGGGTAGCCCAGCGAGTAGCGGCAGCCCTGGTAGTGGGTGGCGAACATGCCCTCGACGGTGTCCGGGTCGCCGGCGGCGATGCCCAGTTCGGTGCGGACGCGGGCGTGCCAGTACTCGGCCAGGGCCTCGGCCAGCTGGACGGACAGGCCGTGCAGTTCGAGGTAGTCGCGGTAGGAGTCGGCGGCGAACAGCTCGGCGGTGGCTTCCCCGATCTTCGAGCCGACGGTGACGACCTGCAGCCCGACCACGTCGGTTTCGCCGGATTCCTCGGGGCGGAAGAAGTCGGCCAGGCACAGCCGCCGCCCGCGCCGCTGGCGCGGGAAGGTGAAGCGGGTGCGCTCGGAGCCGTCGTCGTCCAGCAGGATCAGGTCGTCGCCCTTGGACACGCAGGGGAAGTAGCCGTGCACGACGGCGGCTTGGAGGAGGTTGTCGGTCTGCAGCCGCTCCAGCCAGCCGCGCAGGCGGGGCCGTCCCTCGCTCTCCACCAGCTCCTCGTAGGTGGGTCCGTCGCCGGTGCGGGCCTGCTTGAGGCCCCACTGGCCCTTGAACAGGGCGCCCTCGTCCAGCCAGGACGCGTACTCCTTGAGCTGGATGCCCTTGATGACCCGGCTGCCCCAGAACGGCGGCGTGGGCAGGGGGTTGTCGGTGGCCACATCGGAGCGGGCGGGCTGCTCGGCCTCCTGCACCTCAAGCACCGCCGCCGTCGCCCTGGTCGGCACCCGGCGCTGCTTGAGCTCCGGCAGGCTCGCGCCGGGCACGCCGCGCTTGACCGCGATGAGGGCGTCCATCAGGCGCAGGCCCTCGAACGCGTCGCGGGCATAGCGCACCTCGCCCTCGTAGATCTCGTGCAGGTCCTGCTCGACATAGGCGCGGGTCAGCGCCGCACCGCCCAGGATGACGGGGAAGTCGGCGGCCATCTTGCGCTGGTTGAGCTCCTGCAGGTTCTCCTTCATGATCACCGTGGACTTGACCAGGAGGCCCGACATGCCGATGACGTCGGCCCGGTGCTCCGCGGCGGCGTCCAGGATCGCCGCGACCGGCTGCTTGATACCGAGATTGACCACGGTGTAGCCGTTGTTGGACAGGATGATGTCCACCAGGTTCTTGCCGATGTCGTGCACATCGCCGCGGACGGTGGCCAGCACGATGGTGCCCTTGCCCTCGTCGTCGGTCTTTTCCATGTGCGGCTCCAGGTAGGCGACCGCGGTCTTCATCACCTCGGCCGACTGCAGCACGAAGGGCAGCTGCATCTGCCCCGAACCGAACAGCTCCCCGACGACCTTCATGCCCTCCAGCAGGATGCTGTTGACGATGTCCAGCGCCGGAGTGTCCTGCAGCGCCTCGTCGAGGTCGGCCTCCAGGCCGTTCTTCTCACCGTCGATGATCCGGCGCTGCAGCCGCTCGGCCAGCGGCAGGGCCAAAAGCTCCTCGGCCTTGCCCGCCTTCATCGACTTCGTCGAGACGCCCTCGAACAGGGCCATGAGCTTTTGCAGCGGGTCATAGCCCTCCGCACGCCGGTCGTAGATCAGGTCGAGGGCGGTGGTGACCTGCTCGTCGTCGAAGCGGGCGATCGGCAGGATCTTCGAGGCGTGCACGATGGCCGAATCCAGACCGGCCTTGACGCACTCGTCCAGGAACACGGAGTTGAGCAGGACCCGGGCGGCCGGGTTGAGACCGAAGGAGATGTTGGACAGGCCCAGTGTGGTCTGCACGTCGGGGTGGCGGCGCTTGAGTTCGCGGATCGCCTCGATGGTGGCGATGCCGTCCTTGCGGGACTCCTCCTGGCCGGTGCAGATGGTGAAGGTCAGGGTGTCGATGAGGATGTCCGACTCGTGGATGCCCCAGGTGCCGGTCAGATCACTGATGAGGCGTTCGGCGATGGCGACCTTGTGCTCGACGGTGCGGGCCTGGCCCTCCTCGTCGATGGTCAGCGCGATCAGCGCGGCGCCGTGCTCCTTGGCCAGCGCGGTGACCTGGGTGAAGCGGGACTCGGGGCCGTCGCCGTCCTCGTAGTTGACGGAGTTGATGACCGCGCGCCCGCCCAGCTTCTCCAATCCGGCCTGCAGGACGGGCAGTTCGGTGGAGTCCAGGACGACCGGCAGCGTGGAGGCGGTCGCGAACCGGCCCGCCAGTTCGGCCATGTCGGCGACCCCGTCGCGCCCCACGTAGTCCACGCACAGATCCAGCAGGTGCGCGCCCTCGCGGATCTGGTCGCGCGCCATCTCCACGCAGTCGTCCCAGCGGCCCTCCAGCATGGCCTCGCGGAACTTCTTGCTGCCGTTGGCGTTGGTACGCTCGCCGATCGCCAGGTAGGCGGTGTCCTGGCGGAAGGGCACCGTCTGATAGAGGGAGGCGGCACCCGGTTCGGGGTGGGGGGTGCGGGCGGGCGGGGTCAGGCCGCGCACCCGCTCGACGACCTGGCGCAGGTGCTCGGGGGTGGTGCCGCAGCAGCCGCCCACCAGGGACAGGCCGTACTCGCGGACGAAGTTCTCCTGGGCGTCGGCCAGTCCGTGGGGGCCCAGCGGGAAGTGGGCGCCGTCCTTGGTCAGGACGGGCAGGCCAGCGTTGGGCATGCACAGCAGCGGGATGCGCGAGTGGCGGGCGAGGTAGCGCAGGTGTTCGGTCATCTCGGCCGGGCCGGTGGAGCAGTTCAGGCCGATCATGTCGATGCCGAGCGGTTCCAGGGCGGTCAGCGCGGCGCCGATCTCGGAGCCAAGGAGCATGGTGCCGGTCGTCTCGAAGGCCAGGGAGCACACCAGGGGCAGGCTGAGGCCGGTGGCGTCAAGGGCGCGGCGGGCGCCCAGGAGGGCGGCCTTGGTCTGCAGGAGGTCCTGGGTGGTCTCCACGATCAGCAGGTCGGCGCCGCCGGCGACAAGGCCTTCGGCGTTGGCCTGGAAGCCGTCGCGCAGGGTGGCGTAGTCGATGTGGCCCAGGGTGGGCAGTTTGGTGCCCGGGCCCATCGAGCCGAGCACCCAGCGCTGTCGGCCGGTGTCGCGGGTGACCTCGTCGGCGACCTCGCGGGCGATGCGGGCGCCGGCCTGGGAGAGTTCGAAGGCCCGCTCGGGGATGTCGTACTCGTTCAGGGCCGCGTGGTTGGCGCCGAAGGTGTTGGTCTCCACGCAGTCGACGCCGGCGGCGAAGTACTCCTGGTGCACCGCGCGCACGATGTCGGGGCGGGTGACGTTGAGGACTTCGTTGCAGCCCTCGAGCTGCTGGAAGTCCTCCATCGTGGGGTCTTGGGCCTGGAGCATGGTGCCCATCGCGCCGTCGGCCACCACCACACGGGTGGCCAGGGCCTGGCGCAGGGCGTCGGCGCGCCGGTGCTGGTCGTTGCTCATGCGGTGCCCGCGATCCGGTCCTCCAGGGCGCGGGCCGCGGCCGGCCCGTACGTCTGGTCGATGCGGGTGATCAGGTCGGCGGGCAGGAGTTTGTACTCCTGGGTGCCGACCGATTCCAGCACGGTGGTGGCCAGGGCGCAGCCGAGCTGGGCGGCCCGTTCCTGGGGCAGTTGCCAGGCGGTGCCGGCCAAAAAGCCCGCGCGGAAGGCGTCGCCCGCCCCGGTGGGGTCGGCGATCTTTTCGGTGGGGACGGCGGGCACGGCCAGGCGGGGGCAGCCGGCGCGGGCCAGGGACACGCCGCCCGCGCCCAGGGTGGTGATCCAGGTGTCCACCCGTTCCAGGAGCTGCGGCTCGCTCCAGCCGGTGCGCTCCAGGAGCAGGGCGGCCTCGTACTCGTTGGTGAACAGCCAGCGGGCGCCCTCGACCAGTTGGCGGGCCTGTTCGCCGTCCAGGCGGGCCAGTTGCTGGGAGGGGTCGGCGGCCACGGGGATGTGCTGGCGGTGGGCGGCGGCGGTGTGGCGCAGCATCGCGGCGGGGTCGTCGGCGCCGATCAGGACGAGGTCGGGGGTGCCGGTGCGGGCGGTGACGGCGGCCAGGTCGATGCGGGCGGCCTCGGCCATGGCGCCGGCGTAGAAGGTGGCGATCTGGTTCTGGTCCTGGTCGGTGGTGCACACGAAGCGTGCGGTGTGCAGGGTGTCGCTGACCTGGACCGCGGTGGTGTCCACGCCGTGCTGCTCCAGCCAGGTGCCGTACTCGGCGAAGTCCAGGCCGGCCGCGCCGATCAGGATCGGGTGCAGATCCAGCAGGCCCAGGCCGAAGGCGATGTTGGCGGCGACGCCGCCGCGGCGCACCTCGAGCCGGTCGGCGAGGAACGACAGGGAGACCCGCTCCAGTTGCTCCTTGATCAGCTGCTCGGCGAAGCGTCCGGGAAAGACCATCAGATGGTCGGTCGCTATCGAGCCGGTCACGGCGATACGCACGAGAAAAGCACTCCCTTTGAAGCTGAGGTCGGCAGCTGGGCGGCGCGGTGGCAGCCAGGCGCGGGCGGGGGGCTGAAGAAGGGGGGGTGGGGTGCCGCCGGGGCGGGCCGGCGGCACCCCGGGGGGGGCGGGGGTGTCAGCCGGTTTCGGCTGCCGTGCGCAGGGCGGCGGCGCGGTCGGTGCGCTCCCAGGTGAGGTCGGGCAGTTCGCGGCCGAAGTGGCCGTAGGCGGCGGTCTGGGCGTAGATCGGGCGCAGCAGGTCCAGGTCGCGGATGATCGCGGCGGGGCGCAGGTCGAAGACGGCTCCCACGGCGCGTTCGATGTCGCTGTGGGGGACGGTGGCGGTGTCGAAGGTCTCGATGAACAGGCCGACCGGTTCGGCCTTGCCGATGGCGTAGGCGACCTGGACCTCGCAGCGGGCCGCGAGGCCCGCGGCGACGATGTTCTTGGCGACCCAGCGCATGGCGTAGGCGGCCGAGCGGTCGACCTTGGAGGGGTCCTTGCCGGAGAAGGCGCCGCCGCCGTGGCGGGCCATGCCGCCGTAGGTGTCGACGATGATCTTGCGGCCGGTCAGGCCGGCGTCGCCCATCGGGCCGCCGATCTCGAAGCGGCCGGTGGGGTTGACGAAGAGGCGGTAGTCCTCGGTGTCGAGCTTGATGCCGTCCTCGGCGAGCTGGGCCAGGACGTGCTCGACGACGTGGGCACGGATGTCGGGGGTGAGCTGCTCCTCCAGGTCGATGTCGGCGGCGTGCTGGGAGGAGACCACGATGGTGTCCAGGCGCACGGGCCGGCTGCCCTGGTACTCGATGGTGACCTGGGTCTTGCCGTCGGGGCGCAGGTAGGGGACGGTGCCGTCCTTGCGGACCGCGGTCAGCCGGCGCGAGAGGCGGTGGGCCAGCTCGATGGGCAGCGGCATCAGGGTGGGCGTCTCGTCGGTGGCGTAGCCGAACATCAGGCCCTGGTCGCCGGCGCCCTGCTTGTCGAGTTCGTCCTCGTCGCCCTCGACGCGCTTTTCGTAGGCGGTGTCGACGCCCTGGGCGATGTCGGGCGACTGGGCGCCGATGGACACCGAGACGCCGCAGGAGGCGCCGTCGAAGCCCTTGGCCGAGGAGTCGTAGCCGATCTCGAGGATCTTCTGGCGGACCAGGGTGGCGATGTCGGCGTAGGCGGCGGTGGTGACCTCGCCCGCGATGTGCACCTGGCCGGTGGTGATCAGGGTTTCGACGGCGACGCGGGAGGCGGGGTCCTGGCTGAGCAGGGCGTCCAGGACGGTGTCGCTGATCTGGTCGGCGATCTTGTCGGGGTGGCCCTCGGTCACGGATTCCGAGGTGAACAGGCGGCGGGACATGACTCTCCAGGGCAGAAAAGGGGGTGGGATGGATGGGCGGGCGGCCGCGGGGCCGCGGGGGCGGGGGGCTGCGCGGGCAGCCCCCGGGTGGACGAGAGGACGGCGGCGGCCGGCCCGGCACGTGATCCGGTGCGGGCAGGGGCCGGGGGTGGCGCGGGGCCGGGGGTGGCGCGGGGCCGGGGGTGGCGCGGGGCCGGGGTGGTACAGGGCCGGGGTGGTACAGGGGTGCGGGTCGCCCGGCGTGGGCGGCCCGGCCGGGGCCGGGGCGGCAGGCGCCGGGCACCGGGCGCACCGCCGCCGGGCCGGGCGGGCGGGCCGGTCACCAACTCCCCGCGCTGCCCGGGCCCTTCCTGCCCGGGCCCGGGTACGCGCCGGGCACCAGGCCGGGCGGGCGGGGCGGGGGCAGTACGTACGCCCCTCCCCCGCCCCGCCCGGCCGGGCCAGCGGGGCGGGGCCGGGTGGGGGTCAGGCCGGGTCGTTCCGGCGCTGGTGGAGGTGGTCGGCCAGGGCCAGGCGCTGGACCTTGAGGGTGGCGGTGCGCGGGAGTTCGGCCTGGGGGATCTGGACGGGGGCGGCGAGCTGGGGGAAGTCGGTGACGGCGGCGCGCCAGCGCGCCGGGTCCAGGGGGGTGTCGTCGGTGGTGCAGATGACGGGGACGGGCTCGTCGCCGGGGCCGGGGACGACGACCAGTTCGCTCAGTTCGGGCAGGCGGCCCAGGACCACGTCCTCGACCTCCAGGGAGCTGGTGATTCCTTCGATCATGTCGACTTCCCGGTCGAGCATGTGCAGGCAGCCCAGGCGGGTGCGGTAGCCGACGTCGCCGGTGCGCCACCAGGCGCCGTTGCGGTTGGCGGCGTAGCGGTCCTGTTCGGCGAAGTAGGTCTTGGCCAGGCCGGCCCAGGCGACTTCGATGAAGCCGGGGTTGTCCTGGGTGGGGGGCCGGCCGTCGCGGCTGACGACGCGGACCCTGGCCGCGCCCAGGGGCATCGCCCAGCCCACGCAGCGTCCGTTGGCCTTGTGGGCGGAGGTGCGGAAGTAGGCGCGGCCGACGGCGGGGCCGACCTCGCTCTGGCCGTAGATCTGGAAGAAGAGGGCGCCGGGGCGCTCGGAGGAGTTCAGCAGGCGGCTCATGGTGCGCGGGTGGATCGCGTCGAAGGTGCTGGAGAAGATTTTCACCGAGGCGAACGGGCGGCGGGGGTCGGCGGCGAGGTCTTCCCAGTCCATCAGGGAGTTGGGCAGGGCCTCGACGAAGCCGGGCCGGTGGGCGGCGAACTGCTCGGCGATGCTGTGGGGGTCGGAGTCGTTCAGCAGGAGGATCGGCAGTTCTTTGAGCAGGGCCAGGGACATCGCCGCGACCATCCGGGAGTGCACGAAGGGGATGTGGATGGCGACGGGGTCCTTGCGGCGCATCAGGGCGAGCAGGCGCCACTGGGGCACCAGGCGGATGCCCTGGGTGCGGGGGGTGTGCACGACGAGTTTGGGCAGTCCGGTGGTGCCGGAGGTGTGGGTGATGACGGCGGCCTCGTCCAGGGGGCGGATCACCGGCCGCACGCGCGGGGCGCCGGCCCAGGCGGCCAGGGACTGGGCGCCGGGGTGGTCGCCGGCCACGATGAGCACCCGCCGGGTCAGGCCGGCCAGCGGCAGCCGGTCCAGGCCCTGCCGGCCCTGGGGGCCCTGAAGTGTGCGGGTGTCGGTGAGCAGGGTGGGCCGGCCCACCCGTTCGATGAGGGCGCCCACGGTCGCCGCGTCCAGGGCGGGCGAGAGCATCACCGGGATCGCGCCGATGCGTGAGGCGGCGGCGCCGAGCATCCAGATGTCGGCGTTGGCGCTCTTGTGGACCACCAGGTGTTCGCCGGGCCGTACGCCGGCCGCCCACAGGCGGGCCGCCAGGTCGTCGACGGCATCGGCGAACTGGGCCACCGTCAGGCGCCGGCCCGCGTGCGGCAGGGCGTCCAGGTCGTGGTCGAGGGTGATGGGGGTCGCGCCGTTGACGGCGGCGGCCATCTGCGGCAGGAGTCCGAGGTGCAGGCCGCGCTGTTGGATCGATCGGTAGACCGTGGAGCCCTTCATCGGGGCTGTCTCCTTTGCGGGTTGGGTGGCCAGGCGGGCCTGGTGGCGGCCCGGCGCTGCGCCCGGGGTAAGGGCAGGGCCGGGCGGCTGCCCGGGCCTGCCGGGCCCGCCGCCGGCCCCGGCGGGGCGGCCGGCGGCGGGCCGGGGCCGGCATTTTTCTGCGGCGGCCTCACATTGGGCGGGGCTGCGTCGTCGAAGGACATGAGGCGGGCGAGGCGAGGCCCCCCGCCCCGGGGGGCCCGTGCCGGTATCCCGGGGTGGAGGGCCGCCTGGGCCGCGCCGGGGTGCCGGGGGCGCCCCCTCGGGCCGGTCCACGCAGCCGGCTGTGCCCCCGGCCTGGCCCCTGCCACCGGCCGGGCCCGTGCGGTGCTGACCGACGCCGCACGGCCCGGCCGGGCTCCACCGCCCCGCCCCGTCCTTCTGCGGCGCGGGCCGGACCCCCCATCTTCGGCGCTCTGCGGCCCCTGGGGGCCGGCGCCGGGGAAGGGGGCTTCAGGTGGCGGCGCGGCCGGCCTTGAGGGCGGCGGCGGTGTCCACCACGCGCCGGGCCTGGTGGCGGGCGGCCTGCAGGGCGACCTCGCCCGGCGCGCCGT
>NZ_JBHVZA010000058.1:0-19012 GCF_042880275.1 Streptomyces sp. NPDC058308
GGGTACCGGGCGTACCGGGATGAGCCCGACAACGCGGCGAGCGTGCGTGCCAGGCGCCGCGAGGCAGACGGGAGTTTGACGACAGGGCCCAGGCCGCCCCGTCATGCGCGACGGGGCGGCCCGGGGAGCGCTTCAGCCGGTCAGCGTCGGACCCGCCACGTGAGCGAGTCGGTCAGCAGGGTGCGCAGTTGCGGGTCGCGGACCGCGTCGGTCGGGTCCGTGGCGCGGACCGTCACTGTGTGCGTACGTCCGTCGCCCGGCACCCCGAGGGCGCGCGGCGTCACCGTGGCGTCTCCCCTGGCCGCCCTGGCCTCGCGGCCGTCGACGCTCCAGCGCAGTGTGATGCCGTGCGCCACCCGCACGCGGACCTTGTCGTCGCGCCGGACCGCTCGGTCGGTGGGCGTCTCGGCGGTGACCACGGACGCGTGCCTGTGGAAGCCCGCGATCATGGCCTCGCGTCCGGGCAGGTTGAAGGCGCGGCCGAGCGTGCGCATGATCGAGTCCGCGGTCGGGCGGTAGAGGCCGCGCGGGTAGTAGCCGCCGCCCTCGTAGGCGCCGACGGTGCCGCCGTCCGGTGAGGTCCGGCCGATCCACCGGTACCACTTCTTCTTCTGCGCGGTGAGCTGGGCGGCCGTCAGCTTGCTGATGTTGGCTTCCCAGGGCTCGGCGCCGGTGTAGGTGCCGTACTCGTCGTACCAGTACTCGTCGGCCAGCTTGCCCAGCGAGTGGCCGGTCTCGTGGACGGCGACCTGGTCGGACTGGGCGTTGTCGGAGGAGGCGGTGGCGATGCCGTCGTAGCCGGACGGGGAGGTGATGTCGTTGTAGCCCGCGCCGCCGTACTTGGTGGAGTTGGCGAGGACGATGACGAGGTCGGGGTCCGCGGCCTTCTTCGCGTACGACTCGACCTTGTTGGTGTCGACGCACAGCAGGCGCTCGATGCCGTCGCAGAAGAAGGCGGAACCGAGCGCGGTGTCCTTGACCGTGGTGTTCGTCGGGTCGCCGGAGACGCCGGACTGCCGCGAGACCGCGTCGACGGCCCAGACGTTGAAGAGGCTCTTGTACGAGGCGTACGGCTCGACGGCGGAGATCTTCGCCCACTTGGCGCGCACGTCGGCGTGGAAGTCCCCCTGCTGCGACGCGGTGTAGCCGTCGCCGATGAAGACGACGTCGAGCTTGGTGGCGGTCGGGCCCGCCTGCACGATCGGGACGACGTCGCCGTCGCCCTTGATCTGCGCGCGCTCGCTCGGGGAGAGCTCGGGCGATGCGGGCACTTCGGTGTGCCGGGGGTGGGCGCCGGGCCCGGTGAAGTACTCGACGTGCTGGGCCTGTCGGGCGGCCGGTTCCGGATCCGCCGCGGTGGCCGTGCCCGCGGGGCCGGTGGCGACGGCCACCGCTGTGACGGCGATGCCCGCGGAGAGGGCGATGCGCAGCGGCGTGCGTCTGGCACGGCCGGGGGTGCCGGATATTCGGTGCGTGGGGGGCATGGGCGTCCTTCCGAAGTCCGCGATATAAATGGCGGGTTAAGCAGAGTTAAGGCGCGGATCAACGTAGAGGTTGTCGGGGCGCCAGGCAATGGGTGTGCGACAAGTTGTCTCTTGGGTAGACGAGTTCTCGCCGCCCCTCGTTCGGCGGTGGCGTGGTGTGACGTACGGAGAGGCAGCGGTGGCGCAGAACGTTTCCCGGGAGGGCGCACGCCCCGACGATCCGGCCGCGATCGGGCGGCGCGTCCTGCGGTTGCGCGGTGAACGCGGTCTGACGCAGAAGCAGTTGGCGGAGCCCGCCTACACGCCCGCCTACGTCTCCACCCTTGAGTCGGGGAAGGTGCGGCCCTCCGAGGCCGCGCTGCGGCACCTCGCCGAACGCCTCGGCGTCAGCTACGAAGAGCTGGCCACGGGCCGCCCCGCCCACCTGGCCGCCGGACTGCGCCTGCGGCTGACCGACGCCCGGCGCGCCCTGGCCACCGGAGCGCCCGAAGACGCCGCCGCGCTCTTTCACACGCTGCACGAGGAAGCCGTCGAGCACGGCCTCGCGCAGGAGCAGGCCGACGCGCTCCTCGGCCTCGGCGACTGCCTCCTGGAGGCCGGTGAACTCACCGCCGCCCGGGACCGGTTCGCCGCGGCGGAACGGCTGCTCGCCGACGAGCCGCTGCCGCGCCGCGTACCGGCCGTACGGGGCCGCGCCACCGCCCACCTGCTCACCGGTGAACTGCGCTACGCCTGCTACCTCTTGGAGAGCACCCTCGACGAACTCGACGCCGCCGGACTGCACGACCCCGAGGCCCTGCTGCTCCTCTACACGGCGTCCATCGCCCCCTACATGGACATGGGTGCGCACGCGCGGGCCGCGCACGCCGCCGAGCTGGCGCTCGCGCTCGCCCCGCGCGTCGACGACCCGGCGCTGGTCGCGGGCATGCACCGCGGGGTGGCCCGTACGCTCATCGCCGAGGGCCGCATCGCCGAGGCCGACGCGTCCCTAGCCAAGGCCCAGGAGCTCTACCGCCAGCTGCACATCCGCACCGAACTCGCGCACTGCCACTGGATGCGCGGCTATGTGCATGCCCAAGACGGCGATCTGGAGCGGGCCGAGAGCGAGCTGCGCACGGCCCACGACATCCTCGCCGCCAAACGGGCCGCGCTCTTCGCCGAACAGGTGGAGGTCGAGCTGGCCGACGTGCTGCGGCGGCGCGGCAAGACCGGCGAGGCGGAGGCGCTGCTGCGGCCGTTGCTCACCCCGGGCGCCGACGAGGGCGGCGCCGGGGCGCTCGGCGCCGGACGCGGGGCGGTCCACGCGGGTGGCGCGCACCGGCTGCTCGGGCTGATCGCCGAGGAGCGGGGCGACACGGAGCGCGCAGAGGAGCACTACTGCGCGGCACTGTCCCTGCTCGAACGCTCCAGCGCTGTGGGGGACTTGGCGGACCTCTGCCGACTCCTGGGCGACCTGTTGCGCCGCACCGGCCGGGTGGAGGCCGCGATGGACGCGTACCGCACCGGTCTCGGACACCGGGCCGCTCCCGGCACGACCACGCTGGGGCCCGCGCCCGCCACTCCCCCGATGTGAGCCCGGGGCGCACGTCGCCACGGCAGCCATGACAGCCACGGCCACCGCAGTGCACATAGACCACCGCAGTGCACATAAAGATGTAGGGCCATTTCATCCCGGGCTACGACTGCCGTGACCGCGTGGGCGCAGAGGATGGTGCGTATCCCCTGCCCCACCGGAATCAAGCCGTACCGAGGAGAAGCACATGGCCGGCCCCCGCCCCCGTACTCCCTCTCCCCCCTCGCGCGTCGCCGCACTCGGGCGGGCGCTGGGCGGTGGTCTCGTCATGGGCGTGGCGCTCGGTGCGGGGACGACGGTGGGGCCCGTGCTCGCCGACGCCGTCGGACTCACCGGGTTCGCGGCGAGGCTCGTCCCTGCCGCCCTGGTCAGCATCGTCGCCGTACCGCTCGTCGTGCTCGCGGTGCGCCGCAGGGGCGGCTCCCTCAAGACCATCGGGTTCGGCGGGCCGCGCGAGAGCCTGTGGGCCCTGCTGGTGGGGGCGGGCGTGACGTTGGGCGCCGCGGTGCTCGTGCTCGGCGCGGGGACGGCCGCCGGACTGCTGCGCTGGTCGCGCCCCGACCTGCCGGAACTCGCCGGATTCCTGGTGACGAACGGCGTGGTCGCGCTGCTGCTTGAGGCCCTGCCCGAGGAGGCGACGCTGCGCGGCCACACGTGGACGTCCCTGCGCGGCCGGTTCGGCGGCGTGGCCTCGGCGCTCGGCACGACGGCCGTCTTTCTGGTCGTGCCCGGTCTGTCGACGGTGACGGAGGCCGCTGTCGCACCCCTCGTCGGTGCGCAGGCCGGCCCTGTCGGCTTCGCGCCCGGCGGGCAGAACCCCGTCGACTATTCGATCCTGCTTGCCGTGTTCGGCCTGATGCTCGTCGCGGCCCGTACGGCGGTACGGCGCGCCCCGCTGTGCACCGGCATCGGAGCGCATCTGGCCTTCCTGACCGTGAACCGGGTCGTTTTCGAAGGCGATCGGCGCGGCGCGGGCTGGTCCGTGGAGCTGTCGTCCCCGGACGTGGAGCTCCTCGTGCCGGTGTATCTGCTCGTCGCCACCGCCGGGTTCGTGGTGTGGCGGAGGCTGGGCCGAGGGCGTGGGGAGGGCCGTGCGACCCTGCCGGGCGTCCCGGCGGCGGATCACCTGGCTCGGAGCCTCGATCCGGCGCGTCCCGGCCGCATGGGCTGATCGCCACACGGTCTGATCCCGGCCGTCGCGCTGACGGCTCATGGACGACGGCGGGCGGCGTGCTGCACCATGGCGGGCAGACAGCTGTTCAGCGTTCCCCGCCACGCCATGACAGCCCAGGCCACAGCCTGGAAGGGAGCGGCCACTTGGCCTCCTCACCGTCCCCTCCGATGCCGTCGTCCGGTACGTACCGCACGCTTCCCGCCACCGCCGGCGTCGTGATCGTCGGTGGTGGTGTGATGGGGGCGAGCATCGCGTTCCACCTCGCCGAGGCAGGCGTACGCGGCATCGTCGTCGTCGAGCGCGGCGAACTGGCCGGGGGCAGCTCGGGCAAGCCCATCGGAGGCGTCCGGGCGCAGTTCTCCGATCCGCTCAACATCGAACTGGGCCACCGCAGTCTGCGCGCCTTCCACGATTTCCCGGACCGTCCCGGCGCGGCCATCGGCCTTGACACCGTCGGCTATCTCTTCCTGCTCACCAGCGCCTCCCAGACGGTGGAGTTCGAGGAGAGCGTGCGGACGCAGAACGGTCTCGGCGTCCCCAGCCGCATGGTCGGCCCCCGCGAGGCCCGTGCGCTCTGTCCCTACGTGAGGACCGAGGGCCTGGTGGCCGCCGCTTACTCCCCCGCCGACGGTCATGCACGGCCCGCGCTGGTCGTCCGCGGGTACGCGCGTGCCGCGGCGCGGGCCGGTGCTGTCTTCGCGACGCACACCACCGTCACCGGCATGGATACCGCCGGGGACCGCGTGACCGTCGTGCACACCGACCGCGGCCCGGTGGCCTGCTCGGCCGTCATCTGCGCCGCCGGTGCCTGGTCCGCCCGGATCGGCTCCATGGCGGGTGTCGGGCTCCCGGTGCGGCCGCTGCGGCGCCAACTCGCCTTCACCGTCCCGCTGATGCCCGCCACGCCGCGCATACCCTTCACGATCGACTTCGCGTCCTCGGCCTACTTCCACAACAGCGACGACGGGCTGCTCCTCGGCCTCGCCGACCCCGCCCAGAGCGAGGGTTTCGACACCACGTGGACGCCGGACTGGCTGGAGCTGTTCCGCGAGGCCGCCAGGGAGCGGGCCCCCGCCCTCGCGGAGATGGAGACATCCGGGGGCTGGGCGGGCCTCTACGAGGTCACGCCGGACCACAACGCGCTGATCGGTCGCGCCGTCGCACCGGTCAACTTCCTTTACGCGACGGGCTTTTCGGGCCACGGGTTCCTGCAGGCACCCGCGGTGGGCGAGATCGTCCGCGATCTCTTCCTGGACCGGCGGCCGTGCGTCGACGTCACGCCGCTGAGCGCCGACCGCTTCCGTTCCGGGGCCGAGAGCCGTCCGGAGGCCCATGTGGTGTGAGCGCCCGCCCGTCAGTCCCCACCGGATCTCACCGCACCGAAAGGACCGTGTGCCGATGCTCGGGCAGTGGCAACTGCGTGCCGCGTTCGCCGCGAGGCTCTCGCGGATGTACGGGCGGGAGGTCCCCGCGTACGCGACGCTGGTGGACGTCTGCCGCGAGGTCAACGAGGACGTCCTGCGTGCGCGGGGCTCCGACGCCGAACGCCTGGGGACCATCGGCCGCGTCACCGCCGAACGGCACGGCGCCATCCGGGTCGGCACCCCCGGGGAACTGCGGCAGGTCGCCCGCGTCTTCGGCGCCCTCGGCATGCGTCCCGTCGGCTTCTACGACCTGCGTGAGACCGCCGCCAGCGCGCTTCCCATCGTGTCGACCGCGTTCCGCCCGGTGGCCGAGGACGAGCTGGCCCGCAGCCCGTTCCGGGTCTTCACCTCCCTGCTCACCGTGTCGGACCCCCGCTTCTTCGACGCGGACCTGCGCGCACGTCTGACCGCGTTCCTCGCCGGCCGCGAGCTGTTCGGACCGGAGCTCCTCGCGCTCGCCGACCGCGCCGAGGCGGAGCGGGAACTGTCCGAGGCGGACGCCGAACGCTTCCTCGAACTGGCCGTGCGCGCCTTCGAGTTGTCCGCCGAACCCATCGACAGGGACTGGTACGCGGCCCTGGAGCGGGTCTCCGCCGTCGCCGCGGACATCGGCGGCGTACGCAGCACCCACATCAACCACCTGACCCCGCGTGTCCTGGACATCGACGAGCTCTACCGGCGCATGACCGAGCGCGGCATCGAGATGATCGACACCATTCAGGGGCCGCCGCGCTGGACGGGGCCGGACGTCCTGCTGCGCCAGACCTCCTTCCGGGCGCTCGCCGAACCGCGGGCCCTGCGCGCCCCGGACGGCCGCGTGACCCGCGGCGCGCTGCGGGTGCGCTTCGGCGAGGTCGAGGCCCGCGGCATCGCGCTGACCCGCGAAGGCCGCGCCCTCTACGACCGGCTGCTCACGCTCGTCGACGAGGAAGCCGCCCACCGGTCCCCCGCCGACCGCGCCGCCGTCGCCCGCTCCGTGTGGACCCGCCACCTCCCGCCGACCGAACACGGCCTTGCCGCCGCGGGGCTCGGCTTCTTCACCTACCACGCCGTCCCCGGCCGCCCCGCGGACGGCACCCGCCCACCCGCCGGCCTCCGCGGGCTCCTGGACGGTGGCTGGCTGCGCGCCGAGCCGATCGTGTACGAGGACTTCCTGCCCCGGTCGGCCGCCGGAATCTTCCAGTCCAACCTCAGCGAGGCAGGGTCCAGGAACAGCGGCCGGGAAGGCAGCGCGTACGACGCCGACCGGCTCTCCGGAGCGATGGACCGGGACGTCCTTGACCCCTTCACGCTCTACGAGCGGCAGCGAGACCGCTCCCTCGCCCAGGTACCCCGCGCACTACGCCCCCAGGGAGCAGCCTCATGAGCATCGTCCCGCCCTCCACCGACGAGCTGCGCACCCGCGCCCGCGCCGGACTCGCCCGCATCGGCGTCGACGTCCCCGATGGCCATGCCCTGCGGGCCCGCACCCCCGTCACCGGCGAGGACCTCTTCGGCCTGGCCGCCACGGACGCGGCCGGCACCGAGGAGGCGCTCACCGCGGCCCACGCGGCCTTCCTCGTCTGGCGCACCACCCCGGCACCGCGCCGGGGCGAACTGGTGCGCCGCCTCGGCGAGTTGCTGCGCGAGAACAAGGACGACCTGGCAGAGCTGATCACCATCGAGGCGGGCAAGATCCGCTCCGAGTCGCTCGGCGAGGTCCAGGAGATGATCGACATCTGTGACTTCGCCGTCGGTCTGTCGCGGCAGCTCTACGGACGCACCATCGCCTCGGAGCGCCCGGGGCACCGCCTGGCGGAGACCTGGCATCCGCTGGGCGTCGTCGGGGTCATCTCCGCGTTCAACTTCCCTGCCGCCGTGTGGTCGTGGAACACCGCGGTCGCGCTGGCCTGCGGCGACACCGTCGTGTGGAAGCCGTCGGAACTCACCCCGCTCGTCTCCCTGGCCTGTGACCGGCTGCTCGCCCGGGCCGCCGACGACGTCGGGGCGCCCCGCGACGTGCACCGGCTGCTGCTCGGCGGCCGGGCCGTCGGGGAACAGCTCGTGGACGACCCCCGGGTCACACTGGTCAGCGCCACGGGGTCGACCCGCATGGGGCGCGAGGTCGGCCCGCGCGTCGCCGCCCGCTTCGGCCGCTGTCTGCTCGAACTCGGCGGCAACAACGCGGCGGTCGTGGCGCCCTCCGCCGACCTGGACCTCGCCGTGCAGGGCATCGTGTTCGCCGCGGTCGGCACAGCGGGGCAGCGGTGCACGACGCTGCGGCGCCTCATCGTGCACCGCGACATCGCCGACACCCTCGTGGGCCGGCTCACCGCCGCGTACCAGAAGCTGGCCATCGGCGAGCCCTTCGACGACGCCACACTGGTCGGCCCGCTCATCTCCGCGCGGGCCCTTGACGGCATGCGCGGCGCGCTCGACCGCGTGCGCGGCGAGGGCGGCGAGCTCATCGCGGGCGGCGCCCGCCGCCCTGCCGAGGGCGCACCGCACGCCGCGTACGTCGAACCGGCCGTGGTACGCGTCGGCCGGCAGAGCGACATCGTCCGCGAGGAGACCTTCGCGCCCCTGCTGTACGTGATGGCGTACGACACGTTCGACGAGGCGATCGCCCTGCACAACGACGTGCCGCAGGGCCTCTCGTCGAGCATCTTCACCCGCGACCAGCAGGAGGCGGAGCGGTTCCTCTCCGCGGAGGGTTCCGACTGCGGCATCGCCAACGTGAACATCGGGACGTCGGGCGCGGAGATCGGGGGTGCGTTCGGCGGGGAGAAGGAGACCGGCGGTGGCCGCGAGTCGGGCTCCGACGCGTGGCGCGCCTACATGCGCTCGGCCACCAACACGGTCAACTACTCCGGCCGGCTCTCCCTCGCCCAGAACGTCAGCTTCGGCTGAAGCTGTCCGCCGTCACGGCGCCATCTCGTACGCACCGGCCAGCGCCTCCACGCGCTCCCAGACCCGCGCGGAGCGGGCTTCATCGACGACCGGACGCCGGACCGCACCCAGCGCCCAGCTCTGCTGCTCGGCGGTGGCGGAGTCCTTGCCGTGCAGCTCGACGGCGTGCGCGGAGAAGTCCCGTACGAGGACGGCGAAGAGTTCGTCGAGCACGTCCTGGTCGAGGCCGGTGAGGCGCGCCTGCTCCAGGATCAGCTGGCCGTGCACCACGAGCGCGAACAGCTGGCCGACGGCGAGGAGCAGGTCGAGGTCGCGACTCTGCTTCTCGTCGGGGGCGGCGGTGGTGACGAACTCGCAGAGCGCGTCGGCCTGTTCGCGCAAGCGGGCGACGTTGGGCACCTCGGCGTACGCGTCGTAGGCGGCGCGCCAGTCGTGGAAGCGGATGGCGCCCAGGCCGCGGGCCGCTCCCTGCCGGAAGAGGAAGTCGTCGTCGGCCGCGTCCAGGCGGGTCGGCACGGGCTCGTACCCGGCCGGGTTCAGCAGGTGGTTGCCCATGAACTTGAGGATCAGCGCGAGGTTGACGTGGACCGTCCCCTCCAGCTTCGGCAGGCCGCGGATCTCGACGGCCGCCTGCGCGAAGTAGTTGTCCTTCTCGAAGCCCTTGGCCGCGATGACGTCCCACATCAGGTCGATGACCTTCTCGCCCTCCGTGGTCACCTTCATCTTCGTCATGGGGTTGAAGAGGAGGTAGCGGCGGTCGTCGGGGCCCGCGGAGCGGAAGTAGTCGACGGCGCGGTCGCTGAAGAGCTTCATCCCGACGAGACGGACGTACGCGTCGGTCAGCTCGCGGCGCACGTGCGGGAAGGCGGTGACGGGGCGGCCGTAGAGGATGCGGCCCGTGGCGTGGGTGACGGCCTCGTACATCGCGTGCTCGCAGATGCCGATGGAGGCGGTGCAGAGGTTGAACTTGCCGACGTTGACGGTGTTGAGCGCGGCGTCGAAGGCGGCGCGGCCGGTGTGCAGGACGTCGTCGGGGCCCACGGGATAGTTCTCCAGGCGGAACTCGCTGACGTACTTGGAGGAGTCGACGACGTTCTTGACCAGGTGGTACGCCTCGTGGCGGCTGTCGGCGGCGAAGAAGACGTAGCCGTCGGGTCCCTCGATGTCGGTGCGGCGGCCGAAGACGGAGACGAGACCGGCGGCGTTGCCGTTGCCGATGTAGTACTTGGAGCCGGTCGCGCGGAAGCCGCCGTCACCGTCCGGTTCGAGGAGCATGTCGGTGGAGTAGATGTCGGCGCCGTGGGTCTTCTCGGAGAGGCCGAACGCGAACACCTCGCCCTGGTCGAGGAGTTCGGCCGCGCGGGCGCGGGCCGCGGCGTTGTCGCTCTGCCAGACCGGGCCGAGCCCGAGGATGGTGACCTGCCACGCGTACCAGTAGTCGAGGCCGTAGAAGCCGAAGATCTCGTTGAGCGCCGCGATCCGGGCGGTGTCCCAGCGCTTGTCGTCCTGTCCCTCCCCCGCGGCACGGGCCGGGGTGAGGAAGGTCGCGAAGAGGCCTTCCTCGGCGGAGAACGCGAGGAAGTCCGCGAGCCAGGCGCGGGAGCGGTAGTCCTCGATCAGCCTGCGCTTGCCGCGCGCCTCAAACCAGTCGACGGTGGCGCGCAGCAGCCTGCGGGTCTCCGGGTCGAAGTGGGTCGGGTCGTAGGTGTGCGGGTTGAACAGCAGCTGGTCGGCCATGGTCGGTCGCCTTTCCGGCTCGGGAGTGGGGAGGGAGGGGTGGCTGGGAGTGGCGGGCTGGGTGGAGCGGGCGGGAGGTACGGGCCGCGCCGGGCGGGCCGGGAGGGCCGGTTCAGCGTTCGGGAGCGAGCCGGTGGAGGGTGGCGATCACGTCGTCGAGCCAGGCGAGCGTCATGCGTTCGTACGCGATGCCGCCGCGCAGCACGACGTGCTGGAGCTCCCGCCCGGCGTCGGGCGCATCCGGCACCGGCGCGTCGGGTCCGGTGAAGTCGCGCAGTTCTCCGGCGAGGTAGTGCGCGAGCCGGTCGGCGTGTGCCCGGCGGTGCCGCTCCACCTCGTGGATCAGCGTGGCCGGGTCGTCGAAGGCCGCGCCACGGATCTTCACGGCGAGCTCGTGCCGGACGCTCTCGGGTTCGATCGGCTCCTGCAGCCACTGGGAGAGGGCCGTACGCCCGAGGGCGTCGACGGAGTACTCCTTCTTGTCCGGCCGGTCCTGCTGCGCCACCTCGCGGGCGCCGATCCAGCCGTCGCTCTCCATGCGTTTGAGCACGCGGTAGATCTGCTGGTGCGTGGCGGCCCAGAAGTAGCCGATGGACCGGTCGAACCGCCGGGCCAGTTCGTATCCGGAGCCCGGCTTCTCCAGCAGTGAGACGAGGATCGCGTGCTCAAGCGCCATGCCCGAATCCTTCTATGCAACTAGTTGCATAAACAAGCCGTGCCGGGCAGGTGAGACGCGGCTCACCCGGGCGAAGTGCCAGCTCCCCGCTCGGCACCGGCGGGCACTTCGTAGATCCGTCCGTCGACACCGGCCCGGTAGAGCCTGCCCGCCGAGAACCCCTGCGCGCCGCGCCCGTAAGCGACTTGAGTGGAGAGGTGCAGTCCGGACGCGACGGCACACAGGCGCCCTTCCTCGACCCGCCAGATCTGCCCCGCCGCGTGGGTCGCGATCAGTGGCCTCCCCCGGCCGTCGAGGGTGATCCCGTCGGGGAGGGCGAGAGCGTCGGCGAGTGCCGTGGAGACCCAGCGCACCGGGTGGGCGGGATCGTCGGCCGGGATGCGGTAGAGGCCGGGCGCGACGGTGGTCTGGATGACGTAGACGTACGCGCCGTCCGGGGAGACGGCGACGCCGTTGGGCTGTCCCACCCGGGCCCAGGCGGGGTCGACCTGCCCGTCCGGTGTGACGCGGCCGATGTTCCGGCCGCCCAGAGTCGTGGTGTACACGGTCCCGTCGGGCGCGAGCGCGACGCCGTCGATGCCGCCGAGCCCCGAGGCGTACGGGGTGACCTCGCCGGACTCCGGATCCACCAGGAGCAGCTTCGACACCGGGAGGGCGTCGCCGGTGAGCGAGTGGGCGAGGTCGTTGCCGGTACCGACGAGGAGACGGCCGTCCGGGCGCACCACGATCCCGCCGTTGGCACCCACGTTCCCGGTGAGGGGCACGGGCGTGCCGCCCGGTGCGTCAACGCGGTAGACGCGGCCGGTGAAGTACGCGGTGGCGAACATTCGGCCCCGCCGGTCGACGGCGATCGACTCGACCCAGTCGGGGAGGTGCGCCACCTGCTTCGGCGGCGCCGAGGCGGGGGCCGAGCAGGCCGGTGCCGCCGTTGCGGAGGCAGGTGCGAGCGCCCCCGCAGCCGCGGCCAGTGCCACCGCGGACGCGATGCCGCTCCCCCGCCCGCGCAAGACTCCGCGGCACCTCCCGCTCACCTTCGACTGCATCGGTCCCCCTCCGTCGCCTGGCCACCCGGACCGGCGAAGTATGGGGCGCGGGACTCCGCCGCGCCACCCCGCCCCACCCTTCTCGGCCGCCTCAGCCGCCGGAGGTACTCGGCGAGTTGAGCCATTCGCCGATGCGGGGCAGGGCCTCGGGACCGCTGTCGCGCCGCACCGAACCGACGAGGTCGGCGATGGAAACCCCCCGGAGGGAGGCGCGCCAGGCCGCGTCGGCGGCGCCCATCGCGCGGGCGATGGGGCACGCCTTCATGCACTCCTCGGGTGGTGTCCCGAACGGGCCGCGCTGCCGGATCTCGGTGCAGGTGAACGCCGGGGTTGACCCGTCGACCGCCTGGACCACGTCCAGGACCGTGATCTCGGTGGCGGTTCTGGTCAGGACGTACCCGCCGGTCTTGCCCTGGACGGACTTGACGAGACCGGCCCGGGAGAGGGCCTGGAGTTGCTTGGCGAGGTAGCTGGGTGAGACGTCGTGCAGTTCGGCGAGGCGGGCGGCCGGGACCGGTTCGGTCGCCGCGGTCAGCACCACACAGCAGTGCAGCGCCCACTCGACGCCGCCGGACAGTTTCATACGCGCTCCCGTTTAACTCGGACACAGAGTATCCGAGTATTATCTCGGACTTCGGATATCCGAGTTTGCGAAGCGGGGGCTCTCGGATCTCGCAACGGCATTCGGCTCACAGAAGGGCTCGATCATGAGGATCACGGTCATCGGCGGCACCGGACTGATCGGTTCGCAGCTCGTCACCAAGCTCCGCGAGGCAGGTCACGAGGCGGTCCCCTCGTCCCGGTCGACCGGCGTCGACCTGCTCACCGGCGCGGGGCTCGCCGCGGCGCTCGACGGCGCGGACACGGTGGTCAACGTGTCGAACTCGCCCACCTTCGACGAGGCCTCGCCGGAGTTCTTCCGCACCACCACGGGGAACCTGCTGGCCGCCGGCGAGCGCGCGGGCGTCCGTCACCAGGTGATTCTGTCCATCGTCGGCGTCGACCAGGTGCCGCAGCTGGACCACTACCGCGCGAAGACGCTCCAGGAGGAGCTGCTGCGCCAGGGGCCCACCCCGTACTCGATCGTGCGCGCCACGCAGTTCTTCGAGTTCATGGACACGGTGCTGTCCTGGACCGCCGACGACGACACCGTGCGGCTGCCCGCCACGCCCATCCAGCCCATCGCCACGGCCGACGTGGTCGCCGCCCTCGCCGACGTCACCACCGACACACCGCTGGGCGGCACGCTCGACGTCGCGGGACCCAACGTCTTCCGCCTGGACGAGCTGGGCCGCCTCACCCTGTCGGCCCGGGGCGACGCCCGTGCCGTCGTCACCGACGAGAAGGCGGGCATGTTCGCCGCCGTCGACGGCGACGTGCTGACCGCGGGCCCCGGCGCCCGTCTGGCGCCGACCCGCTACGAGGAATGGCTGGGCGCCGCCCGGTAGGGCCCGGGGCCCGCGGGGTCAGCGCTCCGCGAGGCGGCGTACGGCGGTCAGCGCGCGGTCGGCGTGTGCGCTCATGCGCAGTTCGCTGCGGACCACTTCGGCGACGGCACGGTCCTGGCCGATCACGAAGGTGGCGCGCTTCGTCGGCGCCAGGGAGAAGCCGCGCGCCACGCCGAACCGGCCGCGCACCACGCCCTCGGGATCCGAGAGCAACGGGAACCCGAGGGTGTGCCGCTGCGTGAACTCCCGCTGCCGCTCGACCGCGTCGCCACTGATCCCCACGGGCCGCGCCCCGGCGGCCGCGAACTCGGCCGCCAGATCACGGAAGTGGCAGGCCTCGGCCGTACAGCCGGGCGAGAGCGCCGCGGGGTAGAAGAACAGCACCACCGGGCCGTCCCCGAGGAGTTCGGAGAGCCGGCGCTGTGTGCCGGTCTCGTCCGGCAGCGAGAAGTCCTCGACGGTGTCACCGACCGCCACGCGCGCCGTCATGCCCGGCTCCCCTGCGACGTACGGTCCATCGGCGACACGATGCCTCCTCGGGTGGCGGGAGCAAAACCCTAGTCGATGAGTCGAGCCGCCCCGCCGACAGCCCTCCCGACCAGCTTTGATCTCTCGAAATGCGAGCGTGCGATGCTGGGGCACACGCCGGGAGGGCACCGAGAGAGCGACGGGGAGTACGGCATCACGATGGCAGTGGCACGACGGACAGCGAAGGGCGTCTGGGACCGTTATTCGGCCTCCGACCCTGGACTCCTGCGACTCATGGCGGGGCTGCGCACGGTCGGGGCGATCCTCCTCGCTCTCGCCGTGCTCGCGCCGCTCGGCACGTCGGTGACCCATCTCGTCGCGGGCGCGATGACGGCCATGGTCGCCACGTTCGCGATCCAGGAGAAGGAGGTCCGAGGGCAGGCGATCACGCTGGCGCTCGGCCTTCCGGTGGCTCTCGCCGCGATAGCGCTGGGGGCCGTGCTCAACCACCGCGTGGTGGCCGGGGACGCCTTCTTCATCCTCCTGATCTTCGGCGCCGTCTACTCGCGGCGGTTCGGCGACCGGGGCACCGCGCTCGGCCTGATCGGCTTCCAGGTCTACTTCGTCTCGCTCTTCGTGAGCGCGTCCACCTCGGCGCTGCCGGGGCTCTTCCTGACGCTGACGATCGCCTTCGCGTGCAGCGCGGTCGTGCGGTTCGCCATCGTGCCGGAGACGCCGGAGCGCACGCTGGCGCGGCTGCGCGAGGCGTTCCGGGCCCGGCTCGCCCAGCTGATCGCTCACCAGATCGAGCTCCTGGACGCCGACTCCGCCGACGGCCCGGAGAAGGCCCTGGACGACCTGCGGCGCAGCACCGCCCGGCTGCACGAGGCCGCGCTGATGATCCAGGGCCGCCTGGAGGAGGGCACCCGCGACGCGGCCGCGGCGGCGCTGCTGCAGCGCAGGGTGGCCGACGCGGAGATCGCCGCGGAGCGCCTCGGCGTCCTGCTGCTCAACGCGCGCAGCGCCGAACGCGTGGAGACCCTCACCCTGCACCTGCCGAGCGCCTCCGTCCCGCTCACGCGGCGCGGCCGGATCGGTCCGGACGCGGGCACCGCGCTGCGCAGGGACCTGCAGGCCCTGCACCTGCTCGTGGTGCGCCTGGTCCCCGACGACCGCGGCACGGCGCTCCCGTACGTACGCAACAGGCTGCTCGGCTACCGCGAGGAGCAGGGCCTGCCCCAGGGTTCGCCCGCGATCCAGGACTGCTTCCGCGCGATCGGCGAGGCGGCCCGCGCCATCCTGGGCCTGCGCCTGGCGACCGACGGGGCACCGGACGAGGAGTACGACAGCCCGGAAGCCATGCGTTCCCGCGAGGAGTTCGCGGCGGAGGAGATCTCGATATCCGGCGAGGCCGCGGCGGCGGCCGAGGAGGAACCCACCGGGTTGCGGCGACCCACCACCAGGGCGGCCGTGCAGGTCTCGGTGGGCTCGGCACTTGCCATCGTCGGCGGCGAGTTCCTGTCCACGCAGCGGTGGTACTGGGCGGTCCTGACCTGCTGGGTGGTCTTCCTCAACACAGCGTCCACGGGCGAGATCATGGTCAAGGGCTACCGCCGCCTGCTCGGCACGGTGCTCGGCGTGGTGGCCGGGGTGGCGCTGGCCGGCGCCGTCGGGAACCACACGTGGGCCGCGTTCGCCCTCGTCGTCCTGTGCGTCTTCGGGATGTTCTTCACCGCGCCCCTGTCCTACGCGCTGATGTCCTTCTTCGTCACGGCGATGCTGGGCCTGCTCTACACCCTGCTCAACACCTACAGCCTCGACGTCCTCGTGCTGCGGATCGAGGAGACCGCGCTCGGCGCGGCGTGCGGGATCATCGCGGCCGTCCTGGTGCTTCCGGTGCGCACGTCGCACCGGACCGACGAGGAGCTCGGCACCGTCCTCGCCCGGCTGCGGGACGTCGTGTCGGCGGCGGTGGCCCAGCTGAGCGGCGGGCCCGCGATCGACCTCGTGGACCTGGCGCGGGACCTGGACACCGCCCTGGACGACCTGCGCAGCTCCACGAAGCCGTTGACGCATCCGATCGCGCCGCTGCGGGCCCGGCGACAGACGGCCCGCTACATCGTCGCGCTCCTGGAGACGTGCGCCTACCACGCCCGTTCGCTGGCGGCGACGGCCGAGTTGGTGCCGTCGAGCAAGAGCGTCGCGGCCGACGCCCGCCTCGCGCTGGCGGGCCGTCGGATCACGCACAACATCGACCTGATCGCCGCGCGGGTGCGCGACGAGGAGGCCGACGGCACCATCGAGTCGGGGGCCAGCATCGCCGCGATGCTGGACAGCGGCGGCCACGAGGTGCTGCGGACCGGATCGGTGGCGTTCCGCGTGCTGCGCCATCTGCAGCGGCTCGACGAGGGCATCGTCGGCCTGGCCCGACCGCTCGGGGTGCCGCTCGCGGTGCCCGAGGAGAGCGGCGCGGCGCGCGCCGCCTCAGGAACGCGGGGGTCCTGAGCACGCCGGCGGGGCGTCACCCCTCGCGCAGTTCCTCGACGACCTCGCGCAGCACCGGCGCCGGAATGTCCGGCAGCAGCATCGCGAAGGCCAGCACGACCTTCCCGAGCAGGAACGTGGTGTCCGGTGTCCTGCGCACGATCTCCTGGACGGCCGCCACGTTCTGGGCCGCGACGGCTTCCAGGAGCTCTCCCGCGTCCGGCCCCGCACCGTCCTCCGTGCGGACGGACCGGTCGCCGAAGTCGGCCCGCCGCACCAGGTGCCGCAGCACCCGGTCGCCCGCCTCGGGCAGATACGCCTTGCGTACGCCTTCGTTGGCGATCCAGCACAGCGCGGAGATCAGATCGGCGGTCTGTTCGTCGGCGTCGAACTCCGCGACGAGAGCGTCGTACGCGATCTGGTTGCCGTGCCGGAACGCAAGGAGCAGTCGCGCCGCCCGCGCCTTGGCCTCGGCCACCTGCGTCTCGGACGCCTGCTCTCCGGACACGCGCGCGTGCGGCACCTGGGTGCCAGCTACTTCGACCCGATCGCCCGATTCCTGCTTGTTTACGCCCATCTGCCACATGTTAACGATCAACGTGCCGGGGTCTTCAAGACCCCACGCCCCACAAGGGCAAGGTCAACGCATCCAGGCGCTGTACGACATGACCTTCCCGGCCCTCACGCCATAGGTGCGGTCGTTCCTGGTGACCGTGTGCTCAAGGCCGAGCACGGTGCCGTCCGCCGGGTCCAGGATCAGCATCCGCCGCAGGCCGTCGCTCTCGTGCACGTACGCCTGGCCGCCGCGGCCCAGCCGGTCGGTGACCGCGCCCGCCGGGCGCAGGCCTTCGGCGTCGGCGAGTACGCGGGCCAGTGCCGCGCTCTCGCGGGCCCCCGGTGTCCAGTGGCGCAGGAACATCGCGACGGCGTCCAGGAGTTCGCCGGTGCGGGCGATCGGGGCGCGGTCGCCCGGGTGGCTGAGCTCGGCCAGGTAGGTGCGGAGCGCTCCGGGCGTGTGCGGGGGACGGGACTGCGGCGGGGCGGTTCCCCGGCTCGGGGGGTAGGTGCGGTCGCTGAGAACCTTGCCGTCGTGGACGGTGCGCGGACCGTCGTCGCCGTCGGTGATGACCGGCTCGCCGGGGCGGCGGGGGTCGGTGGCCACGACGAGTTCGGTGTGGCTGCCGTCGGCGTGCCAGCTGGTCACGCGCTCCTCGGGCAGCGTCACGGGCGCGGTGGAGCCGGGCCCCGAGCGGATGGCAAGGCTCCACGTCTGTACGTGCGTGCCCTTGCGCAGCCGAAGGGCCCCCTCGGCCGACGCCAATGCCGCAGCCCGGTCCGCGATCCGGTCGAGCGTCACCGGCGTGGATCCCGCCCGGAGGGCGAGGGGGCGGGGGGCCGCGGCGGCAGCGGGCGCGCCGCTCGACCCCGCGAGGACGAGGGCCAGCGCGGCCGCCACGGCGAGCGAGACCATCTCGATGCCCCAGACCAGGCGGCGCACTTGGCGTGCGGGGCGCTGCCGGGCGCCCTGCCTGCCGTGCAGGAGCTGGTTCAACTGCCGCTGCGCGTGCGGGGGCAGCGGCCGGTCGCGGAACCGGGGGTCGTCGCCGGGTACGGGGTCGGCGCCGCGCAGGAGGGCGAGTTCGTCGTCATGTGCCATGGCCGTGGTCCTCCGGAACGGTGGCGCGGGTCGCTTCAGGGGCGGGCCGTGCGGCCGGTGCGGGCCGCATGCGGTCGATCTCGGTTCTGAGCCGGCGGCGGGCCCGGTGCAGCCTCATGGCCGCCGCCCGGGTGCCGCAGCCGAGCGCGGTCGCGAGCTCCTCGGTGTCCAGTTCCTCCCAGGCCGTCAGGCGCAGCACCTCCTGGTCGGACGCGGAGAGCAGGTTCAGGGCCTCGTGCACCCAGTCCCCCGGGCGTCCGGCCTCCGGGCCCGCCACCACGTTCCTGCGGTGCCGGCTCTCGTCGTTGCCGAGCCGCTCGACGAGGCGTCGGCGACGCCCGTATCCGCGGACCGCGTTCGCCAGACAGCGCCGCGCTATCCCGTACAGCCAGGGCAGGGGGGACGGTGGCAGGTCGGCGCGGCGCCGCCAGGCGACGGCGAACACGTCGGCCACCACCTCCTCGGTGTCGTTCGTCGGGCCGCCGAGCCGCCGTGCCACGTAGCGGCTGACCGCCCAGTAGTGCTCGCGATAGGCAGCGGCGAAGGTTTCGTCGTCGCTCACGGTTACGAAGTGTCCGGCATCGCCGCGATCGTCACACCGGCGGGGTGTGATCCATGTCGCTCTGTGCACCTGTCACAGATCGGCGGTCGCCGGACACAGGAGGGGCATGGACAGCAACACCGTGGTGCCGCCACCCGCGCGCGCCTCAGACTCCCTTTCCGTGCCCGTGCGTTCGGCGCCCCGGCCCCGCCGCCCCGGACATGCCGTCGTCAAGTGGTTCACCACGACCGACCACAAGACGATCGGCACGCTGTATCTGGTCACGTCGTTCGCGTTCTTCTGCATCGGCGGTGTGCTTGCGCTCTTCATGCGCGCCGAACTCGCCCGCCCGGGTACGCAGATCATGTCGAACGAGCAGTTCAACCAGGCGTTCACGATGCACGGCACGATCAT
>NZ_JBHVZA010000059.1:0-13911 GCF_042880275.1 Streptomyces sp. NPDC058308
GTCCTCTGCGTCCACAACTTCTCCCGCTTCGCCCAGCCCACCGAACTCGACCTCCAGACCTTCAACGGACGCCACCCCGTGGAGCTGATCGGCGGGGTGCGCTTTCCGGCCATCGGGGAACTCCCCTACCTCCTGACGCTGGCGGGACACGGGTTCTACTGGTTCCGGCTGCGCAAGGAACCGGCGTAGGCTCCGGCAGCGCGACGCCCTCGCGGGGCGGTTTCCACCGCCCCGCCCTGGGCACTCCTACGCACAACCGGCCCCTCGGACGGACCACTCGCACCACTCGCACCCCTCCACGCACCACCGGCACTCCCGCACCCTGCCTTGTCCGCGACGCGGAAAGGACGCGACGCCATGTCGGAAGCCGCCACCCGCCCCACCGCACACGCCACCGCGCTGCTCGCCTCACTCGACCCGCTGCTGCGCGCATGGCTGCCCCGGCAACGGTGGTTCGCAGGAAAGGGGCGTCCCATCAGCGCCCTGGAGGCGGTGACGGCCACCGAACTCCTGCCGCGCAGTTCGCCGTCGGGCCTGCTCCACCTGCTCCTGCGGGTCCGCCAGCCGGTCGTCACCACGCAGGCCACCGCACTCGACGGCACCGAACTCGCCGCGGACTGCTACCAGTTGCTGATCGGGACGCGCCGCACCCTGCCGCCCCACCTGGCCTCCGCGCTGATCGGCCACGTCACCGAGGGCCCGCTCGCCGGCCACACGGTGTACGAGGCGCTGCACGACCCGCACCTCGCCGAACTCCTCCTGGAACGGCTGCGGATACCGGGCCGGGCCGGTGTGCTCCGCTTCGAACGCGACATGTCCGTCGAGATCCCCTCCGGTCTCGGCCCCCGGCTGCTCGCCGGTGAGCAGTCCAACACCTCGCTGGTCTACGGAGATACGTTCATCCTCAAGCTGTTCCGCCGCGTCGTGCCCGGCATCAACCCCGACCTGGAACTCCCCCTGCAGCTCGCCCGAGCGGGCTGCGCCCGGGTGCCCGCACCCGCCGCCTGGTTCCTCGCGGACCTGGCGCACGGCACGGCCGCCGCGGCCGAGACCTGCGGCCTCGGGGTGCTCCAGCCGTTCCTGGCCGGGGCCGAGAACGGCTGGGAGCTCGCCCTCAGGATGCGCGCCAAGGGCGAGTCCTTCACCGGCGAGGCACGGGCGCTCGGCCGCGCCACGGCCCAGGTGCACGCCGCTCTCGCGGCCGCGCTGCCGACCGTCACCCTGGGCCGGGCACAGGTCGAGGCGAGCGCCGACGCCATGGCGGACCGCCTCACCGCCGCGGCCCGGGCCGTCCCCGCCCTGCGGCCGTACGCACCCGGGCTGCTCACCGCCTTCGAGGCGCTGGCCGACCTGGGCGCGGAGGGCCAGTCGTGGACGGCCCAGCGCATCCACGGCGACCTGCACCTGGGGCAGTGCCTGCGCTCCCCGGACGGCGAGTGGTCGCTCATAGACTTCGAGGGCGAGCCCGCGCGGCCGCTCTCCGAGCGGCGCCTGCCCCAGCCGCCGGTCCGCGACGTCGCGGGCATGCTGCGCTCCTTCGACTACGCGGCGTCCCACGGCACCTGGGAGCCGCAGTGGGCCGATGACTGCCGCGCCGCGTACTGCTCGGGATACGCGGAGGTCTCGGGCCGCGACCCCCGCACGGACCCCGTCCTGCTGCGCGCCCACGAGACCGACAAGGCCGTCTACGAAGTCCTCTACGAGGCCCGCCACCGCCCCGACTGGCTGCCGGTCCCCCTGGCCGCGGTCCGCCGTCTCGCCGAGGACGGCTCCGCCGACGAAGCCCACTGACCATCCCCGAGGAGGACTCTCCCGTGACCCCCCGCCCCCGCAAACCGTCCGACGAAGCCGCCGCCCCAAGCACACCGGCCACCCCGGCCGGCAAGGGCGCGGCGAGCAGGAAGAGCCCCAAGGCGGCGAAGCCCGCGAAGAGCACCACGAGCACCACGAGCACCACGAGCACCAGGAGCGCGAAGAAGGCGGCGGCGAAAGCTCCGGCGAAGGGCGAGCGCCGCTCGCCGGCCGCAGCCGCGGTCTCCGGCTCTCCAGTCACCGGCCCCCCGGACACCGAATCTCCCGCCACCGAATCTCCCGCGACCGAGTCCCCCGTCACCGAGTCCCCGGTCACCCAGGACGACCGCGTCCGGCTGCTGAGCGGCACCCACCACGACCCGCACGGCGTCCTGGGCGCCCACCCCGTCCCCGGCGGCACGGCCTTCCGTGCGCTGCGCCCGTACGCCAAGGCGGTCACCGTGATCGCCGACGGGCTCCGCGCCGAGCTGCGCGACGACGGCGACGGCTTCTTCTCCGCCGTCCTGCCGCTGCGGGCCGCGCCCGACGACTACCGGCTGCGCGTCACGTACGAGGAGACGGAGCTGGAGATCCACGACACGTACTCCTTCCTGCCCTCGCTCGGCGAGTTCGATCTGCACCTGATCGGCGAGGGCCGTCACGAGCGGCTGTGGGACGCGCTCGGCGCCCGCCCGATGATCCATCAGGGGGCGACCGGCACCCGGTTCACGGTGTGGGCGCCCAACGCGCGGGGCGTGCGGGTGGTCGGGGGCTTCAACTTCTGGGACGGCGTGGGCTTCCCGATGCGCTCGCTCGGCGGCAGCGGCATCTGGGAGCTGTTCGTGCCGTCCGTCGGCGAGGGCGAACTGTACAAGTTCGAGATAACCCGGCCCGACGGTTCGAAGACCCTGCGCGCCGACCCGCTCGCGCGCCGCACGGAGACGCCGCCCGCGAACTCCTCGGTCGTGCACGAGTCGCACCACGAGTGGCACGACCAGGAGTGGCTGGTGCGCCGGGCCGAACTGCCCGCCCATGAGGCGCCGTTCTCGGTGTACGAGGTACACCTCGCCTCCTGGCGGCCGGGGCTGACCTACCGTCAGCTCGCCGAGCAACTGCCCGCGTACGTATCGGACCTGGGCTTCACCCATGTGGAGCTGATGCCGGTCGCCGAGCACCCCTTCGGCGGTTCCTGGGGCTATCAGGTCACCGGCTTCTACGCCCCGACCGCCCGCCTCGGCACCCCCGACGACTTCAAGTTCCTGGTCGACGCCCTGCACCGGGCGGGGATCGGCGTCCTGATGGACTGGGTGCCCGCGCACTTCCCGCGCGACGACTGGGCGCTCGCCGAGTTCGACGGCCGCCCCCTGTACGAGCACGAGGACCCGATGCGGTCCGCGCACCCCGACTGGGGGACCCTCGAATTCGACTACGGCCGCAAGGAGGTCCGTAACTTCCTCGTCGCCAACGCCACGTACTGGTGCGAGGAGTTCCACATCGACGGGCTGCGCGTCGACGCCGTCGCCTCGATGCTCTACCTCGACTACTCCCGCGAGCACGGCGAGTGGACCCCGAACGCGCACGGCGGCCGCGAGAACCTCGACGCCGTCGCCTTCCTCCAGGAGATGAACGCCACCGTCTACCGCCGCGCCCCCGGCGTCGTCACCATCGCCGAGGAGTCCACGGCCTGGGACGGCGTGACCCGGGCGACGCACCACCAGGGCCCCGGCGCCCCGAACAGTCCAGCACGCGGCGGCCTCGGCTTCGGCCTGAAGTGGAACATGGGCTGGATGCACGACTCCCTCGGCTACGTCTCGAAAGAGCCGGTGCACCGCAAGCACCACCACAACGAGATGACGTTCTCGATGGTGTACGCGTACAGCGAGAACTACGTCCTGCCCATCTCGCACGACGAGGTCGTGCACGGCAAGCGCTCGCTGGTGTCGAAGATGCCCGGCGACTGGTGGCAGCAGCGCGCCAATCACCGCGCCTACCTCGCCTACATGTGGGCCCACCCCGGCAAGAAACTCCTCTTCATGGGACAGGAGTTCGCGCAGGGCGCCGAGTGGTCGGAGGGGCACGGCCCGGACTGGTGGCTGCTCGACCCGGCGTACGGCGCGGAGGCCGACCACCGGGGCGTGCGCGACCTCGTCCGCGAGCTCAACACCGTCTACCGGCGCGAGGGCGCCCTGTGGCAGCGCGACACCGACCCCGGAGGCTTCTCCTGGGTCGAGGGCGACGCCGCCGAGGACAACGTCTTCGCCTTCCTGCGCTTCCCCGCGGAGGGCGGCGACGGGACCCCGCTGCTCGCCGTCTCGCACTTCTCCCCGGTCGTCCGGCACGGCTACCGCCTGGGCGTGCCGGACGAGTTCGCGGCCTGGCAGGAGGTCCTGAACACGGACGAGGCCCGCTACGGCGGCGGTGACGTCACCAACCCCGACCCCCTCAAGCCGGAGCCGGTGGCGTCCCACGGCAGGCCCGCCTCCCTGCGCATGACCCTGCCACCGCTGGCTACGGTGTGGCTCCGACCTGCTTGAGAGCGACGGGCAGCTCCTCGGCGTACAGGACGCCGAGGCGCTGCGTGGCCCGGGTCAGCGCCACGTACAGGTCGCTCGTGCCGTACCGCGCGGGCTCGACGACCAGGACCGTGTCGAACTCCAGGCCCTTCGCCTGACGCGGGTCGATCAGGACGACCGGCCGCGTCAGATCCGGGGCCTGCCCGGCCGTCACCCCGGGCAGCTCGGCGGCGAGCTCCGCGTGGAGCTCGCGGGGGGCGATCACCGCGAGGCGCCCCTCGTCACGCGCCTCGGCGGCCACCGCGCCCGCCACGGCGGCGGGCAGGTCGTCCGCGCGGCGCGCCCAGGGGCGTACGCCCGTGGACCGCACCGAGCTCGGCGGCATGAAGTCGGGCCGCTCCAGGCGCGGCACCTCCGCCGCCACCTCCATGATCTCCACGGGCGTGCGGTAGTTGACGCCGAGCCGGGTGTACTCCCAGCGGTCCTCGACGTACGGCGCGAGGATGCTCTCCCACGACCCGCAGCCGCCCGCCTCCGCGGTCTGCGCCGGGTCGCCGACGAGCGTCATGGAACGGGTCGGGCAGCGGCGCATCAGCAGCCGCCAGGCCATCGCCGAGAGCTCCTGCGCCTCGTCGACGATGATGTGCCCGAACGCCCAGGTGCGGTCGGCCGCCGCGCGCTCGGCGGCGCTGCGGTGGTCGGTCTCCTCCTGGCGCTCGGCCATCCGCTCCGCGTCGATGATGTTGTGCGCGAGCAGGACCTCGGCGTCGTCCTCGTCCTTGTCCTCGAACTCGTACGTCCGGGAGGCGCGCGAGACGTCGAGGACGCCCTGCGCGTAGGCGATCTGCCTGGCCCGCTCGGCCTCGGCCGCCGCCCGCTCGGCGCTGTCGTCGTGGCCGAGCAGTTCGGCGGCCTCGTCGAGCAGCGGGACGTCGGCGGGTGTCCAGGCCGACCCGTACGGACGGCGGATCGCCCGCGCGTCCTCCTCGTCGAGGCCGGTCGGCTCCGCCAGGAAGTCGGCGAGGAAGCGCTGCGGGGTGAGCGTGGGCCACAGCTCCTCGATGGCCGCGTGCACGTCGCCGCTGGCCGCGATGGCCTTGCCGAGCTGGGCGATGTCGTCGGGGCCGAGGAAGTTCGGCCCGCCGTACGGGTCGTGGCCGATGCGCTCGGCGAGCTGCGCGGTCAGCGCGTCGATGATCCGGAACGCGAAGTGCGGGCGGCCGAGGTTGTGCGGCACGTCGGCGGCGCGGGCCGCCTCGCGCGCCTGGTCGGCGATCGTCCAGTCCAGGATCAGATCGCCGTCGTCGTGCTCGATCACGATGGGCTCGCCCGGCTCGGGCGTCCGCTGCCGGTCGCGTACGGCGGCGGCGAGCACCTCCGCCAGCTGCGCGCGCCCCTTCACCTCGGCCGCCTCGGCGCTGTCGGTGCCGGTCGCGGTCACGCCGGGGAAGAGCTCGCCGACCGTGGACAGCAGCACGCCGGTCTCGCCGAGCGCGGGCAGGACCTCGCCGATGTAGCCGAGGAAGGCCGGGTTCGGGCCGACGATCAGGACCGCGCGCTTGGCGAGCAGCTCGCGGTGGGCGTAGAGGAGGAAGGCGGCGCGGTGCAGCGCGACGACCGTCTTGCCCGTCCCCGGACCGCCCTCGACGACGAGGACGCCGCGGTGCGGGGCGCGGATGATGCGGTCCTGCTCGGCCTGGATGGTCTGCACGATGTCGTGCATGCGGCCGGTGCGGGCCGAGTCGAGCGCGGCGAGCAGCACCTCGTCGGCGTCGGCGCCCTCGTGGCCGGTGCGGGTCGTGTCGGCGAGATCCAGGATCTCGTCGTGCAGGTCCGTGACCTCACGGCCCTTGGTGGTGATGTGCCGGCGCCTGCGCAGGCCCATCGGGGTGTGGCCGGTCGCGAGATAGAAGGGGCGCGCGACATCGGCACGCCAGTCGATCACGAGCGGGGTGCGTGCGGTGTCGGCCGCGCGGATGCCGATGCGGCCGATGTGGTGGTCACGGCCGTCGCGGAATTCGAGCCTGCCGAAGCAGAGCCCGTTCTCCCCCGCGTCGAAGGCGGCGAGCAGTCCGGACTGCTCGGCCACCAGTACATCCCGCTCCAGGCGCGCCTGGAGACCCGTTCCCACCTGCGACAACGACGTCTGCACGGCGGTCTCGGCCTCCTCGCGCAGCGCGTCAAGGCGCGCGTACAGCCCGGAGACGAATTGCTGCTCTTCCCGCAATTCCTCGGTTGACAATTCAGCCCCTCGCCAGTTACAGTGCTCTTATTGAATCTTTTCGTGAAGGCGCCATGCTGAATAAGCACAGCTTCGCGAAAGATTCCAATATACGCAGGGAAATGCCCCGGACGTCAATTCGTCCGGGGCATTTTTCTCGGGCGCGATCTCTGGATCTCTGGGGGGAGACCCTCGGAGCGCCTCCTCGGAGCGCCTCCTCGGAGCGCCTCCTCAGAGCACGTCGGCCAACTCCGCGAGCAGCTTCCGCTTGGCCCGCGCCCCCACCATCTGCAGCACGGGCTCGCCCCCACGGAACACGATCATCGTCGGCGCCGACAGCACCCGATAGGCGATCGCGGTCTCCGGGCTGCGGTCCACGTCCAGCTGGACGATCTTCAGCCGCTCCGACTCCTCCCGCGCCAGCTCGCTCAGCACCGGCGCCAGCTGTCGGCACGGCCCGCACCAGTCCGCCGTGAACTCCACGAGCACGGGGCGCTCCGCCTCGCCCAGCACCTCCCCCGCGAAATCCTCGTCCGTCACTTCAGCCACTCCCGCTGCCTTCATATCCCCACTCTCCTCATCCCGCTGCTCATCCCGTCAGTTCACACCACGGCTCGGGGCCACCCTCGGTCGCCGCCTCGGCGCGCGCGAGCTGCGCCCCCACCTGATCGCGCACCGCACTCAACTCGCCGATCAGCGCGTCGAGTTCGGTGAGCTTGCGGCGGTACACGGCGAGCGAGGCGGGGCAGGAGTCGCCCGCCGGATGCCCCGAACGCAGACACTCCACGAAGGGCCGGGTCTCCTCCAGATCGAACCCGAAGTCCTGCAGGGTCCTGATCTGCTCCAGAAGACGCACGTCGTCCTCGTCGTACGTGCGGTAGCCGTTGCCGGTCCGCCGCGCGGGCAGCAGCCCGCGGGACTCGTAGTAACGCAACGTCCGCGTGGTCGTCCCCGCCCGCGCCGCGAGCTCCCCGATTCGCATGCCCTGACGGTAATCCTTGACGTGGGCGTCAAGGCCAGGGGTTGTCCGTCGCCCCCACCCATGAGCGCGGCACCCGCCGCGCGCTCACGACGACTGCACACCACCAGTAGCTCTGAGCAGCGATCCCTTCACAGACAGCTGGTCTACACCTATAGTTGTCGCGCGGTTCGACGATCTTGGCTCAAAGCCAATGATCGCGAGCGGTTTCTGAGCAACTTCCGGGGGCTGTGGCGCTGCGCCACAGGAAGAGGGGCGTCGAGGTGTCATTCCGAAATCAAGGCTGCCCGGACACCCGAGGCAAGTAGCAAAACGCTGCCGAAGCGGAAGGCCCCGCACGGCAGAGCGACAGCACCGCAGCGGACTAAAGCCCGTTCATTGTCAGGGTGTTGCCCTTACATCTCCAGCCGAGGGCAGCACCCGCCCCGCTGTCGACAGGAAGTGCATGAAATTCGGGACTCTGCTCCGCGTCTCACCCGCAGCGTGGGTTGCGCCTTTTGCCCTTGCTCTGCCCCTGCTGTACTACGTGGGCCCGGGTCACCCCCCCCCGGCTGAGACCTACGGGTACGCGCCCACCATCACGTCGTATCCGCTGCGGTTCGCCTATCCGTTCACTTATGCGGTCGTCTCCGCGCTCGCCGCCTGGGCGTCCGGCGCTCTCAAGCAGGCCCACGTGTGGGAAGGCGCGTACCTGCGGTCCCGATATCACATCGCCGCTCGCGCCCTGTTCCCCGTACTGCTGCTGGGCTGGCTCATGTTGATCCTTCCGGCGGCGGTCGCTCTCATCGGCAAACGTGTGTGGCCGACCTGGGACAGCGTCTCGCCGCTGGCGGCCGGCCTCGTGGTGTGTGTGGCGCATGCGGTGATCGGCTTCTTGGCCGGACGCTTCGTCCCCCGTGTTTTCGCCGCGCCCATACTCGCCGTGGTGACGTGGGTGGCGGTTGCCTTCACCGTGACCGCCGACGCGCCCTGGGTGCGCCATGTCTCGGGTGCTTTTCCCGAGCAACTCGACTTCGGCGAGGCCCCTTTGTGGGCGGCGATATGGCCTCACGTCGCCTTCACCGGTGCCATCGCGGCCGGTCTTCTCCTGGCATGGGCCCCGGTGTGTCAACGCGCTGTCGCCGTGGCCACGGGATCGGCGGTCGCTCTGGCCGGCCTGTTCGGCACGTACGAGATGGTCAAGGACTACGACTACACGCCGCCGCTGCGGAACTACGCGGTCACCATGCGGTGCGATCACGTGGGAACCACGCGGGTATGCATGCCAGAGGCCACCGCACACCTGCTTCCCGAGGCCGACAAAGCGGTGACCCGCGTCTTGGGCGATCTCCGTGCGAGGGGTGTTTCCCGCAGTCCACAGCGAGTTGTCGACACCCTCCCGGAAGGCCGTTACGCCACCGAGCCCACGGAAACCGTATGGCGGGTGCCCCTCACCATGGCCATCGAGCGCGAGGACGGGGCGTTCGCCGTCACCGTCGCGGCGACCGGCATGCACTGCGTGAGGCCCGATCCGCTGCTGCGGCGCGTCGTCACCGCCTGGGCGGCGCATGTCACGGGAACCACCGCTTCGTGGGAGAAGCTCCGCCGGAGCATCGACCGGCAAGGGGTTCCGGGAGACGCCGACGGTGAGCTGGAGCGCGTTCTTGCCATGCCGAAGAGTGAGCAGGCGGCGTGGTTCGCCGATGCGTCACAAAAAGCCTGCCGAGGTCAGTGAATGCACTGGTGGTTGAAGATTCGCCGGGTCTGGGTTCCGGTGTCCGCGAGTACGGCGACCGGGGCCGTCGCGGTCTGGATCGGCGGCAGTTCGGTCCTCCTGCCGTCCCTGCTGGCCGGCTCACAGCAGACCGTCCTGACGGTGTTCCTCCCGATTCCCGTCGTCGCCTCCCTGGCCCTGTCACTCGATTCACGGCTGGCCGCCTTCGAGGCCGCGGCGTTCAGATCTCCGCGTACGCATGAGGTGCTCTTCGTGGCCACTTTCCTGGCGGCCTGCCTCGCCGCATCAGCGGCGGTCGCTTCCACGGTCGCGGTGGCCACATTCCGCAACGCGGCCTTCCTCACCGGACTCATGCTCGCGGCACGCCCTTGGGCACGGCAGGCGTCGGTGATCGCTCCGGTCCTGTGGATCGCCGTGGTCGTGTTCTTCTCCCGGACCCCTTACCCCGACCCGGACTGGTGGACCGTCCTCCCCGAACCCGTCTCCGCCCCGCATGCCGCCCTCACCGCCGTAGCCACCCTGGCCACGGGCCTGACCGTCCACCTGTGCGCACGACCGGAGCTACCGTGATCCTCGACCGCGTCACCTATGCCTATCGCCGCTGGTCCAAGCCGGTCCTCGCGGACTTCTCCTACCAGCTGCCCGAGGGGCTGACCGTTCTCCTCGGCCCCAACGGAGCCGGCAAATCCACACTCCTCAAACTCGCCGCAGGCGTCCTGCGTCCCGGAGAGGGCACCGTGACTCTGGACGGCACACCCTCCACGGCACGCGCCTACCGGCGGGACGTGGGGTGGCTCCCTCAGAACGTCCAGCCGATGCCGCAACTCACCGCACGTGAATACGTGGCCTACGTGGGCTGGCTCAAAGGCATGTCCCCGGCGGAAGCCGACAGACAGGCCCCTGCCGCACTGGCCCGGGTGAACCTCACCGAACAAACCGCGACCAAGACACAGCGGCTGTCCGGCGGGCAGCTGCGACGCCTCGGTATCGCCGCCACGCTCGTCCACAGCTCACGCGTCCTGCTCCTCGACGAACCGAGCGCCGGACTCGATCCCACCCAGCGCCGCGATCTGCGCACCGTCCTGACCAGTCTCTCCAAGGACGTGAGAATCCTGATGTCGACGCACGACACCGGTGACATCGCCGAAGAAGCCGATCACGTCCACGTCCTGACGGAGGGAACGGTCACCTTCGACGGCGACACGTCCGAGTTCCTGGCCCTCGCCCCGCCCGACGTGGCCGCAGGCCGCCGCGCCGAGGCCGCCTACACAGTCGTCACTCACGGGGCGGACCACTGAACCGTGGTGTGCGAGGGGCCACTTGGGCTGCTCGACGGGTTCAGGCGGGCGCGGCCAGGGCCGCCCTGAGCCAGTTGTCCGCGGCTCCGGGTGTCGGCTCGGGCCTGCCCGACGGCGGGGTCAGGACCTCGGCGGTGAGCTGCCAGTAGCGGTCGATGCGGGGTTCGGCGGCGAGCATGTGGTGCAGGGTGCGGCGGAAGTCCGCGGTGTCGCGGCGGTTGAGGGCCGCGGCGTGGACGGCGACGAAGCAGTCGAGGGCCTCGCCGCGGTGCGGGGTCCGCCCGGCGTGCAGCTGCGCCGCCGCCAGCTCGTACGCCTCCGGGAGGCCCTCGTAGAGCACGGCGGGGCGGTATCCCTTGCCGGGCGCGTGCACTTCGGGCTGGCCGTGGTCGGTGCCCGCGCGGGGGCCCGCGACGAAACACGGGCGGACGACGAAGTCGTGCAGCCGGGCGAAGGCGAGCACCTGCGCCGGGGTGGGGGCGTCGGGCGGGGGCGGCACCGCCCGGTCGACGACGGCGGTGACCACCCGGGACGGCAGGCGCGCGGGCAGCCAGCACCGCCAGAACCGGGCGATCGCGGTCGTGTCGGGAGGGGTGGACACCGCCCCGACCAGGCGCAGCCGCTCGGCGCGCTCCTCCGCGGTGCAGTCGGTCAGGAGTCGCAGGGCCGCCTCCCGCCAGCGCAGCGCCGCGAGGCGCGAGCCGACCTCCCGCAGCTGCCCGGCGACGATGTCCGCCAGCTCGTCCTCCCGGTCGAGGACGCGGCCCACGTCGGGCACGGGCAGATCCAGGGTGCGCAGGGAGCGGATGAGGCGGAGCCTGTCGAGGGCGTCGGGGCCGTAGCGGCGGTGGCCGCCGCCGCTGCGGGCGGCTTCGGGCAGCAGGCCGCGGTCGGAGTAGAAGCGGACGGTCTTGACGGAGACGCCCGCCTGTTCGGCGAGCTGTCCGATGCTCCACATGCCGTCGGGCAGCACGACTTGAACCTCCCTCAGGGGGAGTTCCTACCGTACCGGCGAGCGCGGGCGGCCGGTCGGCCGGACCGTGCGGACCGCGGGGTGCGCGGTGTACGAGGAGGAGGACACATGACGACGTTCGTGCTGGTGTCGGGCGGGTACACGGGCGGCTGGCTGTGGCGGGACGTGGCCGCTGGGCTGCGGGCGGCCGGGGCGGAGGTGCACGCGGCGACGCTCACCGGCCTCAGTGACCGCCGCCATCTGGCGGGGCCGGAGGTCGACCTCGACACCCACATCGAGGATGTGACGCAGCTGATCGACCACGTCGACGCGCCCGAGGTCGTGCTCGTCGGCTACTGCTACGGCATCTATCCGTCCACGGGCGCCGCCGACCGGCGCCCGGACCGGATCGCCCGGCTCGTGTACCTCGACTCGCCCATGCCCCAGGACGGTTACTCCATGATCGACCAGGTGCGCGAGCAGATGCCGGACGGGCCGGCCCGCGACCGGACGCTGAGTCAGCAGGAGCGGGCCGAGGACGGCTGGCGGATCCCGGCGCCCACCCTCGCCGAGTGGCGGGCCCACGGGAACCTCGCGGGCGTCTGCGACGACGCGCTCGACCGGCTCACGCGCCTCGCCTCGCCCGCGCCGGCCGGCCCGTACGCGCAGAAGCTGCGGATCTCGGAGGCGGTCGCGGCCCTTCCGACGACCGGCGTCTTCTGCACCACCGGCGGGACGATGGACATCGCCGCGCTCGAAGCCCTGGTGGCGTCGGGACTGCCCCTCGTCCAGCACCTGGCCGACCCGCGCGCCACGTTCTTCGACATGGCCACGGGCCACTGGCCGATGCTTTCCACCCCCGACGAACTGACCGACGTGCTCCTGCGCGCCGCGGCGGGCGAGGGCCACCGCCTGACGGCGGCGACGGCCGTCTAGGCGGACGGGGCCGTCCCGCACCGGCGCCGGTGGTAGCCGTACGTCAGGGCGAGGATCAGCGGTCCCCACAGCGCCATCAGGCCGCTGGTCACACCGGCCAGGAGCCGCCACCACTCGCTGGTGTACGGGACGTCGGAGAACCCGGCGAGGTGGAAGGTGCAGAGCACCCAGTCGACCAGCAGTGCGGTGAAGAGCAGCCCCAGGAGGGCGGCGGGCACGATCACCGCGTACGGCGGTATACGTCTGCCGCGCAGCCCCGGCACCCAGCGCGGCACCACCTCGCCCCACGGCCGCACCATGCCGCGGCAGAGCAGCGCGCACGCCTCGGAGAGCAGGCTGAGCGTGACCACGTAGGACACGTTGGCCCACCGGGACCACGACATCGGGGCGACGTCCGCGCCCATCAGGTAGTCGAACCCGATGGGCAGCCGCCACAGGCACACCGGCAGGGCCAGGAGAGGGAGCAGCCGGGCGATGCGTTCCGCCCAGAGCGGTACGGGCCGCGCCGGAGGAGTGGTGACCGTGGTCGTCGTCTCACTGATCGTCATGCGTCCACTCTGGTCGGCGGTGGACGCACGGGCATCACGCGTACGGGGTGATCGGCTCCCCCTCGCGGCGGAGGGCGGCTCCCTCTGAGGTCCCCTGTGCCCGGCCGCTACGCGGCGTCGTCGGCGTCGCTGGCGTCGTCGGCAGTCTTGTCGTAGGTCAGGAAGATCGTGCCGCTGTCGAGGAGGACGGCGTCCGTGCGCTCGTACAGGACTGGGTCGAAGGCGGTCTTGTGCGAGAACAGGGGCGTGCCCGAACCCAGCGTCAGCGGGCCGAGCTTGACGACGAGCCGGTCGATCTCGCCGCGCAGCACCCCGGCGAGCTCACCGCCGCCGCACAGCCAGATGTCCTTGCCCTCCTGCCGCTTCAGCTCCCGCACCTTCTCGACCGGGTCGGTGGCGACCAGCTCGACACCGGGGTCGGGGCTCGTCGTGAGGGTGCGGCTGAAGACGAAGTGCCGCAGGTGCGGGTAGCAGTTGGGCTGCCCGGCGTCGAAGCCGATCATGTACGTCCTGCGGCCCTCCAGGATCGTGTCGAAGTGGGTTCCCCCGGCGGTGATGCCGAGGGCCTCCCTGGCGGGGGCCGGCAGCGTCTCCGGATATGTCTCCGCGAGGTGCTGGACGTAGTCCTGGCCGACCGGCCAGAAGCCGTCGGGGCCCGTGGGGTCGGAGCCGTCGGGGCCCGCGATGAACCCGTCGAGGCTGACGGCGATGAAGTAGACGAGCTTTCGCATGCGGGCTCCTTGGAAGCGGGGGCGGGTCACGCCGTTCGTTGTACTCCGAGTGAAGTGGTCAGAACGTAGTACTTCACTTGGAGTGGTGTCAACGCTTTTTCGGCGATCGATGCGTGGGCGCCGCCCGCCCGGTGACTTCCCCAGAGCCGGTCAAGAGCCGGACAAGAGCAGGAAAGCCCGAAAACAAGAGCCGGACACCGCGAAAGGTCGGGCCGCCCCCTGAGGGGC
>NZ_JBHVZA010000060.1:0-11812 GCF_042880275.1 Streptomyces sp. NPDC058308
CGGGGCCTGCTGGACTCCATCCCGCGCCTGGACCAGAAGGGCCACGAGCTCTATGCGATCAAGGGGCTGCCGCCCAACCTGCTGAAGGTGCCCGGCGGCTGTGCGTTCAACCCGCGCTGTCCCAAGGCGCAGGACATCTGCCGCACCGAGGTCCCCGCGCTGGTGCCGGTCACCGAGCCCGACGGCAGGGACCTGCCGGGCCGCGGCAGCGCGTGCCACTTCTGGAAGGAGACGATCCATGGCTGAGCCGACCAAGGCCTCCAAGCCCTCGCAGCCCGCGAAGCTTTCGAAGGCTGCTTCGGGCGCGGTGCCGACCGACGCCACGCCCAACGTCTCCGAGGTGGAGACGGTGGACGCGGGCACGGCCGAGGAGGCGGTGGCAGCGATCGAGGCACCCGTCGAGCGCGGTGAGCCGATCCTGCAGGTCCGCAACCTGGTCAAGCACTTCCCGCTGACCCAGGGCATCCTGCTCAAGAAGCAGGTCGGGGCGGTCAAGGCGGTCGACGGGATCTCCTTCGACCTCTACCAGGGCGAGACGCTGGGCATCGTGGGCGAGTCGGGCTGTGGCAAGTCCACCGTCGCCAAGCTCCTGATGACGCTGGAGCGGGCCACGGCCGGTGAGGTGTTCTACAAGGGCCAGGACATCACCAAGCTGTCGGGGCGCGCGCTGAAGGCGGTGCGCCGCAACATCCAGATGGTCTTCCAGGACCCCTACACCTCGCTCAACCCCCGTATGACGGTGGGTGACATCATCGGCGAGCCCTTCGAGATCCACCCCGAGGTGGCGCCGAAGGGCTCGCGCCGCCAGAGGGTCCAGGACCTCCTGGACGTGGTGGGCCTCAACCCGGAGTACATCAACCGCTATCCGCACCAGTTCTCCGGCGGCCAGCGCCAGCGCATCGGCATCGCCCGCGGCCTGGCCCTCAACCCCGAGATCATCATCTGCGACGAACCGGTCTCGGCCCTGGACGTCTCCGTCCAGGCCCAGGTCATCAACCTGATGGAGAAGCTCCAGGACGAGTTCAACCTCTCCTACCTCTTCATCGCCCACGACCTGTCCATCGTCCGGCACATCTCCGACCGCGTCGGCGTGATGTACCTGGGCAAGATGGCGGAGATCGGCTCCGACGAGCAGATCTACGAGCACCCGACGCACCCTTACACCCAGGCCCTGCTCTCCGCGGTCCCGGTGCCGGACCCCCAGGCCCGCGAAGGCCGCGAACGCATCATCCTCACCGGCGACGTCCCCTCCCCGGCCAACCCGCCCTCGGGCTGCCGCTTCCGCACGCGTTGCTGGAAGGCGGAGGACAAGTGCGCGAAGGAGGTCCCGCTGCTCGCGGTTCCCGAGCGCTTCAAGGGCCAGGACACCCCGGCCGCCCACGAATCGGCCTGCCACTTCGCCGAGGAGAAGGCGGTACTGGTCGGCTGACGTCGATGAGTGACGCGTGATGCGTGATGCGTGAGGTGTAACTGAGGGCGCCCGGGACTGAAGAGTCCCGGGCGCCGTCGCTTTCGGGGGCGGGCTCCCCTCATGGACCTGAGTCGTCGAGGCGCATACGACGTGGAGCTGCACGCGCGCCTGGCGATGGGCCTCTGCGGAGTGCCTGGCGGGGGAGGCTTCGGCTTGCCCGCACCGGATGGTTGCCGGGGCCGCCCGGTTTTTTGCGGAGTGTGGCGGTTCCGGGCCGGGAGTAAAGGGCGCCCTTCGGGCGTCGGCTGCGCCGATTCCGCTGCGCTCCACCCTTGACTCCCGTCCCTCCACCGCACGTTGACTTTGACCCGGACGGCCAGGGGTGGGGCCGACGGGATCCTCTGCTCGGGTCATCCCCTCTCGCTGCCGGGTGCGGTCCGGCCCATCGTGGGCGGGCGCCACGGTTTGCGCCTTGGCCAGCCGCGCGGCCTCGCCGCTCGGGTCATCACCCTTCGTCGCCGGGTGCGGACCGGCCCATCGTGGCCGACCGCCCCGGTTCGCGCTCGGCTAGCCGCACGGCCTTGCTGGTCGGGACATCGGCTCTCGCTGCCGAGTGCGGTCCGGTCCATCGTGGGCGGATGCCCCGGTTCGCGGCTCGGTCAGCCGCCCGGTCCATCGAGTCACGTCTCTGGGGGGACCGGGCATCAACTTTTTGAAAGTTGCGAATGGAGTCGCCGTGCGCCTCCCGGCTCACGCCCCGCACGCCCCCCCGCAGACACCGCCCAACACGAGGTTTTGGCCCAGCGGGCTCGCACAATTGACGGCGCATGGAGCATGGCGGGGGGCGCGCGGCACACCCCTTCGCAACTTTCAAAAAGTTGATGACCCGGAGCCCAGAGCCCAGAGCCCGGAGCCCGGGGTGCCAGTGACTTGCGGCCGCGCACGGCGCCCGGCGCCCGGCGCATCCGCCATAACGGGGGGCGCGCGGCAGGTCCCTTCGCAACTTTCAAAAAGTTGATGACCCATGCCCCCGGGTGAAGGGGCCGTGGTCCAGTCCGGGGTGCCTGCCGGCGCGCACCGACCGTGGCACCTGCCCACGATGGACCGATCCGCACCCGGCAGCGAGAGCCGATGACCCGAGCAGCGAGGCCGAATGGCTAGCCGAGCGCGAACCGGGGCGGTCGGCCACGATGGGCCGGGCCGCACCCGGCGATGAGAGCCGATGGCCCGAGCGGCGTGGCCGGGCGGCTGGCCACGCCGTGACCGTGGCGCCCGCCCACGATGGGCCGGTCCGCACCCGGCAGTGAAAGGGGATGACCCTCCTAGGCCAGCCCGCCGCCCCACCCCTGGCCGTCCGGGTCAAAGGTCAACGTGCGGTGGAGGGACGGGAGTCAAGGGTGGAGCGCAGCGGAATCGGCGCAGCCGACGCCCGCAGGGCGCCCTTTACTGCCGGCCCGGAACCGCCACACTCCGCACAAAACCGGGCGGCCCCGGTGACCATCAAAGACGCAGGCCCACCGAAGTCCCCGCCACTCCGTCAACGCAGAGCCGGCCACTCACATGGGAAGCGACCGCACCCGCACCGGCCCCCCGGGCCACCGCGCGCCCTCCCGCAGCGGCGTCACCATCGTCCGCAGAGGCATGGTCACCACGCGACCCCCGGGCTGTTCGACCTGCACGTCCTCGTCGAGCGCCTGCCAGCCCAGCCTCTCGTACAGCGTGACGAGCGGCGGGCGGCAGAAGAGCAGGGCGTGGTGGGGGCCCAGGGTGCGAGCGTGGGACAGGGCCGTCGTGAGGACCTCGCGGGCCAGGCCCCGGCCGCGTACGTCGGGGGCGACCGCCACGCCGCCGACCCCGACCACTTCCAGGTCGGTTCCGTCGACCGACAAAAACAAGCGTCGCAGCCCCGCGTGGGCCACCAGTCGGCCCTCGTGGCGTATGCCGAAGTGTTCCTCCTTCGGCAGCCAGGCCAGGCCGGTCCCCGCGACGCCGAAGGGGTCGTCGCCGGTGCCCAGGATCTCGTCCTGCTCGGCCTTCGTGTACTGGGTGAGCCGGACCGCGCTCGGCCGGTCGGATGTGTGGCGTGTGTTGTGGTGTGTGCTCATCTCCGCATGATGGCTCTGGGGAGTTCCGCACCGTACGCCGGGCCCGAAGCCGGCCGCGCCCCGCTCGGGTCAAGGGGGAGGGCGGGCCGGCCCGGTGATCGGGGGCCGTCCCGGAGGGGTGGGTGTGGCCCCGGCCCAAGGCCGTGGGGAGCGTCGCTCAGAGCGACTTGCGTGCGGCGGGTACGGCCAGTTCCGTGGGGTTTTCCGGGTGGTGGCACGCCGTGAGGTGACCGGCGCCGTTGCCGTCGATCCGTACCAGCGGTGGCGTGTCCGTCGCGCACTTGTCCGTCGCCTTCCAGCAGCGGGTGCGGAAGCGGCAGCCCGAGGGCGGGTTGACGGGGGAGGGGACGTCGCCGGTCAGCAGGATGCGTTCGCGGCGCGGGACGTCGTCAGGGGTCGCCTCGGGGACCGCGGACAGGAGGGCCTTGGTGTAGGGGTGGCGCGGGTTCCCGTACAGGCTCTCGCGGTCGGCGATCTCCACGATCCGGCCGAGGTACATCACGGCGACCCGCTGCGAGAAGTGCCGTACGACGGCGAGGTCGTGGGCGATGAAGAGGAACGCGATCCCCAGCTCCTTCTGCAGCTGCTGGAGCAGGTTCACCACCTGCGCCTGGATCGAGACGTCGAGCGCCGAGACGGGCTCGTCGGCGACGATCAGCTTGGGTTCCAGGGCGAGCGCGCGGGCCACTCCGATGCGCTGGCGCTGGCCGCCGGAGAACTCGTGCGGGAAGCGGTTGTAGTGCTCGGGGTTGAGGCCGACGGTCTCCAGGAGTTCACGGACGCGGGCCTCCCTGCCGCCCGGCGGGTCGATGTCGTTGACCTCCATCGGGCCCGCGATGATCTTGCCGACCGTCTGGCGCGGGTTCAGCGACGCGTACGGGTCCTGGAAGATCATCTGGATCTCCGAGCGGACCGGCTTCAGCTGCTTGCGCGAGGCGTGCGTGATGTCCTTGCCGCGGTAGGAGATCGTGCCGGCGGTGGGCTCCAGGAGGCGGGTGATCAGGCGCCCCGTCGTCGACTTGCCGCAGCCGGACTCGCCGACCAGGCCCACGCTCTCGCCCTGGGCGACGGTGAAGTCCAGACCGTCCACCGCCTGGACGGCGCCGACCTTTCGTCTGAACGGGAAGCCGCCCATGATCGGGAAGTGTTTGGTCAGCCCGCTGACGTCCAGGAGGGGAGTGCTGTCGCTCATAGTGGTCAAGTCCAGTCTCTTGTACGTCAGTCGGTGCGCGTCGCCGCGAAGTCCGCGAAGAACTCCGTGCGCTGCTCCGGCGTCAGGTGACAGGCGGCGCCCCGTCCTTCGGTCAGTTCGAGGAGCGGCTGCTCGCCCGAGCACCGGCCGCCCCCGACCTGTTCGGTGAACGCGCACCGCGGGTGGAAGCGGCATCCCGAGGGCGGGTTGAGGAGGCTCGGCGGCGTGCCCGGGATGGGCGAGAGCGGCACGTCCACGGGGCCGTCGAGCGCCGGCATTGAGCCCAGCAGACCCCAGGTGTAGGGGTGTTGGGGCGTGCGCAGGACTTCCTTCTTGGCGCCCCGCTCCACGCACCGCCCGCCGTACATCACCAGGATCTCGTCCGCGATGTCGGCGATCACACCGAGGTCGTGGGTGATGAAGATGATCGACGTGCCGAACTCCTGCTGGAGGTCTTTCAGGAGGTCCATGATCTGCGCCTGGACCGTCACGTCGAGCGCCGTGGTCGGTTCGTCGGCGATGAGCAGCGCCGGGTTGCAGACCAGCGCCATCGCGATCATCGCGCGCTGGCGCATACCGCCGGAGAACTGGTGCGGATAGTCGTCCACGCGCAGGTCGGGCTGGGGGATGCCGACCTTCGTCAGCATCTCGACCGACCGCTCCCTGGCCTCCTTCTTGGAGGCACCGGTGTGCTTGCGGAACGTCTCGCCGATCTGCCGGCCGATGGTGTGGTAGGGCGAGAGCGAGGCGAGGGCGTCCTGGAAGATCATGGCCATCTTGTTGCCGCGGAGCTTCTCCAGCTCCCGTTCGGTGGCGGTGAGCAGCTCCTGGCCGTCGAGGAGGATCTCGCCGTCGATGGCGGTGCTGTCCTTGTGGTGCAGGCCCAGGATGGCCAGGTTGGTCACCGACTTGCCGGAGCCGGACTCGCCGACGATGCCGAGCGTCCGGCCCTTCTCCAGGTCGAAGTCGAGACCGTCGACGGCCTTGACCGTGCCGTCCTCGGTGGAGAAGTGGACGCGCAGGTCGCGTACGGACAGGAAGGGGGTGGTCATCAGTTCTCTCTCCCCGGCCCTATGCGAGGCGTACGCGCGGGTCGATCAGCGCGTACAGGGCGTCGACGACGATGTTGAAGAGCACGATCGCGGCGGCCGCCACGAGGACCACCCCGAGCAGCAGCGGCAGGTCGCTGGTGTCGACCGCCTTCACGGACAGCTCACCGATGCCGTGCAGGGCGAAGGTCTTCTCGGTGATGATCGCGCCGCCGAGGAGCACGCCGAGGTCGAGGCCGAAGATCGTGACGATCGGGCCCATCGCGCCGCGCCAGGCGAAGCGGAAGAAGACCGTGGAGCGCGAGAGTCCCTTGGCCCGGGCCGTGCGGACGTAGTCCTCGCTCATGGACTCCACCAGTTGCGAGCGGGCCATGCGCGTGTAGTTGGCGGTGAAGATCAGGGCGAGCACGAGCCAGGGGATGAGCAGCCCGGAGAACCACTCGGCGGGGTTCTCGGAGAGGGGCGTGTACGAGGGCCGGTCCAGCAGGTGCAGCTGGTCGGTCAGGGCGTACACGGCGAAGACGCCGACGACGTAGATCTGCATCGAGGAGGCGATGAGCGACGCGGACGACGCGATCTTGTCGAGGGCCTTGCCCTGCTTGAGCGCGGCCAGCATCCCGGTGCCCACTCCGAAGACGACGAACACGACCGCCGCGCCGAGCGAGAGGGAGAGCGTGGTCGGGAAGCGGTCGAGGATGGTGGCGAGGACGGGCTCGCGGTTGCGGAACGAGTAGCCGAGGCAGGGCGCGTCGCAGAAGCCGTACGAGTCGTAGTCGCGTCCGACGAAGAGGCCCTCGAACCAGTGCCAGTACTGCACGGGCAGCGGGTCGGCGATCCCCAGGTTGTGCTTCACAAGCGCCAGCGTGTCGGGCGGGCAGACCTTGCCGCAGGCCAGGCGCGCGGGATCACGCGGGGCCGCGTAGAAGAGGAGGAAGACGATCGCGCTGATGATCAGCAGGATCACTGCGCCGCCGAGCGTGCGGCGAATGAGGAAGCGGAGCATGGCAGTTGGGATTCCTGACGGATGCCGTGAGAGGAGTTGGGGGCCGGGGCGGGCCGCCGTGCGGTGGCCCGCCCCGGGGGCCGGTCGTCAGGCCTTGACGTACGTCTTGTGCAGCATCGTCGCGGCGAACTGCGGGTCGTGGATGGCGCCGCCGACCTTGGAGCCGTGCAGGTACCAGCGGCGCTGGTAGGTCTCCGGGATGATCGGCACGACTTCCTTCATGACCCGCCTGTCGAGCGCGGCCCACGCCTTGCCGGCCTCCTTCGGATCCGAGATGACCGCGTTCTTCTTGATCGCCTCGTTGATCCAGGGGACGTCGCACTGGGACACGTTGTTCTGGCCGTCGCCGATGGCGGCGCCGTCGAGCAGCGGCTGCATCATGGTGTAGGCGGTCGGCCAGTCCGGGGACCAGCCGAACCACATCACGTCGAAGCGGTTGTCCAGGCGCTGCGCCTGGTCGTAGAAGTCCGTGGAGTTGAGCGGCTTGATGACCGGCTCGAAGCCCGCGGCCTTCAGGTTCTTCTCGATGACGATCTTGGTCTTGTCGTAGGTGGGGCGCCGCGGGAAGGCGTACACGATCTTCGTGCCGAGCTTGCCGGCCTTCTTCAGGATCTCGTGGGCCCGCTTCACGTCGCCCTGCGGCTTGTCCAGCTTGCCGTAGAGGTCGAACTTCTCGCGGCCGACGATGTCGGGGCTGAGGATCGTCGTGGCGTAGTCGCCCGCGGTGGTGCCGCCGTAGATCTTGCGGCTCTGCTCGAGGGGCCAGGCGACGAGGAGCGCCTTGCGCACCTCCACGTCGGTGATCCGCTTCATGTTGATGGCGAAGTAGTAGGTGCCGGACGACAGGCCGTTGAAGCTGCGCTTCTTGATGTCGGGCGTCGAGAGCACCTTCTGCATGCGCTCGGCCGGGATCGGCTCGTAGAGGGCGACCATCTGCTGGTCCTTGCCCTGGTCCGCGATGAAGCGGTCGCAGGACTCGGGGCCGGTCGGCCCGAACTCGAACTCGAAGTTGTCCGGGTAGGCGTTGCGGATCGGGTCCGTCTTCGCGTCCCAGTGCTTGTTGCGCGCCAGCGTCATCGACTTGTCGATGGTGCGGTGCTTGACGATGTACGGGCCGCAGGAGAAGGGCGCCTTGTCGTACTTCTCCTTGGTGTCGTGCTTCACGGGAGTGGCGGCGTAGCTGTGCATCGCCAGCGTGAAGTTGAACTCCGGGCGCGCCTCCTTCAGGTGGAAGGTGATCGTCTTCTTCGCCTTGTCGGTGACGATCGAGTCCAGGTGCTTGCCCTTGTACGGGCCGTCGTACCCGTCACGCCACTTGGCGCCCTTGCCGCTCAGCGCCTGCTGGACGTAGATGGCGCCCTCGGTGACGAAGGGGGCCCAGCCGCGCTCGATGCCGTGCCGGACGTCGTCGACGGTGAGCTCGCTGCCGTCCTGCCACTTCAGACCGTCCTTCAGGGTGAAGGTCCAGGTCTTGTTGTCGTCCGAGGACTTGCCGGTGTCGGTGGCGAGGTCGCCGACGAGGATCTGGTGACCCTCCATGTCGGTCTGGTAGCCGGTGAGGCAGCGCGCGTAGAGGTTGGCGATCGAGGAGTTGTACGCGAAGTAGATGCGCTGGGGGTCCATGTGCGACACGTCGTCCTCGGCGACGCCGTAGATCGTGCCGCCCTTCTTGCCGCCGGGGACGGCGGGCGCGGGACCGGTCGAGTCCTTCTCGGTGCCCACCTTCACGCTCGCGTTGGTGTACTCCGTGGCACCGCCGTGCGAGCCGCCCCCGCCCCCGCCCGAGTCGCCGCTGCTGCACGCGGACAGGACGAGCGAGCCGCCCGCCGCCACGGATGTCGAGATGAGGAGGTTTCTGCGTGAGATTGCCATGTGGCCACCAACCCTGTGTGAAGGAGGAAGAGCGAGAAATGGGCCCGGCACGGCCCCGTCGCGCGTGCCGGTTCCGGGGGAGTGTCAGCGTCTGGTCTTCGGGTCGAGCGCGTCGCGCACCGAGTCGCCGAGGAGGTTGAAGGCGACCACGAAGATCACCATGGCGAGACCGGGGAAGACCATGAAGGTGATGTCGTCCTGGTAGTACTTCGAGCCGTTCTGGATCATCACTCCCCAGTCCGGCGTGGGCTCTTCCAGTCCGACGCCCAGGAAGGCGAGTCCCGCTTCGGCGGTGACGAACATGGGGAGCGCGAGGGTCGCCTGGATGAGGATCGGCGTCCACAGGTTCGGGAGCAGTTCCTTGAAGATGATGCGTGCGGGGGAGGCGCCCGTGACCTTGGCGGCCTCCACGAACTCCCGTTCGCGCAGGGCGAGTACCTCACCGCGCAGCAGGCGCGCCATCGGTGCCCAGCCGAAGGCGGTCATCACGGTGATGAGGCTGGTGATGGTCAGCCACTGCGGGATCTTGTCCTCGGGGCTGACCAGGACCGAGATCATCACCGGGAAGAAGGCGATGTAGAAGAGCGTGGACGGGAACGCGAGCAGGATGTCGATGACCCGGCCGATGAGGTAGTCCGTCTTGCCCCCGATGTACCCGGCGGTGACGCCGATGGTGACGCCGAGGAGCACCACGAGGAGCGTCGTCGCGGCGGCGATCAGCAGCGAGTTGCGGATGCCGTAGAGGAGGAACGTGAACACGTCCCGGCCGAGCACCGGCTCGACGCCGAACCAGAAGTTCCCGTCGATGCCGCCGTTCGGCTTGACCGGGTAGTTGAAGTCGTTGAGCAACCCCGGCTGGTCGAGGCCGTAGGTGTCGTACGGGTTCTTGCCGTAGACCTTCGAGATCAGCGGCGCGCAGAGCGCGACGACGAAGAAGAAGATGACGATGCAGGCGGCGGTGACGCCGGACTTGTCCCGCTTGAAGCGCGTCCAGGCGAGCCGCCCCGGTGAACGCCCCCGGCTGCCGCGGTCCTTGGGCGAAGAGGGGTTGCCGTCGACTTTGCCCGTCACTTCAAGCGTGGCGGCAGCGGCGGGTGTTGGCGAGGTCATGGCGCTCCAGGCCCGAAGGGGTCAGCAGGAAGCCGCAGGACAACCAGCACCCACGGGCTAGGCGCGACTTTCGCAAGGCGTTTCCCTGGCGGTCAATGAATCGTCAGGCGCTTTGGGCCGCTCTTGGGATCCTTGAGCGGAACTTTGGTCAAGCATGGGCATGACATTGCCTTCGCGTAATCAAGCGTGATGGACAAGGCCGGGCGATGCCGGGCGAGCCGGGCAATGAGTCCGATATGCGGGCGTGATCGTCTCGGAATGCGTACATCCGGATGGGCTCCGACTCGTACGGGTGGAGTAAATGTGCGGTTCATGCCGCATGCGGCGATATTTGGCGATACGTGAGTCAGCTCGCGGGACGCAGCACGCCAGGACGGCAGGACAGCACAGGACTGGAGGACTCCATGCGTGGAGCCACGCACGCCAAGTGGGCCGCATGTGCGGTGGCGGTCGCCGTCGCGGCGACGGCCTGTGGTGGCGGGGGAAGCGGCGGCGGCGGTGGCGACGGCTCCGGCATCGTGAGCTCCTCCTGGGGCGACCCGCAGAACCCGCTGGAACCGGCGAACACCAACGAGGTCCAGGGCGGCAAGATCCTCGACATGCTCTTCCGGGGTCTCAAGCGGTACGACCCGAAGACCGGCGAGGCCAAGAACATGGTCGCCGAGTCGATCGACACCAAGGACGCGCAGAACTTCACGGTCAAGATCAAGAAGAACTGGACGTTCAGCGACGGCGAGAAGATCACCGCCAAGTCCTTCGTGGACGCCTGGAACTACGGCGCGAACCTGAAGAACAACCAGAAGAACGCCTACTTCTTCGGCTATATCGACGGTTACGACAAGGTCCACCCCGAAAAGGGCGAGGCGAGCGCCAAGACGCTCTCCGGGCTCAAGGTCGTCGACGACACGACCTTCACCGTCAAGCTCAGCCAGAAGTTCTCCACCTGGCCCGACACCCTCGGCTACCCGGCCTTCGCGCCGCTGCCCAAGGCGTTCTACGACCACCACGACGCCTGGCTCTCCAAGCCCGTGGGCAACGGCCCGTACACCGTGGACTCGTACACCAAGGGCTCGCAGATGTCCCTGCGCAAGTGGGACAAGTACCCCGGCCCGGACAAGGCGAAGAACGGCGGTGTGGACATGAAGGTCTACACCGACAACAACACCGCCTACACCGACCTGATGGCCGGCAACCTCGACCTCGTCGACGACGTGCCCGCCTCGCAGCTCAAGAACGCCAAGAACGACCTCGGCGACCGCTACATCAACACCCCCGCGGGCATCATCCAGACCCTCGCCTTCCCCTTCTACGACAGCAAGTGGAGCAAGCCGGGGATGGAGAAGGTCCGCCAGGGCCTGTCCATGGCGATCAACCGCGAGCAGATCACCGAGACGATCTTCCAGAAGACGCGGACGCCCGCCACCGACTGGACCTCGCCGGTGCTCGGCAAGGACGGCGGCTACCAGGACGGGCTCTGCGGTGACGCCTGTAAGTACGACGCCGCCAAGGCCAAGAAGATGGTCGAGGACGGCGGCGGCATCCCCGGCGGCACGCTCAAGATCTCGTACAACGCGGACACCGGCTCGCACAAGGAGTGGGTCGACGCCGTCTGCAACTCCATCAACAAGGCCCTCGGCAAGGACAAGGCCTGCGTCGCCAGCCCGGTCGGCACCTTCGCGGACTTCCGCAGCAAGGCCTCCAAGCAGGAGCTCGACGGCGCCTGGCGCGCGGGCTGGCAGATGGACTACCCGCTGATCCAGAACTTCCTGGAGCCGGTCTACTTCACCGACGCCCCCTCCAACGACGGCAAGTTCTCCGACAAGGAGTTCGACAAGCTCGTCAACGAGGCCAACGGCGAGACCGACACCGGCAAGGCCGTCGGCACGTTCCAGGACGCCGAGAAGATCCTCGCGAAGAAGATGCCCGCCATCCCGCTCTGGTACCAGAACGGCAGCGCCGGCTACTCGGACAAGGTCTCCGACGTCGCGCTGAACCAGTTCAGCGTGCCCGTCTACAACGAGATCAAGGTCAACTGAGACGCCGGGAGCGGCCGCCGGGCCCCCGCGAGGG
>NZ_JBHVZA010000061.1:0-4780 GCF_042880275.1 Streptomyces sp. NPDC058308
TGTCTGGAGGGGTGGGGGGTGGGGTGGCGGAGGGGGGGTGGGGGGCGGCTAGAAACCAGCTACGCGGTTTTCTATTGACAGGGCGGGGGGAATCTAATTGAATCTGGATGCGGTACGGGGGGTGGTTTTTTCCCCTGTGGACGGCATCAACCACCTTCAGGGGGACGCTGTGGACATCGAGGTACTCGGTGCGCTGGCGGTGCGGGTCAATGGTCGTTCCATCACGCCGACGGCTCCCAAGCCCCGGCAGGTGCTGGCGTTGTTGGCGTTGCATGCGGGGCGGATGGTGCCGGTGTCGGTGTTGGCGGAGGAGTTGTGGGGTGGTGCGCCGCCGCGTAGTGCGCGGACCACGTTGCAGACGTATGTGCTGCAGTTGCGTGAGCTGATTGCCGCTGCCCTGGACCACGACGACACCCCCGCCACCACCCCCACCTCCGACACCGCCACCACCGGCGCCTGCGGTGCCACCTCCTCCGCCACCACCTCTGGTGCCACCTCCTCCGGTGCCTCCGTCGCCTCTGGCGACATCTCCTCCTGTGGCGCCGACACCTCCTCCGCCGCCGTCGCCTCTGGTGCTGCCTCCGCTTCCGCCGCATTCGTCTCCGGCTCCTCCTCCGTCTCCTCCGGCGTTGCCGCCCGTACCGCCGCCTCCGGTGTTTCCGTCTCGGGCGTCTCTGCCGGTGCCCGCACCGCCTCCTCTTCCTCTTCCTCTTCCTCTTCCTCTTCCGTTGCTGCTGTCTCCGGTGCTGCTTCCGGTGCTGGTGGTGGGGGTGTCGCTGCCGCTGGTGGGGGTGTCGCCGTCGCTGGTGGGGGTGGGCGGTTGCGGGCTAAGGATGTGCTGGTGACGATGCCGGGTGGGTATCTGCTGGTGGGGGGTGGGGGGTTTAGTGATGTGCGGGTTTTTGAGCGGTTGGCGGGGGCTGGGTATCGGGCGATGGAGGGCGGGGATTGGGCGGGGGCGGCGCGGGAGTTGGGGGAGGCGTTGGCGTTGTGGTCGGGTACGGCGTTTGCTGATGTGCAGGCCGGGCCGCGGTTGCGGATGGAGATCAAGCGGTTGGATGAGAGCCGGTTGTGTGCGTTGGACCGGCGGATTGAGGCGGATCTGCGGTTGGGGCGGCATCGGGAGTTGCTGTCGGAGTTGACGGTGTTGGTGAATGGTTATCGCACGCATGAGAGTCTGCATGCGCAGTTCATGCTGGCGTTGCACCGTTCGGGGCGGCGGGGGGAGGCGCTGGCGGCTTATCAGCGGCTGCGGGCCACGTTGGTGCGGGATCTGGGTCTGGAGCCCTCGGCCCGGTTGCGGCGTCTGCAGCGGTCCATTTTGAGTGCGGGGCATGAGGTGGCGGTGCCGGTGGCGGGGGCCGGCGGGGGGCATCTGGCGGCGACCGGCTAGTCCTCTTTGGGGCCGGTGCCCGGGCCTTTGCTGTTTTCGTGGGTGGTGGGTGGGGTGGTTTCGTCGGTGCGGGGGTGCGGCCGCCGGTCTCCTCCCCGGCCCCGGCCGCACCCCCCGGCCGGGGAGGGTGTGCCCCGGCCGCCGCCCGCCGGGGGTGTCGCCTACCGGTCTGTCCGGCCCCGCCTGGCGGGCCGCTTGCGGGCTGCTTGGGGGTGGGGGTGGACAACGTTTTCCTGTTCGTTGGGTGGGTTTCACCTCGGCTCACGTGTAGCTGGTCTGGGGCGTCTAACGTGCGGGCGGGGCGCGCCGCCTGACACCCCCTCACCCCTCACCCCTCACCTCTCGCCCTTGCTTCTCGTCCCTTCGCCCCTTCACCTCTGGCCCCTTCACCTCTGGCCCCTTCACCTCTGGCCCCTTCACTTCTCGCCCCTTTACTTCTGGCCCCTTTACTTTTCGCCTCTTGTCTTTGTGCCTCTGTTCTCTTCGTGGGGCCGGTTTTCTGGCTCGTGTGGGGGGTGGGGGTGGGGATATGGAAAGGAGTGCGTTTTACGCACCGAGTGCAGAGGCCCGCGGCGGGCTGCAGTGACGATGAGGAACTCGACGACGTACGGAGGAAGCCCATGAAGATTCAGGTTCTGGGTCCGTTGAGCGCCGAGGTCAACGGGGGATCGATTGTTCCGACGGCCAGTAAGCCGCGGCAGATTCTGTCCCTTTTTGCCCTCTACCCCGGACGGGTGATGCCCGTTCCCACGCTCATGGAGGAGTTGTGGGGCACGGAGCCCCCGCAGAGTGCGCTGACGACTTTGCAGACCTACATTCTGCAGTTGCGCCGGCATCTGGGGACGGCGCTGGGGCCTGATGCTCCTGGCAGTGCCAAGGAGGTGCTGGCCACCCGGCATGGCGGGTATCTGATGCAGATACCGGGTCAGAGTGTGGATGTGCATCAGTATGAGCATCTGGCGGCCGAGGGGCGGGTGGCTTTTGAGGGCGGGGATGATGCCACTGCGGCGGACCGTTTCCGCCGGGCGCTGGGTCTGTGGCGCGGGCCCGCGCTGGTCGATGTGCGGGTGGGGCCGATCCTGGAGATTGAGGTCATGCGTCTGGAGGAGTCCCGTCTGGGGACGGTGGAGCGGCGTATCGATGCCGATCTGCGGCTGGGCCGGCATTCCGAGCTCATCGCTGAGCTGACGGAGCTGACCGCTCGTTATCCCCAGCATGAGGGGCTGCATTCGCAGGCCATGGTGGCGCTGTACCGCTCGGGGCGCCAGGCGTCGGCTCTGGAGATCTACCGCAAGCTGCGCATCCGTATGATCGAGGGCCTGGGTGTGGAGCCCTCTCCGCAGGTCCAGCGCCTGCATCAGGCCATGCTGGCCGTGGATCCTCAGCTGGATGTGGTGGCCGGGCCGCGGCGCGGCTCGACGTTCGACCTCTACGCCGCCTGAGGCCGTGAGCAGCGGGCCGCCGCGCCGCTCCGGCGGCCCGGCGGCCCGGCGGCCCGGTGGCACGCGCCCGCGCCCGTGCCTGCCGCGGTCTGCGTCCGCCGCGGTCTGCGCCCGCCGCCGCCTGCGTCTGCCGTGGTCTGCGAGTGCCGCGGTCCGTGTCTGCCGTCGCCCGTGCCCGTGTCTGCTGTGGTCTGCGGGTGCCGTCGCTCGTGTCTGCCGTCGGCTGTGTCTGTGTCTGTTGTGGTCTGTGTGGGTTGGGGGTGGGGTGGGCTCGAGTGGTGTGCGGGCGTGCGTCGAGCGGGGCGGGGGACACTGCCCGCAAAAAGAGACTGCCACCATGCCCCCTGGCCGGGGACCTGAGGGCCCCGGTGCGCTCTGTGCGGGCGGGGCGCGGAAGAGGAGGCCCGGTGTCCGGGCAGCGCATCCATCATCTGGCCCACACCGTCGAGGTGGCCGCGTCCGCCGGTGTCGTCTACGCGCTGATCGCCGATCCCGAACGCTGGCCGCTGTATCTGCCGGGCAATGTCTATGCCCAGCGGCTGGACTTCGACGGGGTCCATGAACGGCTGCGGGTGTGGGCGCTGGCGGGGGATGAGGTCGTCTCCTGGACGTCGCAGCGCCTGCAGGACATCACGCGCCGCTGTATCTCTTTTCGCCAGGACCTGCTGAGGGAACCGGCCACGTCCATGGCCGGGCGCTGGCAGGTCACCGCTCTGGCGGCGGGCCGCTGCCGGCTGAGTGTGGAGCATGAGTTCACCACCGCCGGCTTTCGGGAGGGTGCCCGGCTCGAGGAGCTGACCGCGGCCGGCAGCCGTTCGGCGCTGGCCGGTCTGCGGTTTTTGGCCGAACGCTGGCACCGCCTGGATCAGCTGGCTCTCTCCTTCGCCGAGACCATCCGTGTCAAAGGCCCTGCCGAACTCGTCTACCAGGTTCTGTATGAGGCGGCCGACTGGCCCGGGCGCCTGGCGCACGTCCGCGGTGTCGCGCTGCGCGAGCCCTGCGCCGGTATCCAGCAGGTCACCCTGGAGGTGGCCGGCGCCGACGGGGCCGGGCGCCACCGCGAGTCGGGCCTGCGGATCTGTTTTCCGCACGCCGGGCGCATCGTGCACAAGGCGACCGTCCCGCGCCCGCTGCTGAGTGCGCACTGCGGTGAATGGTCGGTCCTGCCCGACGAATACGGGGTCACCGTCGTCGCCCAGCACCACGTCATTCTGTGCGAGGACACCATCGAGGAGGTCCTGGGCGCCGGTGCCACCCTGGCCGACGCCCGGTGCCGCATCCGCGCCCAGCTCGGCCACGAGAGCCGCCAGATGCTGCAACTGGCCCGCCGCCACGCCGAATCGGCCATCCACGTCCTCTGACCCTCCCCGGCACCGCCCGGGCCCTCGCCGGCCAGACACCCGCCCATCCGCCCGGCCCGCCCGCCCATCCATCCGCCCCCGTCCGGCCCGCCCGCCCATCCATCCGGCCCCGCCCAGCCCGCCCGCCCATCCATCCGGCCCGGCCCGGCCGGGCCGCACAGCCCCGGCACTCCCCGTCATACCCCGGCGCTCCTTGCCGCTGTCCGCTCCCGCCCGCCACCGGACCTCGCACCCCCCCCCGGCCGCCCGCCTCCACGCCCCGGCCCGCCCGGGGAGGGCCGGGGTCCCGGGTGTCAACGCGGGTCCGTGCGGCGGTGGTTGGGTCCCGGCCGGAGCCCGGCCTTTGCTCCTGGCGCGATCGGCCGGACGGCCGCGCGTGCGCGCCGCCGGGCAGCCAGGGGCTCCTGGCCGGTGCGGCAGCGGACGCAGGCGTTCGGCACCCCCGGCGTCCCCGGCGCTGCCGGCGGGTCAACTGTGCGGTGGCGGCCTGCTGTTCGACGGCGCCGGCCGCCGGGCGGCCGTTGCCGGCGAGGACGCTGAGTGCAGGGGCGGCGCCCCGCTCCCCGGCGCCCCGCCCCCCCCCC
>NZ_JBHVZA010000061.1:4877-10337 GCF_042880275.1 Streptomyces sp. NPDC058308
CCTGCTGTTCGACGGCGCCGGCCGCCGGGCGGCCGTTGCCGGCGAGGACGCTGAGTGCAGGGGCGGCGCCCCGCTCCCCGGCGCCCCGCCCCCCCCCCGGCGCCCCGCTCCCCGGCGGCGGGATCGTCGCCGGTAGGGGAAGACCGTGCGGCCTGCCAGGGGTACTCAAGGGGGGCGGGTGACTGTCTGGTGTGGCCGGGTGGGAGCGGCGGGCGGTCCGCCCCCGGAACCCGCCCCGCCCCCCAACCTCCCGCGTCTCCCGCCCGGTTGGCCCGCGCGTACCCGCCCCGCCGGCCGGCCGCGGCCGCGGCGGATCCGGACGGGAAGCCTCCGCGCCCCGTGGTGCACCGGACCCGCGGGCCGTGACCTACGTCACTTTCGGGGGGCCTTGGTGCGGGGGCGGCATCCGTGTCACTATTTCTGCACGACTTCCCTGCCCAAAGCCGTTTCTGAGGCGGTGGGTTGCATGTCGTAGCGCCGCGCACGGGCCGTGCCGAGTTCCGCATCCCCTGGCGGCGCCGCTTCCCCCCTTTCCGTATGTCCGTAAAGCCCTTCTGCCGTGATGCGCTGGTGCGCCGACGGCCGGCGGGCGGGCCGGCCGGGGGAGTCCTCTTCCCCCCTCTTTGTGGCGGGCCGTCTGCTGATCGGCCCGGCCGTGTACGCAAGGCACCTGAACCATCCCCGGCGGCCGCGCGTTCTGGCCCCCCGCTTCCCCCACGCCCCCCTTTTTTTCGGCCCGGCCGGCCCCCGCCGTCCGGGCCACCGGCCTGTCCGGCCCCGGCACCCGCCCGGCGCCGGCCCGCCGGCACAGGAGGGCCGGCGCCCGCACCCCGCCGCCCTCGGCCTCCCCGGAACCAGCCCCTGCCAGGGCCGGGTCCGGGGCCCGACCCCCGGACCCGAGGGGCCTACCGCACGCGGGGGCCAAAGCCCGGACCCAGGCCCAGGCCCGGACCCGGGGGCCGTACCGCACGCGGGGGCCAGAGCCCAGGCCCAGGCCCAGGCCCAGGCCCTGGCCCGGGCCCGGGCCCGGGTCCGGACCCGGGTCCGTTGATCCCGTACCGCCTTCGGCCGCCTCCGTGCCGCCGCCCCACCGCCTCACCGCCCACCGCCCGCCCGCCGGGCCCGGGCGGGGGGCCGGGGCGGGCGGGTTCCGGAGGCGGCCGAAGGCGGTACGGCAGGCGCCGTCACCGCTGCCCCTGCCGTCGCCCGAAAGGGGGGCGGCAGCCGGGAGTGCGCGAACGCTTCTTCACGTGCAGAAGGCAGACTCTAGAGAAAGTGGATTCCCGATATGCCGAGGCTATGCAAGCCGTCAGTGCGTGTGCCGGAATACGTCATCACAGCGGAAGAGACGGTGGAATTCGCCGAGAAGGTCCACGCCGGAAAGCCGCAGCTTCCCCTGGCACTCAGGCTGATCCGCAACACGGGGGTGCAGAAGCGGCATATCGTGCAGCCCATCGAGCAGACCCTGCGCCACCCGGGCCTGACCGAACGCAACCGTATCTACGAGGCCGAGTCCAAAAAGCGCACCCCCGAGGTCGTCGTGGAGGCCCTGGCCAACGCCGGGGTGAACGCCCGCGACATCGACGCGATCATCTATGTGTCGTGCACCGGGTTCCTGATGCCCTCGCTGACCGCCTGGCTCATCAACAAGATGGGCTTTCGCTCCGACACCCGCCAGATCCCCATCGCGCAGCTGGGCTGCGCGGCGGGCGGCGCCGCGATCAACCGCGCCCACGACTTCTGCGCGGCCCACCCCGGCAGCAACGTCCTGATCGTCGCCTGCGAGCTGTGCTCGCTGTGCTACCAGCCCGACATGGACGACATCGGCTCGCTGCTCTCCGACGGCCTGTTCGGCGACGCGGTCGCGGCCGCCGTGGTGCGCGGCACCGGCGGCACCGGCATCGAACTGGAGCGCAACTCCTCCTACCTCATCCCCAACACCGAGGACTGGATCTCCTACTCGGTGCGCGACACCGGCTTCCACTTCCAGCTCGACCGCCGGGTGCCCGGCACGATGGAACCGCTGGCCCCGGTGCTGCGCGAGTTCGCCGCCGGCCACCGGTGGGACGCCTCCAACCTCGACTTCTACATCATCCACGCCGGCGGGCCGCGCATCCTCAACGACCTCGCCAAGTTCCTCGATGTGGACCGCAAGGTCTTCCGCCACAGCTGGGCGACGCTGACCGAGTACGGCAACATCGCCAGCGCCGTCGTCCTGGACGCCGCGCTGCGCCTGTTCGAGGAGGACACCCCGATGCCCGACGCCACCGGCCTGATCGCCGGGTTCGGCCCCGGCATCACCGCCGAGATGGCCCTGGGCCGCTGGGCCGGCGACACCCCGCCCGCCGCCGGCTGACCCCGCCCCGCCCCCCGGCCCCTCGGGGGCTCTCTCTTTTTTCGCGCCGCGCGCCGTACGCGCCGATCCTTTAAGGAAACCCACACCCATGACAGGCAGCCTGATCGTCCCGCCCGGCGGGGGACGCAAGCTGGTCACCCCGGCGCAGGAGGTGACCTTCAAGGCCACGCACGCGCAGGGCTCGGCCGTCTCCATCTTCGAGGTGGTCGTGCCGCCCGGCTTCGACGTCGGCGCCCACGTCCACCACGAGTCCCAGGAGTTCTTCTACGTCCTTCAGGGCGAGCTGGACCTGATGTGCTTCGAGCCGACCGAACGCACCACGGACACCTGGCACCACTGGCGCTCCGCGAGCGGCGAGCGGGTCATCCGCGCGGGCGAGGGCGGCTGCATGTTCGTGCCCTCCGGCATCCCGCACGCCTTTCGCAACGCCACCGACAAGCCGGTCACGATGCTCTTCCAGAGCTTCCCCTCACCCGACCACGAGCGCTACTTCGAAGAGATCGCGGAGATCTGGGCGCGCGGCACCACCGTGGACCCCGCGGCCGTGGAGGAGATGCGCAAGCGCTACGACGTCGAGGAACTGACCCCGCTGCGGTTCCAGCCGGCCACCCCCCAAGACCCCCAAGACCCCCAAGAACCCCAAGACCCCCAAGAGTCCCAGGGTGCCCAAGGCACCCAAGAATCCCCAAGCCTCCAAGGCTCACCAGGGCCCCAAGGGCAAGGACAGGGAGAGTGACCGCCGTGACCTCCGCCATCCCGCTGGTCCATGCCAGCCTGGGCGAGCAGGAACTGGCCGCCGTCGCCGAGGTGTTCGCCTCCGGCTGGCCGGCCGGCCAGGGCCCCCGGGGCAAGGCCCTGGAAGCCCAGCTCGCCCAGCGCTACGCCATGGACGCGGTCGCCCTGAGCAACTGCGGCGCCGCCCTGCACCTGGCCCTGCTCGCCCTGGGCGTCCAGGGCGGCGACGAAGTCATCGTCGCCGACTACACCTTCCCCGCCCCCGCCCACGCGGTGCGCTACCTGGACGCGGTGCCCGTCTTCGCCGACGTGCGCCCCGACACCCACACCATCGACGTGCAGGCGGTCGCCGACCTCATCACCCCGCGCACCACCGGCATCATCGCGGTGGACACCGTCGGCCTGCCCGCCGACTACCAGCAGCTGCAGGAACTGGCCACCCGGCACGGCCTGTTCCTCATCGAGGACGCCGCCTGCGCGGTCGGCGCCACCTACCAGGGCCGCCAGGCCGGCGCCCTGGCCCCCATCTCCTGCCTGTCCTTCCACGGCCGCAAGGGCGCCACCAGCGGCGAGGGCGGCGCCCTGCTGGCCAGCGACCCGGCGATCGCCGCCGACGCCCGGCTGCGCTCCTCCTTCGGCATCGGCAGCATCTTCGACCAGTCCAAGATCGTCGGCCTGCCCGTGCCGGAATTCACCGAGGTCGGCTACAACTTCAAACTCTCCGACATCGCCGCGGCCATCCTGCAGGTCCAGATCGGCCGGATCGATGAACTCCTGGCCCGGCGCACCGCGGTGGCCGCCGCCTACGGCGAACTCCTGGCCGGCGAGGAACTGCTGAGCCTGCCGCAGGTCCCCGCCGACCGCACCCACGCCTGGCAGTCCTACCTGGTCGCCCTGGACCCCAGCGTGGACCGGGCGGCCCTGGCCGGCGACCTGCGCGGCCAGGGCATCGGCTGCGGCCACGGCACCTGGGCCAGCCACCTGCAGCCGGTCTTCGCGGGCAAGCAGACCTGCCCCGTCTCCGCCGACCTGTTCGCCCGCCACCTGGCCATCCCCATGCACGCCGAACTCACCACCGACCAGATCGAACGGGTCGTCACGGCGCTGCGCACCGCCCTTCGCACCCACGCGGCCCCCACGGGCCGGGGAGGAACCGCATGAGCGAGCACCAGCCCACCCCGGACACCAGCCCGGACACCAGCCCGGACACCAGCCCGGACACCAGCCCGGACACCATCCTCCGGCTGATCAACGGCTACTGGTCCACCGGCATCCTGGGCGCCGCCGCCGAGCACCGGGTCTTCACCCACCTGGAGAACGGCGCGGACAGCGCCGCCGAGCTCGCCCGGCGCGCCCAGATCAGCGAACGCGGCGCCCAGACCCTGCTGGACGGCCTGGTCAGCATCGGCCTGACCACCCTGGCCCGCGGCTCCTACCGCAACACCGCCGCCGCCTCGGCCTACCTGGTCGCCGGCCGGCCCGCCGACCTGTCCGCGCTGGCCCGCCTCAAGCTCACCCACATGGGCAAGCTGGCCGCGCTGCCCGAGGTGGTCCGCGCCGGCGGCCCGGTCAGCGACCCGGCCACCGAAGTCGCCGACAACCCCCACTGGGGCGAGGTCGTGCCGGCCATCGCCGCCCAGTCGGTGCCCGCCGCCGCCGTCGCCGCCGACGTCCTGCACCTGGCCGAGGCCGGCCCGCTGTCCATCCTGGACATCGGCGGCGGCTCGGGCATCTACTCCGCCACCTGGCTCGAGCGCAACCCCGCCGCCCGCGCCACCCAGCTGGACTGGGAACCCATCAACGCCATCGCCCGCCGCCTGCTCGCCGAACGCGGCCTGAGCGACCGCTTCACCTGCATCGACGGCGACTTCCACACCACCGACTTCGGCCGCGGCACCTACGACGTCGCGCTCTACTCCCACATCGCCCACCAGGAAGGCCCCGAGGACAACGTCGCGGTCTTCACCCGCCTCAAGGACGCCCTCAAGCCCGGCGGCGCCCTGGTGGTGTGCGACTACGTCGTCGACGACGACCGCGCCGGGCCGGCCTTCCCGCTGCTCTTCGCCTCCGAAATGCTCCTGAAGTCCCAGCAGGGCGGCACCTGGCGGCGCGCGGACTACCACGCCTGGCTCACCAAGGCCGGCTTCGGCGACATCACCTTCCACGCCGCCCCGCCCGCCACCCTGGTCATCGCCCGCTAGCCCCACCCCGGGCACGCAGCACCCGCAGCACCCGCACACCGAAAAGGACAGCACCGTGGAACCTGTGAACGTGGCAATCATCTATTACAGCGCGACCGGCAACGTGCACACGCTGGCCCAGGCCGTGGCCGAGGGTGCGGAGAAGTGCGGGGCGACGGTGCGGCTGCG
>NZ_JBHVZA010000062.1:0-4193 GCF_042880275.1 Streptomyces sp. NPDC058308
AAACGCCCGGTTACATTCCGAACCCGGAAGCTAAGCCTCACAGCGCCGATGGTACTGCAGGGGGGACCCTGTGGGAGAGTAGGACGCCGCCGAACAATTTTTGGAGGACCCTTGGTCCCAGCGTCCACGCTGGGACCAAGGGTCCTTTTGTTTTTGTCGAAGCGCGCCGGCCTGCAGGCTGCGCGAGAATGACTGCGGTACCGAAGACTAGGAGTCACCGATGTCCCCCAACTCTCCCGATGAGCGACCGGAGCGCGATCAGCGCAGCCGGGACGGTGGTGACCGGGGCGGATACCGCGGGGCTCCCCGACGCGACAACGACCGCAACGATCGCGGTGACCGCGGCGGGTTCCGTCGCGACGACAACCGTGCTGGCGGCGGTGGCGGTGGGTACCGCGGGCGTGATGACCGTCGGGACGACCGGCGTGATGGCGACCGGGACCGCGGTGGACGTCCCCCGTTCCGGCGCGATGACCGGCCCAGCGGACGCGATGACCGGCCCAGCGGGCCGCGTCGTGATGACCGTGACCGTGGTGGGTTCCGGCGTGATGACCGGTCCGTCTCCGGTGCGCCGCGTCGCGATGACCGTCGTGACAATGACCGTGGTGACCGTGGCGGGTTCCGTCGCGACGACCGTGGTGACAGCGGTCGTCCTCCTTTCCGCCGTGATGACCGTCGTGACGATCGGCGTGATGACCGTCGTGACAACGACCGCGGTGACCGCGGTGGCTTCCGTCGCGACGACAACCGTGGTGGCGGCGGTGGCGGTGGCTACCGCGGGCGCGATGACCGGGCGCCGCGCGGGGACGACCGTGGTGGGTTCCGGCGTGATGACCGGTCCGTCTCCGGTGCGCCGCGTCGCGATGACCGTCGTGACAATGACCGTGGCGGCTTCCGTCGCGACGACCGCGGCGACAGCGGTCGTCCTCCTTTCCGCCGTGATGACCGCCGTGACGACCGTCGCGACGGTGACCGTCCCGCTTTCCGCCGCGACGACAACCGTGGCGGTGGCGGTGGCTACCGCGGGCGCGATGACCGGGCGCCGCGCGGGGACGACCGTGGTGGGTTCCGGCGTGATGACCGGTCCGTCTCCGGTGCGCCGCGTCGCGATGACCGTCGTGACAATGACCGTGGCGGCTTCCGTCGCGACGACCGCGGCGACAGCGGTCGTCCTCCTTTCCGCCGTGATGACCGCCGTGACGACCGTCGCGACGGTGACCGTCCCGCTTTCCGCCGTGATGACCGTCGTGACGATCGGCGTGATGACCGTCGCGACAACGACCGCGGTGACCGCAGTGGCTTCCGTCGTGACGACAACCGTGGCGGCGGTGGCGGTGGCTACCGCGGGCGCGATGACCGGGCGCCGCGCGGGGACGACCGTGGGCGTGCGCCGCGGCGTGACGACCGGGGTGGGCGTCCCGGTGGGTTCCGTGGGCGTGACGACCGGCGTGACGACCGGCGTGACGGCGACCGCGGTGGGTACCGCGGTGGGCGTGACGACCGCGATCGCGAGCCCATCAAGCGGCTGCCGATCCCGGACGACGTCACGGGGCACGAGATCGACAAGGACGTACAGCAGGAGCTGCAGAGCCTTCCCAAGGGGCTGGCCGAGGACGTCGCCAGGAACCTGGTGATGGTCGCCAAGCTCATCGACGAGGAGCCCGAGGAGGCCTACGCCTACTCGCGGATCGCCCTGCGGCTGGCTTCCAGGGTCGCCGCCGTGCGTGAGGCCGCAGGCTTCGCCGCGTACGCGACCCAGAAGTACAGCGAGGCGCTCGCCGAGTTCCGGGCCGCTCGCCGGATGACCGGCAGTGTCGATCTGTGGCCTGTCATGGCGGACTGCGAACGCGGTCTCAACCGGCCCGAGAAGGCGCTGGAGATGGCCGGTGCCCCCGAGGTGCACAAGCTCGACAAGGCGGGGCAGGTCGAGATGCGGCTCGTCGCCGCCGGGGCGCGCCGCGACCTGGACCAAATCGACGCCGCCATCGTGACCCTGCAGAGCCCCGAGCTGGCGTCGAACTCCGCGCAGCCCTGGACGGCGCGACTGCGGTACGCGTACGCCGACGCGCTGCTCGCAGCGGGGCGCGAGGACGAGGCGCGTGAGTGGTTCGCCAAGGTCGTCGAGTCCGACAAGGACGGCAGCACCGACGCATCGGACCGGCTCGCGGAGCTGGAAGGCGTCGCGTTCGTCGACGCCCTGGTGGAGGACGAGGAGCCGGACGAGGACGCCGGTCGCGGCGAGAGCGCGGGGGACTCGGAAGACTCCGCGGACTCCGTCGACGCCGACGCCGACGCCGACGCCGACGCCGACGCCGACGACTCCGCGGACGTCGTGGAGCCGGTTCGTCGGGATGCCGACGAGGGCTGACCTGCTGCATCAGCGGTGTGAGGTATGAAGGGCGGGCTCCTGAGGGGGCCCGCCCTTCGCGTTTCGTGACCTCGTGGAAAAAAGTTCGGGGGCGGTGTCGAGAATCCCCGACCGGCTCCGTCCCCGTAGTGAATGTGACCAGAATGGGTCGCACAACATCGAGGAGAAGCACGATGGCCAAGTACCTGCTGCTCAAGCACTACCGTGGCGCCCCGGCTCCGGCCAACGACGTGCCGATGGACCAGTGGACGCCGGAGGAGATCTCGGCGCACGTGCAGTACATGCGGGACTTCGCGGACCGGCTGGAGAAGACCGGTGAGTTCGTCGACGGTCAGGCGCTGGCGCCCGAGGGGACGTTCGTGCGGTACGACGGTGAGGGGCGCCCGCCGGTCACCGACGGCCCGTTCGCCGAGACCAAGGACCTCATCGCGGGCTGGATGGTGATCGACGTAGACAGCTACGAGCGCGCCGTGGAGCTGGCCGGTGAGCTGTCCGCCGCTCCAGGGGCGGGCGGGGAGCCGATCCACGAGTGGCTGGAGCTGCGCCCGTTCCTGAGCGAGCCGCCGACCATCTCGGAGTGAGCCCGGCCATGAACGAGGCCCTGCTCCGGAGCCTCACGCCGGGTGTGCTCGGCATCCTCGTCCGCCGCGGAGCCGACTTCGCGGCGGCCGAGGACGCCGTGCAGGACGCGCTGATCGAGGCGCTCCGCGTCTGGCCGGCCGACCAGCCCAGGGATCCGAAGGGCTGGCTGGTCACCGTGGCCTGGCGCCGGTTCCTCGACGCGGCCCGGGCGGACACCGCTCGTCGCCGGCGTGAGGACGTCGTCGAGGAGGAGCCGGCGCCGGGGCCCGCGCCCGGGGTGGACGACACCCTCCAGCTCTACTTCCTGTGCGCCCACCCCTCGCTGACGCCGTCGTCCGCGGTGGCGCTCACGCTGCGCGCCGTCGGCGGCCTCACCACCCGCCAGATCGCCCAGGCCTACCTGGTGCCCGAGGCGACCATGGCGCAGCGCATCAGCCGGGCCAAGCGCACCGTCTCCGCCGTACGGTTCGACAGGCCGGGGGACGTCGCGACCGTGCTGCGCGTCCTCTACCTGGTCTTCAACGAGGGCTACTCCGGGGACGTCGACCTCGCCGCCGAGGCCATCCGGCTGACCCGGCAGCTCGCCGCCGCGATCGACCACCCCGAGGTGGCGGGGCTCCTCGCGCTCATGCTGCTCCACCATGCCCGGCGCGCCGCACGGACCGCGCCCGACGGCAGCCTGGTGCCGCTCGCCGAGCAGGACCGGAGCCGGTGGGACACGCGGGGGATCGCCGAGGGGGTGGCCGTTCTGCAGGCGGCCCTCGCCCGCGACCGGCTCGGCGAGTTCCAGGCGCAGGCCGCCGTCGCGGCGCTGCACGCCGACGCGCCCACCCCCGGGGAGACCGACTGGGTGCAGATCGTGGAGTGGTACGACGAGCTCGTGCGGTTGACCGACAGTCCGGTCGTCCGGCTCAACCGGGCGGTGGCCGTCGGGGAGGCCGACGGGCCGCGCGCGGGCCTGGCGGCGCTCTCCGTACTCGACGACGCACTGCCCCGGTACACCGCGGTGGCGGCCTATCTCCACGAGCGCGACGGCGATCCGGTGACGGCGGCACGGCTGTACGCCGAGGCCGCCCGGAAGGCGTCCGACCTCGCCGAGCGCGATCACCTGACGCGGCAGGCCGCCCGGCTCAACGCCCGGCGCCGGGCCTAGGTGTATTGACCCGCAGCGTTGTTCACACGGGTGATCGGTGGCTTGCCTCCGAGTGCGGTGTGGCAGCGGTGGTGGTTGTAGGTGTGCAGG
>NZ_JBHVZA010000063.1:0-2656 GCF_042880275.1 Streptomyces sp. NPDC058308
GGGCCGGGGGCCGGGGCCGGGCCGGGGGCCGGGGCCGGGCCGGGGGCCGGGGCCGGGCCGGGGGCCGGGGCCGGGCCGGGGGCCGGGGCTGGGCCGGGGGCCGGGGGGAGGCTGGGCTCAGCCTCCGGGGTGTGCGGCGGGCTCGGCCTCGCCGGTGCAGCCGCTCATTCCGCTCATTCCGCTCACGCCACCCAGGCCGCCCGCGCCGCCCGCGCCGCCCGCGGTGGTCGCGCCACCGCCGGAGCCCGCTCCGGATCCGTTCACCCGGCACTCGCTCCCCATGGACCCGCGCTCACGCTCACGCCCGTGCCCTTGGTGCACCGGACAACTCTGATGCTGCCCTTGATGACCTTGCTGTCCCTGATAGCCGTGCTGCCCGCTATGAACTTGCTGCTGACCTTGCTGATGACCTTGGCGGCGGAGCCCGTCACCGTTCCCGCTCTCCGCCCCCTCCATCAACTGCTGCACGATCCCGACCAGTTCGCTGGGTTCGAAGGGCTTGGCGAGGAACGCGTCGACGCCGACCTCCAGGCCGCTCTCGACCTCGTACTGCGTACACGCACTGATGACGACGATCGGCAGATGGCGGGTCCCCGCGTCGGACCGCAGCCGCGCCGCGGTCCGGAGCCCGTCGAGCCGGGGCATCACGACATCGAGGGTGACCACATCGGGCTGGACCTGCTGCACGACATCCAGGCACTCGACACCGTCGGCCGCGGTCACGACCTCGAAGCCCTCCAGCTCGAGGTTGACCCTGATCAGTTGCCGGATGACCTTGTTGTCGTCCACAACAAGCACGCGGCCGGGCACGCCTGGCACACCTCGAGAGTAGGTCCGCGCCCACGGCCGCGTCCCGGTTTTCCCTACTTCCGCCCCGCGCGAGGTGCCCGGCGCGGGCCGGCACAGCAGGGGTACGGAGGCACCGCCGAGCCTCCCTCGGGGGCAACGAAATACCTGTTCATGGGGAGCCCCGGAGAGCTGGTAGGGTTCTACCCGTCGCCGCGCAAGCGGGTCGATACGCCCCCGTAGCTCAGGGGATAGAGCAACGGCCTCCGGAGCCGTGTGCGCAGGTTCGAATCCTGCCGGGGGCACCTTGATTTAGGTGCCTAAAGACCCCGTCACCAGCGGAGACGCTGACGACGGGGTCTTTTTGTGTGTGCAGGCGGAGGCGGGCGAAAGCAGTGACTTGTCAGGGCTCACGCTGTAATAGCGTGTTGATCTTGGACGCCTTCTGGGCAGGTCGGAGGCGCTTTCGCGGGTCGCTCGCGAACCGCTTCGCAGACGCGGCGAAGCCCCGGACCCTGGTCGGTCCGGGGCAGAGCTTCGGAGGCTCAGTCCGGTTCTCCCGGCTCTTCAGGCTCCCCCCCAGCCCGCGCATGATCCGGTCGCTCATCTCCTCCTGGCCGTCGATGCACTTGGCGTAGATCTTCAGCAGCACGTCGACTGAGTGCCCTGCACGTGCAGCCACTTCGGGCGCGGGCACCCCGGAGTTGAGCCACTGGGACACTCCGGCGTGCCGGAGGTCGTACGGCCGGGCCGCCATGACGGACTCGACTTGCTGAGGCAGGAGCGCCAGCTCCCGGGCCTGCTTCCAGGCTCGCGAGTAGGACGACGCGGCGATCACGTTGCCTCGCTCGCTGAAGAACAGCCGACCGTCCTTCGCCGTACCGAACTCCTCTACGTGCTCCAGCAGCAGCTGCACGAGCGGGGGCGGAATCGGCACCACGCGGACTTCACCGGCCTCCCTCTGCTTGAGGCCCCGCCGGTCGTGCACCTCCCCCGAGTCGGTCCACGCCTTACCGGCCGTCGGGCGGGTCTCCGCCAGCTCGATGCGGCCCCAGCCCTTCTGCGGGAGGGTGCAGTCCGAACGGCGCAGGCCCAACGCCTCGCCAGGGCGCATGGCCGCGTAGTACAGGCACCCGAAGAACGCACGGAGCCGACGGCCGCTCGCACGGTCGTAACCGCCCACCTAGGTGAGCGCGATCAGTAGCTCCCGTACCTGCCGAGGATTGACCACCACCCGCCGGTCGACCTCCTGGACCGCCCGCTTCCCGCGCTTCCGGCGCACACGGGAGAGCGGATTGGAGGTCAGGTGCTCCAGCTCCACCGCGTGCTGAAGTGCGTTGAAGACCACCGCACGCCGACGCCGGTACGTCTGCGTCGCGGCCGGCTTGCCGTCCAGGCGCCGACCGAGTCCATCGATCAGCTCATGAACCCGGGGCGCCTCCTGCAACTCGGCCAGCGGCAGAGACGCCTTCTCGATCCAGCGCACTGCGGCAGCGATCTCTTCGGGCCTCTCCTGAGTCCGCCGAGGCACCGGCAGCAAGTAGGAACGAAGCGCGCGGCGCAGTGTCTCGGGAGTGGGCCGACCACGCCCCGGCTTAACCAACGCCGGAACCACGGTGGCGAGTGCACCGGTCATGCTGTCGCGCTGCTTCGCGGACGCCTCCGCCCACCGGGCGTCCACGTACGCCACGGCCAGCGCGAGGAACGACAGCGCCGCCTTGCCGCCACGCAGGGAGTCAGGGAGGCCGGTCACCGTGTCAAAGGGCTCGCCTTGTCTAGAGATCTTTAACGGTGCGGGTTACGTGGGGTCGTGACGGTTATCGTGGGCCGCGCTATGCCGGAGGAATGAGGTATCCCGATGGCGGTGGAC
>NZ_JBHVZA010000064.1:0-1176 GCF_042880275.1 Streptomyces sp. NPDC058308
TAGTAGCGCGCTCAAGACCCGAAGCGGAGTGATCTAGCCATGGGCAGGTTGAAGCGGCTGTAAGAGGTCGTGGAGGACCGAACCCACCAGGGTTGAAAACCTGGGGGATGACCTGTGGTTAGGGGTGAAAGGCCAATCAAACTCCGTGATAGCTGGTTCTCCCCGAAATGCATTTAGGTGCAGCGTCGTGTGTTTCTTGCCGGAGGTAGAGCACTGGATAGGCGATGGGCCCTACCGGGTTACTGACCTTAGCCAAACTCCGAATGCCGGTAAGTGAGAGCGCGGCAGTGAGACTGTGGGGGATAAGCTCCATGGTCGAGAGGGAAACAGCCCAGAGCATCGACTAAGGCCCCTAAGCGTACGCTAAGTGGGAAAGGATGTGGAGTCGCACAGACAACCAGGAGGTTGGCTTAGAAGCAGCCACCCTTGAAAGAGTGCGTAATAGCTCACTGGTCTAGTGATTCCGCGCCGACAATGTAGCGGGGCTCAAGCGTACCGCCGAAGTCGTGTCATTGCAGCAATAAGCCCCAACGGGTGCTGTGATGGGTAGGGGAGCGTCGTGTGCCGGGTGAAGCTGCAGCGGAAGCTAGTGGTGGACGGTTCACGAGTGAGAATGCAGGCATGAGTAGCGATACATACGTGAGAAACGTGTGCGCCGATTGACTAAGGGTTCCTGGGTCAAGCTGATCTGCCCAGGGTAAGTCGGGACCTAAGGCGAGGCCGACAGGCGTAGTCGATGGATAACCGGTTGATATTCCGGTACCCGCTGTGAAGCGTCAAACATCGAATCAGGCGATGCTAAGTCCGTGAAGCCGTTCCGGACCCTTCGGGGAAAGGAAAGTGGTGGAGCCGACGGACCAGACTTGTAGTAGGTGAGTGATGGGGTGACGCAGGAAGGTAGTCCAGCCCGGGCGGTGGTTGTCCCGGGGTAAGGGTGTAGGCCGTGTGATAGGTAAATCCGTCGCACATTAAGGCTGAGACCTGATGCCGAGCCGATTGTGGTGAAGTGGATGATCCTATGCTGTCGAGAAAAGCCTCTAGCGAGTTTCATGGCGGCCCGTACCCTAAACCGACTCAGGTGGTCAGGTAGAGAATACCGAGGCGTTCGGGTGAACTATGGTTAAGGAACTCGGCAAAATGCCCCCGTAACTTCGGGAGAAGGGGGGCCATCACCGG
>NZ_JBHVZA010000064.1:1272-2499 GCF_042880275.1 Streptomyces sp. NPDC058308
AGGTGATGACATTTACTGTCTGAGCTGGGGGTGGCCGCAGAGACCAGCGAGAAGCGACTGTTTACTAAAAACACAGGTCCGTGCGAAGCCGTAAGGCGATGTATACGGACTGACGCCTGCCCGGTGCTGGAACGTTAAGGGGACCGGTTAGTGCGCTTTCGGGCGTGCGAAGCTGAGAACTTAAGCGCCAGTAAACGGCGGTGGTAACTATAACCATCCTAAGGTAGCGAAATTCCTTGTCGGGTAAGTTCCGACCTGCACGAATGGCGTAACGACTTCTCGACTGTCTCAACCATAGGCCCGGTGAAATTGCACTACGAGTAAAGATGCTCGTTTCGCGCAGAAGGACGGAAAGACCCCGGGACCTTTACTACAGTTTGATATTGGTGTTCGGTTCGGCTTGTGTAGGATAGGTGGGAGACTGTGAACTCGGTACGCCAGTATCGGGGGAGTCATCGTTGAAATACCACTCTGGTCGTGCTGGATGTCTAACCTCGGTCCGTGATCCGGATCAGGGACAGTGTCTGATGGGTAGTTTAACTGGGGCGGTTGCCTCCCAAAGAGTAACGGAGGCGCCCAAAGGTTCCCTCAGCCTGGTTGGTAATCAGGTGTTGAGTGTAAGTGCACAAGGGAGCTTGACTGTGAGACCGACGGGTCGAGCAGGGACGAAAGTCGGGACTAGTGATCCGGCGGTGGCTTGTGGAAGCGCCGTCGCTCAACGGATAAAAGGTACCCCGGGGATAACAGGCTGATCTTCCCCAAGAGTCCATATCGACGGGATGGTTTGGCACCTCGATGTCGGCTCGTCGCATCCTGGGGCTGGAGTCGGTCCCAAGGGTTGGGCTGTTCGCCCATTAAAGCGGTACGCGAGCTGGGTTTAGAACGTCGTGAGACAGTTCGGTCCCTATCCTCTGTGCGCGTAGGAATATTGAGAAGGGCTGTCCCTAGTACGAGAGGACCGGGACGGACGAACCTCTGGTGTGCCAGTTGTCCTGCCAAGGGCATGGCTGGTTGGCTACGTTCGGAAAGGATAACCGCTGAAAGCATCTAAGCGGGAAGCCTGCTTCGAGATGAGTATTCCCACCCCCTTTGAGGGGTTAAGGCTCCCAGTAGACGACTGGGTTGATAGGCCAGATCTGGAAGCCCGGTAACGGGTGGAGGTGACTGGTACTAATAGGCCGAGGGCTTGTCCTCAGTTGCTCGCGTCCACTGTGTTGGTTCTGAAAC
>NZ_JBHVZA010000065.1:0-1685 GCF_042880275.1 Streptomyces sp. NPDC058308
CGGTACTGGGCGTACCGGGATGAGCCCGACAACGCGGCGAGCGTGCGTGCCAGGCGTCGCGAGGCAGACGCGAGTTTGACGACAGGGCCTAGGCCCCCCATGCGGCCGGAGCACAGCAAGGGCACGGCGCGCATCCGCGCGCGGATGCGGTCAGGAACGCCCGCCGGGAGCGGAGGCCGGCTGGCGGCGCAGAGCGATCTCGGTGAGCTCCTCGATGTCGAACTGGGAGCGTCCCGGGGAACCGTAGCGGGTTATCTTGCCCCGGCTCACCCACTTGCGGATGGTCGCTTCGGAGACCCCCGTGGCCAGAGCGGCCACATTCGTGGGCACAAGCCTGTGGCGCGGCGGTCTGTTCATGCGGCGTCCTTCCGTTGCCGGTCCCTGCGGTGCCGGATGGTGAGCAATTCGCGCATTTCCCATGAATGTCCTGACGTACAGCTGACGCCGCCCGGGGCGGCGCTGCGGGCGGCGGGCGGCGAGGCGTTGATCGTCCCGGGGCAGTCGTCCACCACGCACCCGATGACGGGCGCCTGCTGACCCTCCGGTTCCGGGTCGATCGCCCGCAGCGATTCCACCCGGAGGCTTTCGACTTCGTCGGCGAATTCAACGGCAGGGGGCTGGGCGGTGAGCCACTCCAGATGGAGAACCAAAAAGCATGCGAGGTGCGGGACGGAGCGGCCGGGGGCGGGCACCTGGGCCTTCTCCACGACATACCCCGCCCATGACTCAAGGATGGCGAGAATATTGTTCCTGGCATCGAGCGCGGAAATATTCAGGTGATCCCGCCTGCGGCTGCCCGACACCTTTGTCGGGTTCCTGCGCCCGGACGTCGAAAGAATGTGATGCAGCCCCTCCTGATGCAGGCCGGGAAGGGTGCGCAGCGTGCGTTCGAGCTGCTCGACACAGGGCGTGCACAGGACGGAGCCGACGGCGACACGGATTTCCTGGGCATGGTTCCTGGGGCATGAGCGAAACTCCATTGAATCTCCTTCATGAGCTGACGCGCCCCGCGGCCGGCATGACGGAAAGAACGTGTGAACCGGTCGCTGCAGTGAATGCTGGATCGATGGCCCCCGGGGAGCGAAGTGGCCCCAACCCCAGGTGAAGGCCGTTCAGGGCCGCTGCGGGCCACTCAAGGACATCGCGGTGACAGGACGTTTCCGTTCAGGAAATTCCGGCAGGAGAAATAAATCCGGCCCGGCTGGTACAGGCCCTGATGTGTTCACTGGATACGGCTGTCATGCGCGTTCCATCCCCCCGGTTGTTGCCCAGATCCCCACCGCTGCCCAGCCGCAGCTATGGGCGCACATCGGAGAGTTCCATGAGCGGTCGGGGGGTGTCAACGTGCACCCCAGCGGGAAGAGAGCGGCAATCCAGCGGCGTTAAATTTTTCTTTTCGTAATCGATCCGCCCTAAAGGGGAACTCTAGATTCCTCTTTTCTGCAGGGGAACTCCAGGTTTCTTCCAGCCCGTCCCCGCCCGCCGGGCGCCCCGACAACGCTGTCGGGGCGCCCGGCACCCGGCCCCGCCCCGCCCCTCCCGTACCGCCCCCTGCGGCCCGTCCCCGCCCGCCCCAAGCCCCGCACCCCCGCCCAGCACCCGGCCCGCCCCGCCCCTCCCACCCGCCCTCACACCCCCCGCCCCCGCCCGCCACCAGCGCATTCGGCCTCCTCCCGGCCCGGGCG
>NZ_JBHVZA010000067.1:0-1599 GCF_042880275.1 Streptomyces sp. NPDC058308
TCAACGACGGAAAGATCGCCGCCCACGGCAGCCCGGAAGAACTCAAACAGCTCATCCCCGGCGGGCACGTACGGCTGCGCTTCACCGACCCCGACGCCTACCGCACCGCCGCCCGCGCGCTGGGCGACGTCACCCGCGACGACCAGGCACTGGCCCTCCAACTCCCCAGCGACGGCAGCCAACGCGCCCTGCGCACCATCCTCGACCGCCTGGACTCACACGCCATCCAGGCCGACGAACTCACCGTGCACACCCCCGACCTCGACGACGTCTTCTTCGCCCTGACCGGACCGGCCACCCTCCCCGCTCCGCAACCCAACGCCCCGCAGCAGAACCAGCCCAAGGAGAACGCCCGATGAGCACCCTCGCCCTCGCCGTCCGCGACTCCTCCACCATGCTGCGCCGCAACCTCCTGCACGCCCGCCGCTACCCCTCCCTCACCCTGAACCTGCTGCTCACCCCGGTCATGCTGTTGCTGCTCTTCGTCTACGTCTTCGGCGACGCGATGAGTTCGGGGATCGGCGACGGCGGCGCGGACCGCTCCGCGTACATCGCGTACGTCGTCCCAGGCCTGCTCCTGATGACCGTCGGAAGCACCCTGATCGGCACCGCGGTCTCCGTCTCCAACGACATGACCGAGGGCATCATCGCCCGCTTCCGCACGATGGCGATCCACCGGCCTTCGGTGCTCGTCGGGCACGTCGTCGGCAGCGTGCTGCAGTCGATCGCCAGCGTTGTCCTGGTGGGCGCCATCGGCGTGGCCATCGGCTTCCGGTCCACGGACGCCTCCGTACTGGAGTGGCTGGCGGCGTTCGGACTGCTCGTGCTCTTCTCCACCGCGCTCACCTGGATCGCGGTCGGCATGGGCCTGGTCAGCCCGAACGCCGAGGCCGCGGGCAACAACGCGATGCCGCTGATCCTGCTGCCACTGCTCTCCAGCGCCTTCACCCCCGTGGACGCGATGCCGGGCTGGTTCCAGCCGATCGCCGAGTACCAGCCGTTCACCCCCGCCATCGAGACCCTGCGCGGCCTGCTGCTCGGCAGCGAGATCGGCCACAACGGATGGCTGGCCGTGGCCTGGTGCCTGGGCCTGGCGGTGCTCGGCTACTTCTGGTCGACCGCGAAGTTCAACCGCGACCCGAAGTAGCGCTCATGGCCGCACCAACGCGACAGGCCGGTCCCGCCCGAAGGCGGAACCGGCCTGATCAGCGTGTGGCGGTACGGGCCTACTTGGCCACTTGGGCTACTTGGTCACTTGGTCTGCTTGGCGGGCTCGGTCTCGGGCTCCGGCTCGCCCGTGGTGTCGTCGACCGGTGTTTTGACGGAGTCGAGGAGGAGTTGGGCGACGTCGACGACTTGGAGGCTTTCCTTGGCCGGGCCGCCCGCGGCGGAGCCGCTATTGGACTCAGCCTTCTTGCCGTTGACGGAGTCGGTGAGCATGACGAGGCAGAAGGGGCAGGCGGTGGAGACGATGTCGGGGTTGAGGCTGAGTGCTTCGTCGACGCGTTCGGTGTTGATGCGCTTGCCGATGCGTTCTTCCATCCACATGCGGGCGCCGCCGGCGCCGCAGCAGAAGCCGCGTTCCTTGTGGCGGTGCAT
>NZ_JBHVZA010000068.1:0-1468 GCF_042880275.1 Streptomyces sp. NPDC058308
CCCCATTACCTTCTTCGTAGCCCCGCAACGGGGTTACCGGTCTTCGGAGTTGGCATGACTACCTCCCCTTGTCGAACGGATGGCCTGGGGGGTGGTGTCACCAGCTCCGGAGGCACTGACAGACCGCTGATTAGGGGCATGACCACCGGCCTTTTCACAGGCCGGGAGGCTCTTCGTAATGTGGATGTGGCGATCAGTGCCGTGGCAGGGCCGGGTGAACAGCACCGAAGGAAGCCCGACGTGATCGATACCAGCAGCATCGACGTCTACCTCGGCCTGGACGTCGGCAAGGGCGAACACCACGCCACCGCACTGACCCCCACCGGCAAGAAGACCTTCGACAAGCGCCTGCCCAACAGCGAGCCCAAACTCCGCGAGGTCTTCGCCAAACTGCAGGCCAAGCACGGAACCGTGCTCGTGATCGTTGACCAGGTCGCTTCCATCGGAGCCCTGCCGCTGACCGTCGCCCGCGACCTGGGCTGCCACGTCGCCTATCTACCGGGCCTGACGATGCGGCGGATCGCCGATCTCTATCCCGGCGAGGCCAAGACCGACGCGAAAGACGCGTTCATCATCGCGGATGCGGCCCGGGCGATGCCGCACACGCTGCGCTCGGTCGACCTCGACGACGACACGATCGCCGAACTCCACATGATCGTCGGGTTCGACGACGACCTCGCCGCCGAGGCCACCCGCCTGTCCAACCGGCTGCGGGGCCTGTTCACCCAGATCCACCCGCACCTGGAACGGGTGCTGGGACCGCGCATGCAGCACCCGGCCGTGCTCAAAATGCTGGACCAGTTCGGCTCTCCGGCCCAGATCCGCAAGGCCGGACGCCGCAGGCTGATCAGCCTGATCCGCCCGAAAGCGCCGCGGATGGCCGAGCGACTGATCGAGGACGTCTTCACCGCGCTGGATGAACAGACCGTCGTCGTCCCGGGCACCGACGCGGCCGCATTGATCGTTCCCAGCCTCGCCAACTCACTCCAGGCAGTACTTGACCAGCGCAAACTGCTGGCCCACCGGATCGAGGAACTGCTGGAGGCCCACCCTCTTTCCAAGGTCCTGATGTCGATGCCCGGTATCGGCATCAGGACCGGAGCCCGCATCCTCATCGACGTCGGCGACGGCACCCGTTTCCCCAGCGCCGCACACCTCGCGGCCTACGCCGGCCTCGCCCCAGCGACCAGGAGCTCGGGCTCCTCCATCCGCGGCGAACAACCCTCCAGACGAGGAAACAAGCAGCTCAAACGCGCCTTCTTCCTCTCCGCGTTCGCCGCCCTGGCCGACCCGACCTCCCGGACCTACTACGAAAAGAAGATCAACCAGGGCAAACACCACACCCAAGCCCTCCTCTGCCTCGCCCGCCGCCGAGCCGACGTCCTCTTCGCGATGCTCCGCGACGGCACCTTCTACGAAGCTCAACCCGCCCCAACCCCTTGACCAAAGTCATAGGGGCACCCCCCCG
>NZ_JBHVZA010000069.1:0-1163 GCF_042880275.1 Streptomyces sp. NPDC058308
CTAGAGATCTTTAACGGTGCGGGTTACGTGGGGTCGTGACGGTTATCGTGGGCCGCGCTATGCCGGAGGAATGAGGTATCCCGATGGCGGTGGACTGACAGCCGAGGAGCGGGATCGACGCGAGCAAGTCCGGTTCGCGGCGGCCGACTTGATCGAGGCGGGAGCCAGTGACCGGGAGGTGGCCCGGCGGTTCCGGGTGACCCGGATGTCGGCGAACCGCTGGCGGCGGACTCTGGCCTCGGGCGGCCGCCAGGCGCTGGTCTCCAAGGGTCCCGGCGGCGCCCGCTGCAAGCTCGATGCCGGCCAACTACGGTCCCTGGAGGCGGTACTGGAGGCCGGTCCGGCCGCGTGCGGCTGGAATGACCAGTGCTGGACGCTGGCCCGGATCGCCGAGATCGTGCGCCGTCGGTTCGGCGTCGAGTACACCCTGGCCGGGCTCGACCTGTTGCTGCACCGCATCGGCTGGAGCGTGCAGGTCCCGGCCCGGAAGGCCACCGAGCGGGATGAGTCGAAGATCGCTGCCTGGAAGGACGAGCAGTGGCCTGTCATAAAAAGAGGGCGGCGGACTTGGGCGCCTGGCTCTGCTTCGAGGACGAGGCAGGTCAGGGACTGAGGCCGCCCAAGGGCCGCACCTGGGGCCGCCGGGGCCGCACCCCGGTCGTGAAGGTCACCGCCGCGGGCACCAAGCGGGTCTCGATGGCGGCGCTGATCTGTACGAAGGGCGGCCGCAGCCCACGGCTGATCTACCGCATCCACCTGGACTGCGGCCCCGCCAAAGGCCGACGCAAGGGCTTCACCGAGACCGACTACGCCCGCCTGCTCGATGCCGCCCACCAGCAGCTCGGCGGCCCCATCGTCCTGGTCTGGGACAATCTGAACACGCACGTCAGCCACACAATGCGACGGCTGATCGCGGCGCGACTATGGCTGACCGTTTACCACCTGCCGCCATACGCTCCGGAGTTCAACCCGGTCGAGGGCGTGTGGTCGCACCTGAAGAGGTCCCTGGCCAACCTCACCAAACACAGCCTTGACCAGCTCACCGCATTGGTGAAGACGCGGCTGAAACGGATGCAGTATCGACCCCACCTCATCGAGGGGCTCATCGCCAAGACCGGACTCGACCTCCAACCGCCGTAACCCCAGCCATTAAAGATCTCTAG
>NZ_JBHVZA010000070.1:0-1064 GCF_042880275.1 Streptomyces sp. NPDC058308
CCTAGGTGTATTGACCCGCAGCGTTGTTCACACGGGTGATCGGTGGCTTGCCTCCGAGTGCGGTGTGGCAGCGGTGGTGGTTGTAGGTGTGCAGGAAGTCTGCCAGGGCTGTGATGCGTTCGGTGTTGCTGGTGTAGAGCCGCAGGTAGGCCCATTCGTCGAGCAGGGTGCGGTGGAAGCGTTCGACCTTGCCGTTGGTCTGCGGCCGGTAGGCGCGGGTGAGCTTGCCGGTGGCGCCGAGGTCGGCCAGGGCCTGCCGCCAGGCGAAGCTTTTGCGGTAGGGCCAGGCGTTGTCGGTCAGGACCCGCTCGATGCGGGTGATGCCGCAGGCGGCGAAGAAGGCCGCGGCCCGGTGCAGGAAGGCTGCGCAGGTGGCGGCCTTCTCGTCGGGGTGGACCTCGCTGTAGGCCAGGCGGGAGTGGTCGTCGACGGCGGAGTGGACGTAGTCGAAGCCCATGCTCGCGCGGGTGGCGCGGCCGGCCTGGCGGCCCAGGACCTTGTGCCCGCCGCCGTCGGGGATGCGGCCGAGTTTCTTGACGTCGACGTGGATCAGCTCGCCCGGCCGGTCGCGTTCGTAGCGGCGGATGACCTGGCCGGTGGGCCGGTCCAGCCAGGCCAGGCGGTTCAGGCCGTGGCGGGTCAGGATGCGGTGCACGGTCGAGGCGGGCAGGCCAAGAACCGGGCCGAGGCGTGCGGGACCGAGCTTGCGTTCCTGCCGCAGCCGGCAGACGCGGGCTTCGGTGGTGGCGGTGGTTCGGTGTGGTGTCGTGCGCGGGCGGCTGGAGCGGTCGAAGAGCCCGCCTTCGCCCTCGGATCGCCAGCGCCGGATCCACTTGTGGGCCGTGGGACGCGAGATGCCCATCTCCGCGGCGACGTGCGCGACGGGACGGCCGGAGCGGACACGGTCGATCAGCAGTCGCCTGCCGTGAAGGGTCAGCCGGGCATTACGGTGGGACACGAAGGCCTCCGTGCGGTGAAGATTCGACACCTCCACCACACACGGAGGCCTTCGCCGTGATCAAGCCCGGCCAGTGTTAACAACGCTCGTGATCAATACACCTAGG